>JAHDFN010000168.1 GCA_020628145.1 Saprospiraceae bacterium | reverse complement strand
GGAACCATCCACATAGCCCCAAACATCGTTATAACAAACGGAACCTATGCAAGACGAAGTATTACCATCCCATGTTCCCAATAATTCCATATTCATGGAAGTCTGTGCCAATAGAAAAGAACCGATAAAAGAAATTAGATTAAGGAATAAGAATTTTTTCATCATGAATTAATTTGTGTGTTTATTAAAAGTAGGATTGTATTCTAAAATGGAGAAAAGGGGGAAGTTCTATTTTAACCTTCACAAATTACGTCAATCATTATTAGTAATCCATTTCTTTAAAATCATTTGACTTAGATTTAACAAAAAAGCCGGCTATCAAGAGATAGCCGGCTTTTCCAATATGAAGCTGTTGGAAAATTATTTTTTCACAAATTTCTTATAGACAATATTATCCCCTTGGGTCATTTTTAGAATGTAATACCCATTCTCCAAGTTGCTTACATCAATTGTAACAGTTCTCTGTATATTGACTTCCTGATGATGTACAACACGTCCCATCACATCGATAACTTGTAAGCCGATAGGAGTATCATTTTCTGAATTAAAATCGATATTGAGCATCTCACTTGCCGGATTCGGATAAACAGAGGAAATGGATAAAGCTGCTGATAAATCTTCTTTTTCTCTTGTAGCGGCATTTGTGAAGTATTCCAAATCCGTCCAGGGGCCATAAGTTATTTCGCAGAAAGATCTGACCTTCCATTCGTAGGTGGCTCCGGGTGCCAAATTAGAAATTACTCTGGCAACCATTCCTAATTGGTAAGTAACCAATGAATTCCAGTTATCACTACTCCCCGCCAATCTATACCAGATTTGATATTTGTCGGCATAATCATATGAAGCCCATTCCACCCGAACTTTGTTGCTGCTTAACTGGGTAGAAAACAATCCCGAAGGAGCATCACAAGGAACAGTTCTGAATTTGACAATCGGCGTCATATTTGACCATGTATCTCCACATTTGGAACGCACCCTGTAATCATAAATCTTATTCTGCACCAAACCTGTAATAGCTTTGGAATTGGTTGATGTAGTTACATTCGTCCAAGCAGTTGTCAATACTCTTCTATATCGTACTTGATAAGCAGTTGCGGCAGGTACAGGATCCCAGGAAATCACGACTCGGTTCGGATCCGTCCCTAAATTGACATTTACATTCTGGGGTGTGGGACAAGGCTCACTTGTAAGACATAGATTATCAATATAGGCATTATCACCTAAGGCATTATAATTCAATTCATATTTCCCAACATGTTCAAGTGATACATTGAATATAGTCCCGTCATATGCACTCAAATCGACTGAGATAGTTGTAAAAGGATCAGAAGTAGGAGACGATGCTTGGATCACACTGCCTAATTGAGAGCCATTGACCATTATCCTGAACCATGAGTATTCCGGCAATGAAAATGTATAAGACACTTTCAAATCAAAGTCAAGGGCAATTGAAGATTGGCTGGTACCATCCACTGTAAAATTCAATCTTGAAATATGGGTTTTGCAAGCATCCCATACCAATGGATCCTGATCGGAGTCATTGTCCCAACCATCAGCATTGGAGTGGCCGGAAAGGATGATTCCGGTAGTACCGTTATTTCCTCCTAAGTTGCCAAAAGAAGCAGTAGAATGAATATCTGTGAGCATGGCCATTTCCGTACCTAATGCTCCCGATTCGAAATCCTGACAATAAGGTAAGGCAATAGGGGGAGTCGTAGTAGTGATTTTGTATGGGCCTATCCAAGGGCTTGTATTCGGTGGACAATTAGACCTGATATATAAATCATATTGAGTACCCGAATTCAAACCGATCAAAGTACCTGATGAAGAATTGACTGTATGTGTAGTAGTTCCTGTCGGAACATTAGCGTAAGGAATCAATTCAAAATGCCATTCCGATTCACTACTTCCCGGTATAAATGAATAATCAAAAGAGGAATCCGAAATGTTGGTGATAGAAACATTATCCGGAGAATAACAAGGCTCTCCGGAACCTAAAATAACATTAGGTACATATGGTGTTTGGCTTGACGAATATGCAAAAGGATCGTTGGGGTCGGGATTGGTGATGTCACTTCTATAATAGGATGATCGATCATTTGCAACCGGAGAACAAAGAAAATCATCGAACTCATCATCAAAGCCGGGAGTATTTTCATCGACGGCAATGACTAAATTATCAACTCCATTATAAGGAAACATCGTATTCAAATCAATTTTATGCCATTCGTTAATAGCAGGAGAACCTAATGTACCATCATATACCAATGTCAAATTATTGGGAGATACCCATTCATCAAAAACATGAAACTCTGTTTTTGTCGTATGGCCCATATAGATTTTAATGTCCTGGGTGTTGGCCATGTTGGTGACACCGGAGAAAAACCATTGTATCCATTCTATATTTTTGCTGCCATTTAATTCCGAAGCCAGATAAATTGATTGTGTATAACTATAGCCAAAATAAGGATCCATGGGAACACTGGTATTGATGAAAGTATCATCACCAATCTGAACCTGGGTCTGACCAAAAGATGTTGAATAAGCTAAACTAAAAATAAATAAAGGTAGAATTTGGTAAAAAAGTTTTTTCATTAGAAGTTGAGTTTTAAGTAAGGAGAATAATTGTGAATAAGTAAGCAAAAAATGCATATTGTCTATAAAGGAATGCAAAGATATAAAAAAAGCCCTGACATCTTTAATATCAGGGCTTTGAAATATTATGAAAAACTTACTTTTTTACAAATTTCTTATAAGCAAAAGAATCGCGTTGCACTAATTTGATGATATAATATCCTTCATTCAAATCAGCAATATCTAATGAAATCGTTCCAGTATTATCAGATATTTCACGGCGGTCAACAACACGGCCGGTAACATCAATAATGGAAATTGAAACTCCGCTTTCATTCATTGTGGTATAACCGATATTCAAAACATCCTGAGCCGGATTAGGGTAAATCGATTGGATATCCAACTTTGAAACATCTTCTTTTAATCTTGCAGCTGCATTGGTAAAATATTCCAAATCCGTCCACGGACCATAGGAAACTTCACAATAGGAACGTACTTTCCACTCGTAAGTAGCACCGGGAGTCAAATTGGAAATCACCCTGGCAACCATTCCGGGAAGATACGTGACCAAGGAATTCCAAGTATCGGAACTTCCGGCCAACCTATACCAGATTTGATACTTATCCGCATAGATATATGGAGCCCATTCCACCCTGACCTTATTATTCGTCAATGGGGTAGAAAACAAGCCTGTAGGTGCGTCACAGGCCACCGTTCTGAATTTATCAATCGGACTCATTTCAGACCAAGTACCATCGGCACATTTTGAACGGATACGATAATCATATACTTTATTCTGTACTAAGACCTGAACCGTTCTGGAAGTCGTTGTAGCAGACAGATTATTCCAAGCCGTTGTCAACACCCTCCTATATCGAACCTGATACTCTGTAATTCCCGGTACGGCATCCCAACTGATGTTCACTCTATTCGGATCAGTACCTAAATTGACACTGATATTTTCAGGATAGGTACAACAATAAGGGAAAGGACCATCTTCCAAATAAGTATGGGCCGTATTGTTATACAGGTTATCTGTAAAATCCACTCCTCTTGCACAATCATCCTTCAAGTAGAAATCCAACCAGGGCTGGGCACTCAATAACATTTGGATGTGTTGCTCTGATTTGGCGATGAACCCACTACAGAATTCACCTGAAAGGCAAACCGAACCGGCACTGGCAATTCCGAATTGACAGTGGCTTGCATCCGTAATTTCCACATATGCCTTGTAAGGAGTCATGGTCAATCCATTGTAAATATCAATAGGTGCTTCTCCGGCCTGAACCACACAATCGGCAGAACCGGCAATGGTCAATACCGGAAAATCGATATTCGCCGCAGCAGCAATAGAAGAAGGATTGGTATTGGCAGCAGCCAAAGTAACGATTGTTTCTACATTGGCATTATAATCCCCACCGGACAAGTATGCACAACCACCACCCATAGAGTGGCCCATGATGGCATTCTTACCTAACATATGCTGATAGAAAATAGAATTGGCATTCGTATCATCTGCATTGAAAGCATCGACTAAGAAAGCCAAATCCTGGCCGAAATCGGCATGGCTTGGAAATAAAATACTTCCTTCCGTTCTAGGAAAAGCCACTATATATCCATCGGCAACCAATGCTTCCCACCATACACTATACTCGCTCCAAGCCATAGCAAAACCATGACCGAAAACAACCAAAGGGAATTCTCCGGCAGATAAAGGAACATCATCTCCCGCAGTATCGGCAGGGTAATAGACTTCTCCCCAAACATCCCTGTTGTTTCTATTGGTATCCAAATAGGAAAAAGAAGCATGACCCACCTGATATTGAGACATCAGAGGCGTCAACAGGAAAATTGAAATTAAAACGGATAATATAAACTGCAATCTCATGATTATGGTAATTAAATTGTTAGATGTATTAAAGGTTATCACGAATAATTGGTTATAGTGAAATTGATTTTTTGAAAATATACTTCATCATTCCTCTCAACCGTAGCTATGGCTACGCTTTTCGAGTACTTCTTCGCCTATTCTCAAAACCTCTAATTCCCCTTTCATAACAAACTTTTCGTGATAACCTTTATTGTTGAATTTATTTCTTACAAATTTTGGAAGTAAACATTCCTTCACTTGATTTAACCGTCAGGACATAAATGCCGGCACTTAAATGATTCAGCTGTAAGGTCTTTATTTCTCCGGGAACAATATTTTCCAATTGGAATCGGACTTGCTTTCCGGACAAATCCATCAAACGGATTTCCGTTTCCAAGTATTTATCAGATATGAATTCCAAATGGATTTCATTTTCAAAAACAGTTGGATAGATTTTTATCCCAAAATCCGGATTCCCAATGGATGTGGTGCTTTCCACTATGAAATTTATCGTATTCGATATACCTGTGCAACCGAATTCGTTGGTTACTTCCAAGTAATAATCTCCATTGCCCCATAGGTTCGGATCGATTTCGGGAGAGGTTTCATTGGCTAATGGGTTTCCATTATGAAACCATTGATATGTAAAAGTATTTCCTCCCGATACGGAAGATGTCAATGGCGTCATATTATCAGAAATGGTGACTGTCGGTTCCGGGTTTTCCGTAATGGTCACGACGGCCGTTGCAGAACACCCCCCCGCCTCGGAAACCGTAACCGTATAATCTCCCCCTGTCGAAACACCCAAGGTCTGTGCCGTTGAGCCATCCGACCATATGTATGCATCATAACCTGCACCTGCATCCAAAGTAGAATTCCCTCCCGGACAAAAAGCCGTTTCTCCCGAAATGGAAGGCAAGGCAATAGGTAAGGTTATCATACCGGATTCCTGATAGGTATGGCCTGTCCCATTATACAAATGATTCTGAAAATCGAACCATCTGGAGCATTGATCCTTTAAGAAAAAATCCAACCAGGGCATGGCACTGGACAACATCTGATTATGTTGGTCAGCTATGGGCATGGCAGATCCGGCACAAGCAAACTCGCCAATCGTACATATCGAGCCGGTAGAAGCGATTCCGAATTGGCAATGACTTGCTCCGGTGATTTCTACGTATGCCTTGTAAGATGAAGCCGTTAAGCCTCCATAAATATCCACGGGGGTGCCACCGGCCATTACCACACAATCTTCCGAACCCGCCAAAGTCAGCACCGGGATGGAAATATTGGCGGAAGCCGTGATGGCGGAAGGATCCGTATCTGCCGCAGCCATCGTGATGATGGTTTCGACATCTGCGGCATTGGTGCCGGACGCAAGGTAACTGCATCCTCCTCCCATCGAATGTCCCATCAGGGCGTTCTTACCTGTCAGTTTCTGAAAGAAATCGGAATTGGCATCGGCATTTTCGGACATATATGTTTTGAGTACGAAATCCATATCGGTTCCGTATTCAGCATGGGATGGAAATGGAATGACGGATGTTTCAGTCGTAGGAAAAGCGACGATATAACCTTTAGGAACCAATGCTTCCCACCATACACTATATTCACTCCAAGCCATTCCTAATCCATGACCGAAAACGATCAATGGAAATTCCCCATTCGCAAGGACGACATTATCCCCATCCATATCCGCAGGATAGTAGATTTCTCCGGTGACCTCCCGATTGGCCCTGTCAGGGTCCAAGAAAGAAAACGTCCGGTGTCCGATAGAAAACTGAGCGGATAGATTGAAAAAAAGTAAAGTGAAGAGAATTAGTAGAAAAGTAGATTTTATTTTCATGGAAGTACTATTATTGTCAATTGTTATGTAAAAGTAACCAAATTACCGGTAGATTTAATTACCGGTTTAATTGTGAATATCAGACGCACAATCTGGTTCTACCATATTTGTTCAGAAAAATAATGGAATTCCAAGCTTATGAAATATGTTTTCGGGTTGTTTGTCATATTGTTATCATTCCTAATGGGATGTACTTCGGAGGGAACATCTTCAGGGGAAGATTGCAAAATGGGCCGTCCTGCTCCTATGTTTTCCGATACGATGCGATTCGTTGCCCAACATCGTTTCGAGGCGGAAGGTCAGAAAGGGATTGAGGCTGTAAAATTGAAAAACGGCCTGGATTTGGAAATTCTTCAAACCGGCTGTAATGATTTGATGCAGGAATTCAGGATCAAGCAGAAAGGGGATTATCAATATAAGGATGATCGATTTTGGATACAAGGGGCTTCGCAAAGTATGGCTCTGCTTTCCGTAACTTCACCTAATCTGGCCGGGTTGAACCAATGGGCTATGACGATTGCCAATTTTGAAAGCAGCATGAAGCTGGCGGAACCTTTTGAACCCGAACCGGGTATTGCCGTTACTGTTGATAAAATCCTTGGAAAGGAGCAGGCTACTTTAATCATTCGTTTAGAACAAAAATAATTTATCATGTCATCCGAAAACGAAAATCATGATTTATTAAAATCCATGAGATTTGAAGGGATTATTAATCTTGTTATTTGTGTTCCGGGATTTTTCATTTCCTGTCTGATTTTTCTTTTTGTTTACAATATTTCAGTCAATGGTATAATGGGAAGCTCTCCCGACAGAACAATAATCGATGCCATTAGAAAAGAACCGGTGACGATTCTTTATTTCTTAGGAAATATATTTTTCACTATCGCTACTGTTTTCGGTATTTATTATGGAACACGTATCCTTAGGGAATCCGATCAATCGGATTCTGTTTATATAAAATCGACTACCCAATCGGGGATGTTGATGTGGATTTTCATTGCTATGGGATGTGTTTTTGTTTTTACTTTCATTGCCTATAATCTTATTAAATTCAATTTATGATATTGGACGAGGATGCGATAGGGAAAGAAGACGGAATACGATTGGATTCCGAAGATTTCAGACGAATAAGGATGAAGGGCCTTTCTATTTTCATTAGCGGTCTTTGTTGTATCGGTTTGGCCTTATTGATTTGTTTCTTAGCAGGTACTCCCCGCAGATCCGATGATTATATATTTTTCATCTTAGGATGTGGAGGTGGGATATTGGGTGGGGCATATCTGTGTTTTATAGGATCAGGTGTTTTTAGATTGCAAGAAAATAATTTCGTTGAAAAATTAATTAATGTACACAGGCGGCTAGGGTATTTTTGGTTGCTCTTTATATTTTATATTTTTATGTTTTTCATGGTTGCATTCCTAATGGTCTAATTCATCCTCCTATCGAAGTCATGGATTCGTAAATGGAAATAAAGGATCGTTTTGAATCTGCTTCGAATCCATCTTTTTCCTTCTTGTTTATTGCATTGGAAATTATTCCAATCAAATCGGAATCAGAGGCTCCTTTTCTCATGGGATTTAATAAATCAGTACCCTTGGAAGAATATAGACATGTTCTCAGTTCTCCCTTCGCAGTCAATCTAATGCGGTTACACGTACCGCAGAAGGTTCTTGAAAAAGCAGGGATGATTCCGAATTTCCCTTTAAATCCCGGAATGGAATACATCATGGAAGTACTTGTGGATTGATAAGGTAATGCTTCGATATTTTCGAATTTATTTTTAATGTGATTGAGAATCCTAATGTGATCCCAATTCCTTTTTTCCGGTTTTTGCTCCGAGCCATTAAACGGCATTTCCTCTATAAAACGCATTTCCATTTTTTGATTCCTAGTCCATTCTACAAAAGGAATAATATCTTCGATATTCCTATCGTCCATAACAACCGCATTTATTTTCACATCCAAATCCGAATCTAATAATGCATCAATGTTCTCCTTAACAATTCGGAAATCATCCCTCCTTGTGATTTCTAAAAAGCGTATAGGATCAAGGCTGTCCAAACTGATATTTATCGAATCGAATAATTTCGGAATATCATTTTGGAAATGATGGAGTAAAGTAGCATTGGAGGTAATGGAGAAAGAACGAGGATTAAAATCCCTTTTTATTTTTTTTAAAAACAATATCAAATCCTTCCTGACGAATGGTTCCCCTCCGGTGATCCTAATCTTATCTACACCCAATCCGTGGAAAATGCCGACTATACGATGCATTTCTTCATAGGACATTATGTTTTTTTTATTCAAAAAACGAATGCCGTTTTCAGGCATGCAATAAAAACACCGTAGGTTACAACGGTCTGTAACTGCTAAACGGAGATAGTTTATCTTTCTTCCATGGCTATCTATTAATCCTGTTTTTCTCATCCGATTTACAAAATATCAATTTCCGATTCTTATTCCAAATAATTACTCCCCATATATCTACTTGTCATATAAGAGACAAGGAATTTCCATTAAATTCATTTTCTTTGTCATCATAAAAAAGAAAATAGATGCCTAAGATAAAAGTCATACAACCCGAAGAGGCCGAAGGGAAATTAAAGGAAATTTACGATAATTTATCGAAGGATCGTGGAAAAATTGCCGAGGTACACAAAATCCAAAGCCTGAATCCCCATTCTATTCCGGCACATATGGATTTGTACAAAGTAATTATGTTTAAGAAATCTTCGCTGAGTCGCCTGCAACGGGAAATGTTGGGGGTCGTCACGTCCAAAGCCAATAATTGTGAATACTGTCAGGTACATCATGCGGAAGCCGTAAATCATTATTGGAAGGACAAGGGTAAAACAGAACGATTAAAAAATGATTATACAAAAGTAGATCTTGATTTGAAAGAAAGGGCATTATGTGATTATGCATTTCTCCTTACACGAAATCCGATGGAATCCGTCAAGGAAAAACAAGTGGGAAAAATGAAGGAAATGGGAATTAGCGACAAGGAAATCCTTGATGCTACTTTGGTGATTTCCTATTTTAATTTTGTAAACCGTATTGTACTTTCCCTAGGTGTGGAATTGGAAGAAAATCCCGGAGGTTATAATTATGAGTAGAATTA
>JAHDFN010000167.1 GCA_020628145.1 Saprospiraceae bacterium | reverse complement strand
GGATGAACCCACAACCAACCTCGATGAAAAAGGGATGGAATGGTATCTGGATATGGTAGATCGTTTTATGGAAGGGAGGATTTGTATAGTGGCGTCCAATGAGAAAAGGGATTATGCTTTTTGTGAACATAAATTAGATATCAGGGATTATAAACGGAAATAACTTCTCTTTAATAATCCTCATATAGAATCAATTATTTTTTAATAGAGTTGTTTTTTATCACAGCATCTCTAAAGAGAAAACGGAATCGCTTAAAGATTCGTTATGAAGGAGAAGGTAACCAAATGATTTCGCTTTGATGAATATTGATTACCTTCGTGTACTGATTCTGTTAGAATCGAACATATCAAATTTTTAATGAGAATCTAATCCGAATAATACTTAGAAAGATATGTCAATCCGTCATTTAATTTTGATATTTTTCCTGCCGGGTCTATTCTTAGGCCGGTTAGAGGGCCAATCCCTGAATGAACTCAAGGAAGCCGGGGATCTTTATTTTTCCCAGGGGAAGTATAAGGACGCCTTGAATAATTATATCAAGGTTCAGAAGGAAAAACCCAATAAACTGGATGTCAAGTATAAATTGGGGATCTGTTATTTGCACTTGGGTAATATCCAGAATGCAGAGCAATATCTCCTTTATGTGGCTAACCAGAAGGGGAGTGAACCAATCTCATGGTTTCAACTGGGAAGGCTTTATCATCTGAAGGAACAATTCCCCAAAGCGATACAGTATTATAAGAATTACATCAAATTAGCTGAAAAAAACGACGATTATCGTAAGTTGGCCAAACATTACGTAAGTCAGTGTGCATCCGCAAGGGAAGTGAAATATTTGTCTCCGATGGCGATTGTAGAGAATTTAGGTAATGTGATTAACGGCCCTTATGATGATTATGCAGCCATTATGAGTCCGGGAAGGGAGAATACCATATATTTTTCTTCGGTCAGGCAAGGCAATGCAGGAGGTCTGCGTGACCCGGAAGGTTTGGAAGATGAATATTTAGGAACTTATAATAGTGATATTTATTCTTCACAACTAGTTAATGGAGAATGGACATCCATCAGACCCTTTGATAATCTGATTAACTCTTCGAGGAATGACCAGATATTGGGATTTAGTGATGATGCAACCGTTATGTTTTATTACAAAGGATATCATCCAACCCGTGATGGAGCCATTTTTACAGATACACTTCGGGCATCTGAAGAAATTGTCTTCCCGAATGAATTCAGCAGCCCCATCAAATACAAAAATGGAGATGAAACTCCTTTCTTCTTTAATGATTCCATTGTTCTTTTTGCATCAGAAAAGGAAAATGGTTATGGAGGTTTGGATTTGTACGTTACAAGGAAATTACCCGGTGGTTTTTGGACACGTCCCGAAAATCTCGGACCGGAAATCAATACCCCTTTTGATGAGAAATGTCCTTATCTGACGAAGAACGGGAGAACATTATTCTATAGTTCCAATAATAAATCCTCAATGGGAGGTTTTGATATTTTCAAATCCGTTTTTTTGGATGAATCCAAAGTGTGGACAGAACCTGTCAATGTAGGAACACCGATTAATTCTTCAGGGGATGAATTATATTTTTCAGTATCGAAGGATGGACTGAAATCCTATTTCTCATCCAATAGGATTAATGGTAGGGGCGGATTCGATTTATATGCCGGATATTTTAAAACGATACAAAAATCACAATTAAGCCTATCGATTCCGGCCTCGTTCAATTTGGTCAATGAAGGAAGCACATCTACGGTTTCAACTCCCGTTTCTTCAGTGATGAATGGAGGAACGATTACTTCACGACCGGGGATACCTGAAACAGCCAAGGAAAAAATTAAATTACAATACTTGTTTTATCAAGGAGATGAAGTCGTTATTCCGGCTAATATATCCGAATTGAAAAAAATAGTGGATATCACTACCCGTTATCCACGGACCAAAGTGGAAATTTCCGGCCATACGGATAATTCCGATCCTGAAAAATTCAGATTGTATTTTTCATATCTACGGGCTGAAAAGGCGGCAGCATTCCTCAAACAGAACGGGGTGAGATCTGAAAATATTATCATTAAGGGTTATGGCTCTAATTATCCTTTGGCAAAGAATTCCAATTCGGATGGTACTGTCAGTAAGATGGGAACGAAATTGAATCGTAGGATAGAGTTTAGGATTCTAGGATTGGAGGAGACTCCTTTGGAGGTGGAATATCAGAAACCGGATGTTAATGAGCGAATCAAGGAATTCAAACGTTCGTTTTATGAGACGTCCTTGAATGGATTGTCCTACAAGGTACAAGTTGCAGCCATGAAGAGTATGTATGATAGTAATATCATTGTCAAATATTCTGATGCGATGGTAGAACAAGATCCGAATAGGGGAATTCTAAGATATTCAGTAGGGTTGTTCCGTTCTTATTTTTCAGCAAAGCGATTGAGGGATGATTTGAGAAAAGAAGGCGTTTCCAGAGCCTATATTGTGCCATACGTGAATGGTGTCCGATTGGAGCAGGCACAGGCAGAACAATACAGCACCAAATATCCGGATTTGAGAAATTACCTGACGGGTAACTAATCCCCCTATTCGGGAGGATGTTCTTCTCTCCATTGCTCGACAAGGAGTCCTAATACATTGAAAATGGAATCCAATGGATAATTTTCTTCGGAGATAAGGTGGATTTTTCCATCATATTCTTCAACGAGTATTACACGGGCGGTATCAATGGAGATGAATTCCCCTCCTCTTTGGACAGGATATTTGGAATGTTCTTTCAATTCTTCCAATTTGATGGTTTTGATTTTATCGAAAGTTACGGCTCCCCGTGGTGTAGTGATGCCGTTTTTGTATAATTGCACTGTGATAAGCCTTTCCCGGGTCAGCCCTGAAAAAATGGCGGTTCCCAAAGCAATGACACCAATAAAACCTGAAAATAAAAGCAGGAGTTTTTTATTTTTTTTCAAGGCATAGACAAATCCTATCATCCCTAACACAGAGAATAGGATACCGGTATAAAGAAATAAATTCAATTCCCGGGTATGAGGTTCAAAGGAAAAAATAATATCTTCCATAAATGATTTTTATCACAAAAAATATTTGTTGACGTTATATTTTTATGCAGGCAAAGATAATCATTATCATTATAGGATTCTGTATCAACTCTTCGGTTGCCCAAGAAGAAACCGTAACCGATTCGATTCCGGTTTTTTTAACCGATAGTATTTCCGGTAATAAAAAAGAGAGGAAGTTCGGACAGAAAATCAAACAGTTTGGAAACTGGTTCAGGGACGAAACACCAAAACCCAAAAAGGCATTAATCATGTCCCTGATTGTTCCGGGGTCGGGACAGGTGTATAATAGAAGGGATTGGAAGGTTCCCATTGCTTATGCCGGCTTGGGCGGATTGAGTTATCTGGTGGCATTCAATACTAGAAAATATAAGAGATTCAGAACGGCATATACATATCGCAATGATGATGATCCGAATACGATAGAGGAAACGGAGACAATGGGTTTGGAAAATTCTGCCTTGAAAAACCTTAGGGATCGGGAAAGGAAAAAAGTAGAGCGTTCCTATATGGGATTGTTCGGCTTTTATGCAGTTATTGCATGTGATGCATTTGTGGATGCCCATTTATCCGATTTCAATATAAATGATGATTTGGGGCTGCGGATAAAACCCAGTATGGAAAATCAATACGGTTCTAATTTGCCGGTCACCGGTTTAGGTATAGGGTTGACTATAGGGAAGAGTCGAAAAATCAAAATGGGTACGATTAATATTTTTGAAGAAAAAAATGAGTTGGATTTATTCCATCCATAAAAAATAATTTTTATGAAAGTTGTTGTTGTTACCGGAGCTACGAAAGGTATAGGAAGGGCTATTGCCGAAATTTTTGCCAAGGAAGGAAATTGGAAGATTTTTATTTGTGCTAGAAATGAAAACGATTTGGAAATAACCCGTAATGAATTAGAAAATAAATATCCGCAGTCAAAAGTGGAAATAATGAAAGTGGATGTAAGGCAAAAAAACGAAGTCATGTCTTTTGCCGAATTCATTGGGAAAAAATCAGATAGGGTGGATGTGTTGGTTAATAATGCAGGTGTTTTCATTCCGGGAGAAATAAGTAATGAAGAACCGGGTATTTTGGAACAGATGATAGAAACCAATTTATATTCTGCTTATCATTTAACCCGGGAGTTGGTGAGGAAAATGAAGGAAAAAAAATCGGGACATATTTTTAATATCTGTTCGATTGCTAGTAAAATTGCTTATCCTAACGGTGGGTCTTATTCCATTTCCAAATTTGCATTATTAGGATTTTCGAAAGTATTGAGGGAAGAAATGAAAGCCCATAATGTTCGGGTTTCTGCTGTATTGCCCGGGGCGACATGGTCTAATTCGTGGAAAGGTGTTGATTTGCCGGAATCGAGGCTCATGCAGGCTAGGGATATTGCGATTATGGTAAAAGCCGCCTATGATTTAAGTGATTCGGCAGTAATGGAGGATATTGTCCTCCGTCCTCAGTTGGGAGATTTATAAAAAAATAAATGGAAAATTAATTTTGATCAATATATTCCAACCATTCTTCCGTGCCGGGGTTTTCCTTAGAAAAATCATTGAGTTCCTTCGAATCGATATCCATCATTTTTTTTATGACACTTTGTATTTCGGATTCATTACCGGGGATTTTGGCTTTGGAAGGAATATGCTGTGAAGGGGAAGATGAAAGGTCTTTTAGTTTTTTATAAAATCGGAAAGAACTGTTCATGAATTGGAAATAATTTTTTGCATCATTTATTTTTCCTTCCCTATCTATTTTATCCGTCATGTTTTTTAAAAAATCCGATTCGTCAGGTGTGATATTACGATCCTTCCTTTCATAGTTAATGAATTGCTGTAACCATTCTGCCGCTCGTTGTTCATAAACATCTTCCTGACTCCTTTGTTTTTCTTTTTCCGCTTTGAATTCCTTCCATGTTTTTTTCGATTTGGGATTATTGACGATTTCTATTTCCTCGCCGGTGTCCAATATTTTTATTCCCATTTTATTCATCAGGAAAATACCTCCACCGATAATTAATATGATAACGATAAGAGGCAATAATTTGCCCATCTTTTTGGGAGCTGTTCCGGTATGTTCGTGTTCCTGTTCAGACATGGTAATTAAAATTCTATTCTGAATCTGAGATTCAACCTTCGAGATGTCAGGTAGTTCGGTACGGCAAATTGAGTGCCATACACCGTTTTGATCCAAGTATTGGACGCCTGATTACTTACCTTCAATAAATTAAATGCTTCCAGACTTATCCATGAATTACGAGCAAATCTTAGTGGATGCTTCGGTCTTCTTTCCTTCCATTCCTGATTCCATAACTTAAATGAAAAACCGATATCCACTCTATGATAAGGAGAAAATCGAAAGGTATTCCTATTAACGACATTACGGTTAGGAACTCCGAATGGCCATCCTGTTCCAACGGTCAAATTAAGATGCATCCTGAAATTTTCATTCTTGGGTAAATGATCTTGGAAAAACATAGATAAGGACAATAATTGATCGGTCGGTCTAGGTACATCCTTTACATAAACCGAATCGGGACTGCCTATTTCCAATTTATAATGATCTACACCATCCAATCTCTCCCTGGCACGGAGAAACGAAAGATTCACCCAGGATTCTTCTCCCGGAACAAACTCCCCATTGATTCTCAAATCTATTCCCGTAACATAACCGGTCGCATTATTTTCTCCCGCATAACGAATTCTCACATTATCCAAATCGTAGGAAACCATGTCCCACAAATGTTTATAATAGGCTTCCGCAATGAACCGGAAAGGTGTACTTCCCAGATTAAAATCCCAAGTATAACCCCCGACGATATGTACAGACTTTTGAGATTGCAAACCAGTATTGACTGTTCCGTCAAGTCGCCTCATTTCCCTGTAAAATGGAGATTGGAAATACATGCCGGTAGCCAAACGGAGTGCAACATCTTTTTTAGTTCTGGGTTTGAATAATACCTGGACACGGGGAGTCGCCAAAAACTCACCATTCAAATCCCAATATTGGGCTCTAACACCATAGCTTAGCCTCAGCTCCATGCTGTCTTTTGATTTCGTCCAAGTATCTTGGATGTAGGCACTATAACGGTTGGATTTCAAATCGTTTTCGGTTTTCAGATTTGAAAGTACCCAAACCTGATTGTCCGAATAGGGGAGTGAGTAACCCGCAGAATCCAAACGTTCCCACTCATTCAATTTATCATTGATGATTTCATTCTGGTATTTGACACCCCATTGTAGGAAATGGGATGTAATCAAAGGCTCTTCCTTGTCTTCATCTTCTGTCAAATCAAAAGTAGGTTCTTCCTTACCTTTGGCAAATTCTATTCCTCCCTTGAATGCTACATTGCTTACATTGCTGGTCAGGTAATTCCTAGCAAAAAGATGCTGGGTTCCCGTTCCCAATACGGCTACGATTTCTCCGAAATCATCACTACCCAAATCGGACTCTATCTGCCCTATGAGGTAATCTCCTATGATGTCAATCCTTTCATTTTCATCACTCTGATAACTGGAAGCCAATAATTTCAAATAAAGCGGATTTTTTCTATCTTCCGGTACATATGAGAGATTGATACCTCCCATATAGGTCGTAAAATCATCGATTTCCTGCCCTTCAAAAACGGTATTCAGGTTTAAGGCAAAATCAATGAGGCCGAAGGCCGTATTCCTTGATTCCGGAAAGAATTGATATTCACTTCGATTATAATTCCCTATAAAACCCAATTGTAATTCACGGGTCAGATCGAAGGTGAAATAACCTTGTAGATCTAGGAAGTTTGGCGTGTATTCTCCTTGGGTATCCAATGTTCCCAGAATGTAACGGGTCGTTTTATAACGGGTTCCCAATAAATACCTGAATCGCTGGTATCCTGAAGTATCCCTTCCTATTTTCGTACTTCCTTCCAAATGGGCTGTTCCTCCGAGAAGGCTCATTTCGACAGAGCCTTTGAAATCGGTGGGTCGTTTGTATTTGATATCCAAAACGGAAGATAGTTTATCCCCATAACGGGCATCGAAGCCACCGGATGAAAAGGATAAGTCCCTAATCAAATCCAAATTCGGAAATGTCAGACCTTCCTGTTGGCCGGCACGGATGAGTTGTGGCCTGTAGATTTCAAAATCATTGACATAAACTAGGTTTTCATCATAATTCCCACCCCTAACCGAATATTGGGAACTCAAGGCTCCTCCTCCTTGTCCGGCAGTTACGCCTAAGCCAATACCGGGCAACATGCTTTCCACACTTCCTGTAGAATTAGGTAATATACGAAGGCTTTCTGCTCCTTCTCTAATCATCCCACCGGACTCTATGGGGCGGTCACCGACGGCTTGGGCTCCTTGTCCGATGCTTTCCGTAAGAATTGGAAGAACGACATCGATTTTTTCCCTTTCACCTTCACCCAATTTGGCAATGGAAATGATTTTGGTTTTATGACCGGTATAGGAAAAAACGACTTTTATATTTTTATTGGCCGGGATACTCAATTCATATAGCCCGTTTATTTCCGATTGCGTACCTGATGCTTCCTGTTTTTCTATATACACCGACGCTCCAATGAGCCCTTCGCCTTCATCATTGGTTATTTTACCGAAAATATTGGCTGTTTGGGAATAGGCTTGGATATAGGAAAAAGTAATTAGAAAAAGGATGAGGGTATTCTTCATGTTTTAATCCTGCTGATTTTATTGGTAAACAAAGTATGAAAGAAATACTGAATATTAAAGGGCATTTCCCCTAAACTTTGTCGCCTTGGAATGTTTGCTGTCTTTAGTCCTGCAAAAACCTTTCCTGATATGTGGGTTTTTAATAAAGTATGATGTTAAACATGGAAAATTTTTCCTCCGATAGCCTTGAGTTTTGAAATCGTATCAATCGGATCTTCTGATTTGAAAACACTGCTCCCGGCTACCAGCACATCTGCTCCGGCCTGTAGGATTTTTTCTGCATTCTGAAGACCTACACCACCATCTATTTCTATCAGTGTTTCCGTATTGTGAACCGTAATGATTTCCTTGAGTTTCTTTATTTTGGAAAGGGTATGGTATATGAATTTCTGTCCACCGAAACCCGGATTGACAGACATGAGGCAAACGAGGTCGATTTCTTCAATAATCAGCTCTAACAATCCCACGTCCGTGTGTGGGTTAAGAGCCACGCCGGCTTTTGCTCCCGTATCTTTAATTTGCTGTAATGTACGATGAAGATGAGGACAGGCTTCATAATGAACCGTTATGACATCGGCTCCGGCTTCTCTGAATCTTTCGATATATTTTTCCGGTTCTACAATCATTAGATGGACATCCAGCGGTTTTTCGGCAATACCTTTCATCGTTTTGACGATATTCATACCAAATGAAATATTGGGTACGAACCGCCCATCCATGATATCTACATGATACCAATCCGCATTGCTGGAGTTGACCATTGCAAAATCCTTGGAGAGATTCGAGAAATCGGCTGCTAGAACCGATGGGGCAACGAGATGTTTTTTCATTATTGGAATTTAAGAGAAATAAATAAGCATTAACAACGGGCCATTTTCCTTTTTTTACCGATTCGTCCCTTGTCTATGTTTTTTTGAATATAGGTTTCTGCCAATGGTACTTTACAAGAGGTTTCTCCAACATTCACTTGTACTTTTCCTACCTTTTCAGCAATTGCCTGTGCTTTTTTAGTCATTTTCGGAATGTAGGTTCCTACGGCGATAATATAATTGTTCATCACATATCGAACACGGTTTTGGGCATCATGCACCTCCTTACCCGCTCTTTTCAAAAGCTCCTCGATTTTTTTCATATCCAGTTCTTCATCCAGTTGGATACTTATCCAAGAAGAAATCGTAGCCCAACCACATGATGCAATTCCTTCATTTTTGGATTCTATCCATTCCAGACCTAAATCCCAACCATGTGGACTATCGGCTGCGACCCAGGGAACCGTAAATTCGGCAAGCATATACCAATAGGCTTGCTTAGCCCATTTTTTTAATTGTGATTTTGTGATTTTCGATTCATCGGCAATCAATCCGGCAAGGTACATGGCATCCGAATTGCCGGTTTCGTAGAGTTCCAATGAAAGAGCGTGATCCTTTTTTATTTTCTTCACGATTTTTTTCAAATCCTGAACCTTCACACCATGAAAAGGCTCCCTGGCTCCATGTCGTATTAATATTTTCTTCGTCCCCGGATTGCCCAGGGATTCCAATTCCTTCATTACTTCTTCCTTAGTCATATTAATCTTGATTTAATACGGCTTAATTTTATCCTACCCTTTCCGTGATCATATCTTCGGGGAGTTCCATCAGTTTGAATTTCATCAATAATTGAGCAGTCGCAATGACAT
>JAHDFN010000166.1 GCA_020628145.1 Saprospiraceae bacterium | reverse complement strand
TTTAATTTCAAGGCACCTTTTCTCATGTTTTTTCCGAAAGCCCAACTTATCGGACGTGGAACTACTTTTTCGGCAAAATACATTCTCTGTTTTGCCTGGGTGGAAAAAACTAGATCGATATATTTATCAATGGCTTTCTGATCTTCGGGAGCCGGAAAATATTCCTTCATTTTTTCAACGAAATTGGAAACGCCTTTTCTATATTCATAAACCTCATCTCCGAAAATCATCTTATCATAGACTTCTCCCATGTCGGCCCATTGGATAGGTTCTTCGGTGATATAATCGAAAATTCTTTTCAACATGGTTTCCTTGTGCATCTCTCCGATATAATGCACGCCTACATCCCACTCATATCCTCTCCTTTTGAAAACATGTGTATAGCCACCGGCGGTATAATGTCTTTCCAGAATGAGTACTTTTTTTCCTTCTTTGGCGAGAAAGGCTCCGGTGGTTAATCCTCCAAGTCCGGAGCCGATAATGATAACATCGTAATTTCCTTCTATTTCATCCCTTTTATAGGAGCGGGTAAGTTTCGTTTCCATTTCTTGCTTTGTATTGCAATGTAACAGAAATCTTACAGCCTTGTTTATTTAACGGAAAGTATTTGTAAGAAAAAAGCCTATCCCGATCGGGATAGGCTCGCTTATTAAATTTACCGGTATGCCTTACTTGGCATTATTGGTTTTTTTTATCCGGCTTGCTATTGGCCTTGTTCATTTCACCGATTTTTGCGGATGCGGCAAATGAAGTGACCATTTGTGTCAATAGATTACTGGCATTGTCCGGTGTATTCGGTAATAGTATCAGATTACTATTCACATTTTCCCCCATCGATTGAAGAGTATCGTAATGTTGGGTCACCACAATCAAGGCGGATGCTTCCTGCGAATTGATACCTACGGTATTCAAGACTTCTACCGACTCTTCCAGACCCCTTGCGATTTCCCTTCTTTGGTCGGCGATACCTTGTCCCTGAAGCCGCTTACTTTCCGCTTCTGCTTTCGCTTTGGCTACAATCCGGATTCTTTCTGCTTCCGCTTCATATTCGGCAGCGACTTTTTCACGCTCTGCCGCATTGATACGGTTCATGGCATGTTTTACCGCACCATCCGGATCGATGTCCGTTACCAGCGCTTTGACGATATCATAACCGTATTCGTTCATGGCCGTTTGTAAATCCCTTTTGATGGCATTGGCGATATCATCCTTCCGCTCGAATACATCATCCAGTTTCATTTTAGGCACTTCCGCCCTTACCGTATCGAATACATAGGATGTAATCTGATCATGCGGATTTTCCAATTTGTAATAGGCATCATAAATCTTATCCTTCAGAATGACATACTGAACGGATACCTTCATTCGGACGAATACATCATCCTTGGTTTTGGTTTCTACGATTACGTCCAGTTGTTGTATTTTCAGACTGACCCTCCCCGATACCTGATCTACAAAAGGTATTTTGAATTGTAGTCCTGAATTACGAATACTATGGTATCTGCCGAATCGTTCAAGGACGGCAGCTGATTGCTGTTTAACGGTAAAAAATGGCCAAGCCCAAGTCAATTCCATGATAATAAGATTTTAGTGTTAATAATGGTTTTTTGATTTGTCGATATTGTAATCAAATATGGATACAACCTATTAAAACTAAGGCAATTTCGCCATTTTTTTAGATGAATACTTGGATTTTCACTACAATTCCAAGGAGGAAGGGATTTTTCAATATTCTGAAATGTTATTTTTTCTTCCTATTACCCATGAAAAAATTCGTTATCGTCTGGCTCAATAAATCGAGATTCATGGCTTTGGCATCTCGTACCGCCCCCCTTGTCAATAAAATACAAGGTATTGCAAAAATGATGATGGGACCCCAAGCAGCCATGCCGGAAGAGATATTACCTGCATCGGCCATTTTTTTAAAAACCGTTACCATTGCAACAAAAGTGACAAATAATAAGGTGCCGAACAGAATGGGAACTCCGAAACCACCCTTTCGGACAATGGCCCCCAAAGATGCTCCGATAAAAAGGAAAACCATACAGGCCGCAGCCAATGCGATTTTCAGATGTACCTGATAGAGATATCGATTTTGTTTCAAGACCACATTGTATTCCCTGACGTTAAAATCCTTAATACGGGATTCCAGTGTTTTTACATTGGATGTCGCACGGGTTATTACTTGTTTCCGATGGTTGAAAGAGAAGACTTCTTCTAACGAAGCAGGAGTGCCGTTGAGTTGTTCGGGCAATAATTTCAAGGTCTTTTCCCCGTCCTTTTTCTTTTTTGGAGGGGGCGTGTTTTTTTTATTTATTCCGGGGCGTTGTATTGTTTTGGGTATATTTCTCTTTCCGGGGTTTGGAATGGATTTTTCGTTATTCTTTTTTGTGTTATTGTTCGAACTTTTACCCGCTTCAGCCAGAGGGACAAAGAGGGAAGTCGTGTCACTGGTTTTAACAAAGAACAAACTATTCATAGCTGATTTGCTCATGTCTTTCCTTCTCTTGTCTATTTGTTGTTCCATCGTATCCAACTGCCAAAGGATCTGTCTTATACTTAACATCAGTTCCTCATCCTTAAAGATTTCCTCATTCACGTCCTTCATGTCGAATTCCTTCAAATCCATGTATTTCTCCAATTCCCGGAAGTTTGTACGGAGATAGGGGTATTTTCTAGGGTCGCCTTTCTTCCATCCTTTTTCTTCTTCCAATTCCTGATATTGTTGTCCTTCTTCCAAATGCATAATCAGATACCTTTCATCCGATTCCATATCCATTCGGCCTTTTTCGGCTAATATAATCTTAGTCCGATTCCGATGTTCGGCAGAATGATCGTATAACATGATTTTTTCAAGATCGCCCGATTCATGTTTCTTATCTATCCGAATCGAAAAATTCCTGAAATCATCATTGAATACATCTTCTTCCAGACTTAAAGCCAGTTTTTTGGTTTTGAAATTATAGAGCCGGGTCTTGAATTTCAGGTTGGCAACCGGAACCATGTTATTATTACAAACGAAAGAAAAAATAGAAATCAATAAGCCTATTCCGATAAGCGGCCACATGATACGCCAAAGGGATATGCCCGCCGATTTCATAGAAGTCAATTCGTAGCGTTCGGCTAAGGTCCCCATGACCATAATGCTGGCTAAGAGAATCGCTGCGGGTAGAGATAGGGGGATCAGACCTAGTGAAAGGTAGAAGACGAATTCGAAAATCATAGCTAGACCTGCACCTTTGCCGATAATGTCATCAATGAATTTCCACATGGTCTGCATGGTAAATACAAACATGACGATGCCGAACATGAGAGTGAAAGGTGGCAAAAATGCTTTTATGAGAAGGCTATCTAGTTTTTTCATTCCATAAAATCAACGAAGAATTTGGTTGATCGGATGTCTCAACCCTTGACTTTCATATCGTTTTTTCGCAGTATTTTGTAATAAGTATCTATTTGGGAACGGATGGGCATGTCATCCTTGGTTGCATTATATATATTGGTTCGTTCCTTATTCAATATCCTCGCTTTGACATTGTCCTTGAGTTGCATTTGTAAAAATGCTTTTATTTCTTCCCTTATGTTTTCATCGTAAATGGGAAATGCGGTTTCTATTCGATAACTCAAATTTCGCCTCATAAAATCTGCAGAAGAAAGATATAGCTCTTCATTATCATTATTGGAAAACCAAAAAACACGGGCATGTTCAAGGAATCGGTCAACAATACTGATTGCATGGATGTTTTCACTGAAGCCCTTGATTTGCGGAACGAGGCAACAGATGCCCCTGATAATTAAATCTATTTGTACTCCGGCATTACTGGCTTCATATAATTTCGTAATGATTTCTGGATCTTCAAGACTGTTCATCTTTAAAATCATGGCAGCCGGTTTTCCTGCTTTGGCAATTTTTATTTCCCTATCGATTTTCTGAACCAAGGCAGAACGTAGATTGAATTGTCCAACTAATAGGTGTTTGAATTCCGTTTGGGGGAGCTTTACGGTTTCTAGAAAATTGAATACCCTTGCGACCTCGGAGGTAAGTCTGATATCCGAAGTGAATAATCCTAAGTCACTATATACCCTTGCTGTTCCTTCATGGAAATTTCCAGTACCTAGATAAGTAAACAATTCGCTTTTTTGTCCTTTTTCCCTTCGGATCAATGCCAGTTTGGAATGCACCTTCAATCCGGGGAAACTATAAAATACCTGTACCCCGGCTTTCTCCAGTTTTTCACCCCATTTCAGATTGGCTTCCTCATCGAAACGGGCTTTGACTTCTACAAAAACCATCACCTGCTTCCCGGCATTTACGGCATTCATTAAGGCATTCATGATTTTTGATCGACGGGCTACCCTGTATTGGACAATCTTGATATGGGTGACAAGAGGATCGGAAGCGGCCTGCTCAAAAAATCTGACAACTGAATTATAGGATTGGTAGGGAACCTGAATCAGATGCTCCTTTTCGGAAATGGCCTGGAAAATATCCTCTGCTTGTTCCAATTCGGGATAAGGGAGTGGGGGAAGCGGCTTATTTTTAAGATGATCCTTTTCAAAGGAAGGGAATTTAAAAAAATCGAAATTATTATGATAACGCCCCTCTTTTATCAAATCAGCATTGTTCAATGCGAATGTTCCCATAAGATAATCCAATAAATAATTAGGCATCTCCCGATCATATACGAATCTGGAAGGAGGCCCGACATTTCTCTTATTAAGGCTTTTTTTGATTTTCGAAATCAGATCTCCCTGGAATTCGTCATCGATATAAAGTTCGGCATCCCTAGTCAGTTTTATGGAATAGGTATCCTGAATGTCATAGCCCGGAAAGAAAATGGATACATTGTGCCTGACAATGTCATCCAACATCATGATATCCCGTGTATTATCATCATTGGAGGGGATTTCCACAAAACGGGGGCAATAATCAGAAGGCACCTTTACAATGGCATAAACGGGATCGCTTTTAGGTTTATCCTTGACCTTCATATGGAGGGTCAGATAGAGTTCTGCGTTATTGAGGAAGGGGTTGACCATTCCATTGACCAAGAGTACGGGTTGTACAAAAGGCAAAAGGTTGTCATTGAAATATTCCTCAACGAAATGTTTTTGTTCTTCATTCAGATCCAGACGGCGAAGGATACGGATTCCGTTTTTCCTTAAATCCGGAATGATCTGGTTTTCGAAAATATCACTGAATTTCTTTTGTTGGCGATTTACAATCCTAAGGATACCCTTGATGATTTGTTTAGGTGAAAACTCCAGCTTCTTTTGGGTCTTCTTACCTACACGCATCAGGTTCCTGTGATGAGCTACCCTTACCCTGAAAAATTCATCGAGATTGGAGGAATAGATGGCTAGGAACTTGATTCTTTCAAACAAGGGAACAGAGGGATCTTCTGCTTCCTGTAATACCCTATGATTGAAGGACAGCCAACTGATGTCCCTGTGGATGAAAGGCATTTTTTTTTCTTCCGCCATTATAAAAGCTTGATTTTGGCAATAATCTGTGGTCGATATTCCAGACCCGGATAAAGAATGAAATTCCCTACTATTAGGTGAAATATTGTTTAGGGTAATGTATTTCCACAAATTTAATTGCTTTGGGATTGAAATGTTGCCAAGAATCGATTTCTCCCTGAACTTTAACGATAGCACATGTTGGAACATTGGCCACATAGTCGTCATGGAAAATGTTAGCAAGGTTGGTCGTCGTAGGATTATGACCGAAAAAACAAACCGTATTGACCGAATCGTCCAACATATTTATTTTCTGGATAATATAATCTTCATTGCCTAGATACAAGTCGGGATCGGTTTGTATCTCCTTTTCTTCCCAACCTAATTCCTCTGCAAAAAAACGGGCGGTTGTATAGGCTCTTACGGCAGGACTGGAAAATATGATATCCGGAAGGGTTTCCTTCGCTTTGAAAAGTTTGGACATGAAAGGAGCATCCCTGAATCCCCTTTTATTGAGTGGTCGCTCTGAATCTCTTAAAGACATGTCTTCCCAACTGGATTTGGCATGTCGGATGAAATAAACGGTTTTCATCTAATAAGTTTGGTTTGTTTGATTTGATTGTGACAGGGAATAGAATTAATTGTTTTGCATCTGAAAATCAATGCTATATATTCTATTAACCCTTAAATCGAATATAGAAATACTTTGGTGGATTTTAGTATTTATGTAAGAAAAGATTAAAAAAATCCAATAGACTTGGATGGAATATACATTCATCGTACATTTGCAACGGCGGAGTCATACGACTAGCTCCCTATTAATCCTCCAGGTGCGAAAGCAAGCAAAGGTAGTGGGTTGTAGCAGTGCGATATGATTTCCGCTTTTTTTATTCCCCATTGTTCAAATATTCTTCCCAAGTCATCTCTGATATGGATAAATCCAAAGCTTTGGTATTAATAAAATAGAATGGATCATTCAGATTCTCTTCCGGATCAAAACCGGTGGCAATATAAATTTCCCTAATACCTATCTTATTCAATTCCCTAACGACATTGCTGATCTGTCGTAAACTCGTTTTCCGATCTGCTATTATTTTATAATTCGGCCTTTCCCCTTTCAATTCTGTCCTCCTATTGAAATGGAAGTGAGGAAGTGTATAAACAGTAGAAAACTGGTTGTTTAGGCAAAACCTGACATCGTTTCCATAAGCTTGATTATGATTTTCATCTGGAGTTCCATAAAAAAGGTAAGCGGAATTCTTTTTAGACATCTTCCTTTTCAGCTTCGGGTTTACATTTTTCGGCAATTGTATATCTACAATAAGATCCTTCATATAGTCTTCTAGTCTGGAACAGCATTCCTGCCGGCATTTTTTAGCACGATAGTAAAATTCATTGTGTAGGCCCCGGAGTTTCATTTCATCTCCTTTCATACCGGAAAAAACATATGTTCCCGAACCATTGTAATTGAAAACATGAATATGGCGATTCGGGAAATCCACACGACCGCCTCCATCAAACCAAAAAGAATGCAGATCCCATTGGCAAACACTATCCTGGATAATATCTAATGTATTGTAACTCCCATCGCCATTTTCCGGATAAATATGCCAATGGCCATTCAAATCGGGAACAGATTTCCCACAGGATATCAACAGGATGTAAAAACCAATAAAAAAAAGAAGGCTTTTTTGCATTTAATCTATCTTTGTGCTGCGATTTGCAAACATTAGGAGTTTATGGGGAATGAGTGTAAATGGTTTTTTGACAACCTTGTTCCGAACTTACTCTAAAACCAATTCAATTTATGAAATTTTTCATTGATACGGCAAACCTGGATCAAATCAAGGAAGCCCATGATCTGGGAATATTGGATGGTGTGACGACCAATCCTTCCCTTATGGCGAAAGAAGGCATTACCGGAAGGAATAACATCATGGCCCATTATGAAAAAATTGCCAATATGATAGATGGTGATGTGAGTGCCGAAGTTATTTCTACTGATTTCAAAGGAATTGTGGAAGAAGGTAGAATTCTGGCTGATATTGCTCCTAATATTGTCGTGAAGGTTCCGATGATTAGGGAAGGGGTTAAGGCCTTGAGTTGGTTTACAGCCAATGGAATCCGAACCAATTGTACTTTGGTTTTTTCTGCAGCACAGGCCTTGTTGGCTGCAAAAGCAGGTGCTACGTATGTTTCTCCCTTCATCGGACGTATAGATGATACGAATTGGGATGGAATGCACTTGATTTATGAAATTGTTGAGATTTATGCTAATTATGGATTCATGACAGAAGTGTTGGCGGCCTCTATCCGGACTTCAGGGCATATCAAGGAATGTGCATTGGCCGGTGCCGATGTGGTGACTTGCCCATTGAATACCATTGAAGGTTTATTCAAACACCCGTTGACGGATATCGGATTAGAAAAATTCCTTGCAGATTATAGGAAAGGGAATTCCTAAGTAATCAAAAGGGTGGGGTATCCCACCCTTTTGATTTTCATAGTTCAAAGATGATGGAAAATTGGATTGAACAGATTTCCTTAGCCGGAAGTAAAGTTGATTTGATTCCTTTGGAAAAGAAACATAAGGAGGCATTGCTCTTAGCTGCTTCCGATGGTGAGTTATGGAATTTATGGTACACATCCGTTCCTTCGGAAAAAAATATAGATGAATATTTGGCAACTGCTTTTTTACAAAAACAGAATGGTGCTTCACATCCATTTGTTGTCATTGATAAATCAAATGGAAAAATAATCGGAACAACAAGATATTGTAATATTGATGCTCAAAACAAAAGACTTGAAATCGGATATACCTGGTATGCCGCTTCCTATCAGAAAAGAGGTGTTAATACAGAATGTAAGTTTCTTTTATTAAAAAGGGCCTTTGAAAATCTAGGGGCAGTTGCCGTAGAATTCAGGACGCATTGGCATAATCATTCTTCTAGGAATGCGATTTTGAGATTAGGTGCCAAATGTGATGGTGTTTTGAGAAACCATAGGATGGATAAGGATGGTTGTTTTAGGGATACGGTTGTTTTTTCCATTATCGAATCGGAATGGAAGACGGTAAGGAAATCCCTCGAATTCATGATGCAGAAAAAATATCCAAATCGGGATTAGCTGAACGATCGAGCATTTTTTCCTTTGCTAGATGGATGGAATCAAGAAAAGTCCGGTGGGGCGTTTTTCCGAAACAATGTTTTCCCGAATGTGTCCTTTCCTTGTTGTAATGTTCAATCCACCTGTCGAGATCCTTCTGTAGTTCTTCTATGGACGAGTAGATTTTTTTGCGGAAAGCGATGGCATAGAACTCATCCCGGATCGTAGGGTGGAACCTTTCACATATTCCGTTGGTTTGTGGAGATCTTGCTTTCGTTCCGGTGTGGTCGATATCTTCTATCCCAGATACAATTGGTATTCATGGTGTTCCCTTTTTCCACAATAGCCCGTCAGTTAAAAAACAACTATTAAATTAGCATAAAAACTGGAATGACTAAAAGGGAAAGGAACAATTTAATATATGCCCGTCATGAGGAGGAGTACAGCCAAGAAGATATAGGAAAATTCTATGGATTGTCCCAAAGTCGAGTGAGTGCCATTATTTTATCGATAAAAAATGGTACTGCTGACCTTGAGAAGAAAAAACGGGGAGTGAAATCAAGGTTGGACGGTGCTGATTTGGAAAAGTTGAAACTGCTGCTGGAAATTAAAGAGGAAAAAGAGGCATTCTACATTTGGAATAAATGGAGTATCAAGAAATTGATAAAGGAGAATTTTGGTAGTGGACTACCATCGGAATTACATATGGAAAATCATGGAAAGGATTGGTTATTCCAGTCAGTTACCGTTAACAAGGGATTATCGCAAGGATCGGGAAAAAGAATCGTATTTCAAGAAGAATAAGGCATTGGAAATAAAAAAAAGTGGTGACTGAAAAAAGGGAGTGGGTTTTCCAAGACGAGCTATCCTGAATCTCCCTCATTAAGCA
>JAHDFN010000165.1 GCA_020628145.1 Saprospiraceae bacterium | reverse complement strand
GATGGGAAAGACATTATTTCCAATAAATTCGTAAAGTTATAATCCTTTCGGATTATCATAAAATGGATGGGGATGAAGCATTTCATCCCCATTTTTTGTTTACAAAATACACTATCCCCGGATAAATGGAATTAACCTATACTTAACCGATTAATGACCCATTTGTTTCATGCCTTGATTAAAGTTCGTTACCTTTGTTGTCCTAACAAGTAATATCATAAACAATCAAACCCTTTCCCTTTCGGATTTGTTTTGATTGGTATCAGATTGTCTTAAAGTAAACATAATATGGATAATGTAACTGGCATCAAGAATCCCAAAGCCTCTTTGCAAAATCTGGGAATCAAAGGTGAAAAGCATCAATTTTGGAATCTGACTCCTGAAGAGTTGGTAGAACATTCCATCAAAAAAGGAATGGGTGTCCTGGCAAGTTCGGGAGCATTGAAAATCAATACCGGCAAATTTACGGGTAGATCTCCAATGGATCGTTTCATTGTCAAAGATGACATTACAAGCAGTACCGTAGATTGGGGAGAAATCAATTTCCCTTTTTCAAGTGAAAAATTCGACATCCTTTACAATAAAATCACAAATTATTTCTCAGGCAAAGATCTTTATATCAAAGATGGATATGCCTGTGCCGACGATAATTACAGATTGAATGTAAGATTGGTTGCTGAATATCCCTGGAGTAGCCAATTCCTCCATAATATGTTCCTAAGACCGGATAAAAACCATTTACTAAATGCTACCCCTGACTGGAATATACTTTGTGCTCCCGGTTTCCTGGCAGACCCGGCTATAGATGGGACACGTCAGGAAAACTTCGCAATTATCAACTTCACCAAAAAGACCGTTATCATAGGAGGCACCGGTTATACAGGAGAAATAAAGAAAGGAATATTTTCTGTGTTGAACTTTGTACTGCCTACAGAAAGGAATGTATTGAGTATGCATTGTTCATCCAATGTCGGGGAAGATGGTGACACTGCTGTATTCTTCGGATTATCCGGTACAGGTAAAACAACATTATCCGCAGATCCCAACCGTCCTCTGATCGGAGATGATGAACATGGTTGGTCGAATGAAGGTGTTTTCAACTTCGAAGGAGGTTGTTATGCCAAAACCATCGATCTTTCAGAAGAAAAAGAACCACAGATTTGGAATGCCATCAAGCATGGGGCTATATTGGAAAATGTAATCTTCAAAGAAGGCACCCGTGAAGTAGATTTCGAAGACACAACTATTACACAGAATACAAGAGTATCTTATCCAATACACCATATTGATAATGCTTTGCCTACTTCTAAGGCCGGCATTCCTAAAAACATATTTTTCCTAACCTGTGATGCTTTCGGCGTATTGCCTCCTATTTCCAAACTGACTAAGGAACAAGCCATGTATCATTTCATCTCAGGATATACGGCAAAAGTAGCCGGAACTGAAGTCGGCATCAAAGAACCGAAAACTGCATTTTCTGCTTGCTTCGGTGCTCCATTCCTACCCCTTCATCCTACAAAATATGCAGAGATGTTAGGTGAAAAAATGACCCAATACAATACTAAGGTATGGTTGGTGAACACAGGTTGGACAGGAGGAGAATATGGTGTTGGTTCACGAATGAAACTACGCTATACCAGGGCGATGATTACTGCTGCTTTGAATGGCGAATTGGACAATGTAAATTATTCCGAACATCCGATTTTCGGCGTTTTGATTCCAACGAGTTGCCCTAACGTACCGGATGAAGTATTGAATCCGAAAGACACATGGGCAGACAAAACCGCTTATGATAAGAAAGCCAATGATTTAGCTCGCAAATTCAACAATAATTTCAACCAGTTCAAAGATCAGGCGAATGATGAAATCCTTTCTGCTGCACCAAAGGTTATTGTAAACGCTTGATGTATCTCAAATAACATCGTTTTATCAAAATGCCTCTCCAAATAATTTGGAAAGGCATTTTTTCATCATTTTAAACCCAAGTGGGAAGTATTTCCTTTTTTCACAACAAAAAAAACAAACAATTAATTTACAATACGTTTTTTATAGAAAAAACCACTACATTACAAACAAATAGTATTTTAACACTCCAAATTCTCTGTTTTTTTGCCCACAGAGTGGGAAAAAGTGGAAATTTTGCCCTAAAAGTGTTTATATTGTGTGGAAATTAAGCGACGAACTAATACATGCGGCATTTGATAGGCGAGTACGAAGTGAAATTGGACGCGAAAGGTCGTTTCCGATTACCTTCCCAACTCATCCGCCAACTGGGTGAAATGGACAGCCATCACTTTGTCATCAACCGAGGCTTTGAAAAGCACTTGACCCTCTATCCCCGATCAGTATGGGATAACCTCATCCAAAAGATGAATCAGAAGTTGAGTGTTTTCAGGGAAAAACAGAGAAAATTCATTAGATACTTCAACAGAGGTGCTACAGAACTTTCACTCGACGGTTCCGACAGATTGCTGCTACCGAAAACATTGCAAGAGTATGCCGGCATTGAAAAGACCATGGTTCTCTCTTCCTTAAGGGATAGAATAGAAATTTGGTCGAAGGAGGAATATGCCAAAATGATCGAGGAAGAGCCTGAGGACTTTTCCGAATTCACAGAAATTGTAGCAGGGGACATAGAACTAGATCTTTAGAGAAAAACCACAACATGAATTATCATGACCCTGTATTGAAAGCCGAGAGCATCGATGCTCTCGGCATTCGTATGGATGGAACTTACGTGGATGCCACCTTCGGAGGGGGAGGACACTCAAGGGCCATCCTTGATGCTATGGGAGGCTCAGGACGTTTATTCGGATTTGATCAGGATGAAGATGCAAAGGATAACATTCCCGAAAATGAAAATTTCAATTTCATCCAAAGTAATTTCAGACATCTGTCAAGGTATCTAAAATTATACGGCGTGAACACCGTGGACGGCATCCTAGCTGACTTAGGTGTTTCATCCCATCAACTGGATGAAGCTACAAGGGGATTCTCTTTCAGATTCGATGCGGACTTGGACATGAGGATGAATCAAAATGCCGATTTAACGGCTAAAACAATCCTTAATGAGTACAAAGAAGAGGACTTGGTTCAGGTATTCAGCGATTATGGCGAAATCAGGAATTCGAAAACATTAGCCCAAGCCATCGTAAATGAACGACGGCTCAGAAAAATTGAAAACAGTCAGGATTTCATTAACATGATGGGCCCGATTATCCGAGGAAAAAGAAATCGTTATTTGGCTCAGGTATTCCAAGCCATACGAATAGAAGTGAATGATGAAATGGGAGCATTGAAGGATTTCCTAACCAATGTCGGGCAAACATTGGCTTCCGGAGGGAGGATAGTAGTTATCTCCTATCATTCCCTTGAAGATCGCTTGGTCAAGAATTATTTGAAATCAGGCAATTTTGAAGGAAAGCAAATCAAGGATTTTTATGGAAACATAGAACGTCCTTTCAAATTGATAACAAAGAAAGCCCTAGAGCCTTCACAAGTAGAAATATCTCGGAACCCTCGGGCAAGAAGTGCTAAGATGAGGGTAGCCGAAAAGAAATAACCGGAACGACCGGAACAGCCTATGGCAAAAAAGAAAAAGGGCATATTGGATTTCGCCATGCTCGGCACTCCTTTGGCAAGTATCATATTGAAGAACTTGCCTTATGTCGTTTTTTTAGGATTCCTAGGCACTATTTATATCGCCAATGTTCATTACGCTGAAAACACCCTGAGGGAAATCAAACAACTCGAAAGGGAAATCAATGAAATGAGGTGGCAATTAATGGCCGCTAAAGCTAATTTGATGTATAACAGTAAGCAATCTGAAGTACTCAAAAAAGTAGAATCCATCGGCCTTTCGGATTCAGGAAAAAAAGCGAAGAAAATAGTCATCAAAAAGGATAAGGAAAGCTAGCAACAAAGCATGCAGATAAAAAACGAAATACTGGTTCGTATTTATATTGTGTTCTCAGCCATCATACTGTTTGCCTTGGTTATCTTTTTCCAAACGATAAAAATCACACTTTTCGAAAAGGATAAATGGTTGGCGAAAGCTGAGCAATACCATTTCGCTCCTAGAAAGGTCTCACAGGAAAGAGGGAACATCCTATCTACAAACGGCAGTCTCCTTTCTACTTCCCTCCCCTATTACGATATTCGTTTTGATCCTTTGACTCAGTCCATCACAGATGAAATATTCTGGACGAATCTGGATTCCCTTGCTTGGTGTTTGGCTACTTATGTAGATAACACCTACACTCCGGGCCGTATGCGTCAAAAATTGATGGAGGCCCGCAATTCGGGAGACCGATATGTCCTCATTAAGAAAAATGCCAGTCATTTGGACTTGGAAATGATTAAAAAATTCCCCCTCTTCAATAAAGGAAGATACCGTGGGGGATTGATTGTTGAAAAAAAGCCGAAAAGGGAAAGACCTTTCGGAATCCTCGCCCATAGAACCATTGGCTATGTAAGGGAAGGAGCCAATCCGGTAGGACTCGAAGGTAAATTCAATGATGTATTAGGAGGTGAAGCCGGAGAGCGGCTCATGAGGAAAATCAAGGGACTGAATGGCGAAACCATCTGGATTCCGGCAGATGACTACACCTACAATCTTGAAAGCGGGAAAGATATTAAAACCACCATAGATATCAATCTTCAGGACATTACAGAACAAGCACTGTTGAGAGGTCTTCAAAAAAATAATGCGGAATACGGCACAGCCATTATGATGGAAGTGGAAACCGGTGCCGTTAGGGCAATAGCCAATTTAGGTCGCACCGAAGAAGGCTGGTGGGAACGATTCAATTATGCAATAGGCAGACCGATGGAACCCGGCTCAACTTTCAAATTGGCTTCTGCAATGGCCTTATTGGAAGATAAACTCATCGCTTTGGATGATACCATTCAATTGTATAAAGGAAAATATGAATTCTACGATGAAGAAATGGTAGATGCTTCCTACCACGCTTTGGACGAAAGCACTTTCAGGAAAGCATTTGAAATTTCTTCCAATGTAGGTATCGCACTTACAATTGATGAAAAATACAAGGAAAACCAAACTAAATTCGTAAACAGATTGAAAGATTTCAATCTGGATTTACCGACGGGCATAGAAATCGCAGGGGAAATCGCCCCTTATATCAAAGAGCCTACAAATGAAGAGGACGACTGGAGTGGCATCACCCTTCCTTGGATGTCCATTGGTTACGAATTGACACTCACTCCCTTACAATTACTTACGTTTTACAATGCCGTTGCCAATAACGGCAAAATGATGAAGCCTTATCTGGTACAAGAAATCATGCAATATGGCAACATACTCACAAGTTACAAACCGATAGTTATAGATAAAGCTATCGCCAGTAAATCCACAATAGATCAAGCCAAGGAATTATTGGAAGGTGTCGTCGAGGAAGGTACTGCTAGAAAATTGAAAACCAATGTTTACAATTTCGCAGGAAAAACAGGTACGGCTCAGGTCAACTACTCTCGTAGAGGAGTAAAGATGAAACACCAAGCATCTTTTGCCGGATATTTCCCAGCCGAAAACCCTAAGTATTCCATTATCGTAGTGGTTAATGACCCAAAACAAGGTAGCTATTACGGCTCGGATGTTGCCGGTCCGATTTTCAGGGAAATCGCTGACAAGGCTTATTCTTCTAAGTTCGAAATACAGCCCCCAATGAATTTGGATATAAAACCGGGTTGGAGAACATATAGCCTACCCGATCTGAATATTGGTAACAAAAGGGAAATGGCCTATCTCTTGAATGATTTGAAGATTCCTTTTACGGATAATTCCGAACAAGGATATTGGTCTGTACTAAAAGCTGCTAGTGACACACTAGCTATTTTACCTAGATATATAGGTTCCGAAACCATCCCCAACGTAAAAGGGATGGGACTAAGGGATGCCATATATATACTCGAAAACAAAGGACTGAAAGTAACCGTCTCCGGATTAGGAAAAGTTAGACAACAATCCGTTCCGGCCGGAAGGAAAATAAAAGGTCAAACGATCCATTTGACATTGAGTTGATGAAGATATTAAAGGACATATTAACCCATGTGGAATTATTGAGCATTATTGGAAACGATAATGCCAGTATTTCGGGTTTGACCTTGGATTCACGTAAAGTAGAATCCGGTCACGCCTTTATTGCCGTCAAAGGTTCCTTATCGGATGGTCATCAATATATCGAAAAGGCCATTGAAAACGGAGCGAAGGTCATCGTATGTGAGGTACTCCCAGAGAATCAAGCAACTGACATTACTTACTGCAAGGTCAAAGATTCACGTAAAGCTACCGGACTCATGGCTGCGGAGTATTACAACCATCCTTCCCAACAGATAAAACTGGTAGGAGTAACAGGCACGAATGGTAAAACAACCACGGTTACATTACTTCACAATCTGGTATCTGCCTTAGGGTATAAAATAGGTTTAATCTCTACCATAGAAAATAAAATCGGTGAAAATATCATTCCGGCTACCCATACCACACCAGATGCCATTGCTTTGAATGCCCTTTTAAGTGAGATGGTAGAATCCGGATGCGAATACGCCTTCATGGAGGTGAGTTCTCATGCTGTAGATCAAAATAGAATTGAAGGAATTCATTTTACGGGTGGTGTTTTCACCAACCTCTCTCATGATCATTTGGATTACCATAAGAATTTCCAAAGTTATCTGAATGCCAAGAAGGCATTTTTCGACACGCTCCCTTCATCTGCTTTCGCTTTGACGAATATTGATGATAAAAGAGGGAATGTGATGATTCAAAACACCAAGGCAAAGAAATACCCTTATGCCTTGAAAAGAACGGCAGCTTTTAAAGCCAAGATTATTGAAAATTCATTGGCAGGCTTACAATTGGATTTGGATGGTGCCGAGTTCCACGGAAGGCTTATCGGCGAATTCAATGCATATAATTACCTCGCTGTTTATTCGACTGCGATGTTGTTAGGCCTCGAACGATTCGAAGTGCTTCGTGAACTCAGCAATCTCAATAGTGCGGAAGGAAGATTCGACTACTTGTTTTCTGAAAATTCCGGTAAAACAGGCATTGTTGATTATGCACATACACCAGATGCCTTGGAAAAGGTATTGACCACCATAGATAAGTTGAGGGGAAGGGATAGTAAGATATTGACAGTCGTAGGATGTGGTGGTGATCGGGATAGGAAAAAGAGACCCATGATGGCAGATACTGCCTGTACATATAGCAATCAGGTCATTCTAACCTCTGACAATCCTCGTTCGGAAGATCCTTCCGCCATCATCGAAGATATGGAAAAAGGTGTGAAGATTACTGACAGGGCTAAAGTGCTGAGCATTACAGACAGAAAACAAGCCATCAAAACCGCTTGTGCTTTGGCTCAACGAGGTGATATTATTCTGATAGCAGGCAAAGGCCACGAAAAATATCAGGAGACAAATGGCAAGAAAAAGCCATTTGATGACAAGGAAATATTAAATGACTTCCTAGAAGCTGTTTAGCCTAGGAACAAGATAATGGTAGCAGTATCGGTTGACAATCCTCGTCTCCTTTGTTCGTTGCTCAATAATCATATCTTTCGAGATTTCGATCGGTATTGCTCCATTTTTTAAAAGGATTACCCTGTTGGGAAATAGACAAAAGAGCCTATGACCGAACAGTGATAGATAACAGACAAAACGATGAACCATTATGCTCTATTACCTTTTTGAATGGTTGGAAAAGTTCGACTGGTCGGGTGCGGGTGTATTCAGATACATTTCGTTTAGGGCATTGGCAGCAGTATTCATCTCTCTGATGATTTCCATTGTGTTCGGAGGAAAAATCATTGATTATCTCCGAAGAATGCAAGTAGGTGAAACCGTCAGGGATCTAGGGCTGAAAGGACAGATCGAGAAACAAGGTACCCCTACAATGGGAGGTATCATTATCATCATGTCCATTCTGATTCCCTGCCTACTGCTGGCTAAACTTGACAATATATATATCATTCTAATGATAATCGCCACGGTTTGGATGGGAATCATAGGTTTCTTGGACGACTATATCAAAGTCTTTAAAAAAGATAAGGAAGGTCTTCAGGGAAAATTCAAGATTCTGGGTCAGATAGGGCTGGGATTATTGGTAGGATTGGTCATGTTTATGAGCAACGAGGTAGTAGTCCGTGTTTCTCCTGATTTTGCTGAAACCCAAGGCTATGAAGTTGTAGAATTCAAACCGGTTGTTTCTAAGAATCAATTGGATACGACTTTAATGGCGAATGTAAAGACTACCTTGACCAATGTACCATTCATGGTAGGAAACAATTTCGACTATGCCGATTTGCTTCCTTTCAGCAATAGTCAAAGAGCCGGATGGGTTATTTTCATACTCCTGACCATCTTTATCGTGACGGCAGTATCCAATGCTGCAAATCTAACGGATGGGATCGATGGTCTCGCAGCCGGAACGTCTGCCATTATCGGAGCGACATTGGGCATATTCGCATATGTATCCAGTAATAACATCTTTTCCGAATATCTGGGCATACTCTATCTGCCCGGATCGGAAGAGTTGGTGATTTTCATAGCTTGTTTCCTTGGAGGGTGTATTGGTTTCCTTTGGCACAACTCATTCCCTGCCCGTGTTTTCATGGGAGATACGGGAAGCCTGACCATCGGAGGAATCATAGCCGCATTGGCAATTGTCTTGAGAAAAGAATTATTGATACCTATTTTCTGTGGGATTTTCCTAGTAGAAAACCTATCTGTAATGATACAGGTATCATATTTCAAATATACCCGGAAAAAATATGGTGAAGGAAGGCGCATTTTCAAAATGTCCCCTCTCCATCACCATTATCAGAAACTCGGAATGCACGAATCCAAAATCGTAACAAGATTCTGGATAGTAGGCATCCTGTTGGCCGTATTGGCCATTATCACCTTGAAAATCCGATAAGACGGATGGAAAAAGGTTTGATTACCATAATGGGGGCCGGAGAATCCGGTGTTGGGGCAGCAATACTGGCCCGACAAAAAGGTTTTGAAGTTTTCGTTTCCGACTTTGGAACCATAAAGGAGAAGTACAGAAGAAAATTAGAAGGAAACGACATCCCCTTTGAAGAAGGGAAACACAGTCTGGAAAAAATCATGGCTTCAAAGGAAGTCATTAAAAGCCCGGGCATCCCGGATAATGTTCCTGTAATTATCAAAATCAGGAATCAGGGAATCCCGGTTATAGATGAAATAGAATTTGCTGCGAGGTACACCGATGCTAAAATCATCGCTATTACCGGAAGCAATGGCAAGACCACCACCACCATGTTAACCCACCACTTATTGAAAACGGGAAATCTTCCTGTAGGATTGGCGGGAAACGTGGGGTTCAGTTTTGCCGAACAGGTTGCAACGCAGGAACATACTTACTATGTATTGGAGTTGAGTAGTTTTCAATTGGATAATATCCGATTATTCC
>JAHDFN010000164.1:7784-9505 GCA_020628145.1 Saprospiraceae bacterium | reverse complement strand
ACCGACCAAGAACAATCATCTCCACTTGGAGTTCCACTCTTCGTAACTGTGATAGTAGTACTACAATTATCACCATACAAGGCAGCTATATCGGCTTCAGTAGGACCGACAGGAGCAGCAGACAAACAACCTGCAATGCCAGTTTGTCCACTAGGTATGGTTCCTGATAAAGTAGGTGCCTCTGTATCTCCTCCGCTATAGATAACAGTTGGAGATGTAGCCAAGGCATTGCCACAATCATCTTCGATCGCATAGGTATAAGTAACCGACCAAGAACAATCATCTCCACTTGGAGTTCCACTCTTCGTAACTGTGATAGTAGTACTACAATTATCACCATACAAGGCAGCTATATCGGCTTCAGTAGGACCGGCAGGAACAGCTGACAAACAGCCAACGATACCGGTCTGACCGGAAGGAATCGTTCCGGATAGTGTCGGAGATTCTGTATCTCCACCACTATATGTTATTTGAGGAGGAGAAGCCAAAGCGTTACCACAATCATCTTCTATTGCATAAGAGTAAGTAACACTCCATGAGCAATCTGTACCGGTTGGAGTTCCACTCTTAGTCACTGTAATAGTCGTACTACAATTATCACCGTACAATGCAGCTATATCCGCTTCGGTAGGGCCGGCAGGAACAGCTGACAAACAGCCAACGATACCGGTCTGACCTGTCGGCAGTGTTCCGGACAAAGTAGGAGGTCCTGTATCTCCACCACTATAAGTAATGGATGGTGAAGTCGCCAGTGCATTTCCACAAGCATCTTCAATATCATAAGTATAAGTTACACTCCATGAGCAATCCGTTCCTGTTGGAGCTCCGCTTTTGGTTACAGATATAGTTCCTCCACACACATCAGTATAAAGTGCAGCAATATCGGTTTCGGTCGGACCGGTAGGAGCATCTGCCAAGCAACCATTGATCCCCGTTTGACCGGAAGGCAATGCTCCGGTTAAAGCCGGAGGAGTAGCATCTCCCCCACTGAATGTAACAGTAGGAGAAGGAGTTACTGCATTACCACATGCATCTTCTACCAGATAAGAATAGGTTACTGTCCAGACACAATCCGTCCCTGTTGGAGCTCCACTTTTGGTTACTGTTATTGCACCGCCACAGGCATCAGAATAAAGTGCCTCGATTTCCGCTTCAGTCGGTCCTGTAGGTGCATTGGCCATACAATCATTAATTCCTGTTTGTCCACTTGGAATAGTTCCTGATAAGGTAGGTGCAGTAGCATCTCCACCAGTATAAGTAACCGTAGGGGAAGGAGATACGGCATTATTACATGCATCTTCTACCAAATAAGTATAGGTGACCGTCCAAGAACAGTCATTACCCGTAGGAGTTCCACTCTTTGTTACAGTTATTGTTCCTCCACATGCATCGGTATATAAAGCCTGTATATCTGCTTCGGTAGGACCGGCAGGAGCTGCAGAGATACATCCGTCTATCCCGGTTTGTCCACTCGGAATAGTTCCTGACAAAGTAGGAGCGGTCGTATCATCAATTAGAACTCCGGTAGAAGCCAAATCACAACAATTTGAAGCATCGGCACATGAAGTCGTAATCGCACTAACATTATCATTGACGACAGGTGCGATAAAAGTACCGGCAGTGAGATAATTATAACTATAAACCGTATATGTAATTCCACAGGTATTAGGAGCTGTAAAGCTACCCCCACTACTGATTGCTACAATGACTCCCATATCATC
>JAHDFN010000164.1:0-7774 GCA_020628145.1 Saprospiraceae bacterium | reverse complement strand
GTCAGTCATGAAGAAAGTTTGTGTATAATCAGTATCTGTTTGCTCTCCTGTGGTACTTGCCGTAATACTTGCCCCCGGACAAACCGGGCTAGAGGCTGTCGGAGTACCCGCATCCGGTGTACAACAAGCAGCAATGACCTCGGATACGTTTGGAGTATCCGAACAAGCTACATCCGAAAGACTTGTAATCGTATAAGTTCCAGGAGTATCATTATCATTCAGTGTATATGTATATGTACCATCCAGATTATCCACAACGTCTGCATCTGTAATAGTAATAGTTGTAGCAGTACCTCCATCAATATCATATGTCAAATCCCAGGGAGCAATACCTGTCAGTGTGACATCAAGTTCTCCGATACCATCACATATGTCATCCCCGGCTACAAAAGCAGCTGTTGGAGGATCTGCCACCTGAACTGAAATAACTTGTTGTACCACACCACAGCCATTTAATGCTTCCGCCGTATAAACCGTCGTGACGGCGGGAGAAACGCTTATTGAACATCCCGTACCAAGAGCACCCCCCGGATTAGCTGTCCAAGACACCTGATTACATATTGGAGTACTTACATTGGTAGGAGCTACCTGTAAAGTAACAGACCCACCTGTATTCGTACATAAAATCTGGTTGCCTAATACGACATCCAAAACAGGAAGGGGCAACACCTCAAAGTTGACTAGAATTCTTTCACTCAAACATCCGTTATTATCTTCTTCTACATAATAATTATAGATAGCAGGAGCTAATGCTCCGGGATCAAACGGTGACCCCGTCCCCACGGAAATACCACCTGTAGCTTCAGTGTACCAAGTCAACACTCCTTGACCATCTCCTGTTGCTGTCAATGAGATCGGTTGTCCCTCACAGAAAGTAGGAGGTGTTGTTTCTATCGGGTCAGGAATACAACATATTTCAGCCCCAACCCAATCAACAGGAGCATCATTCAAACATCCCGCATTATCCCAAATACCGGTCAATCCATCCGCATAAGTGACAACCTGGACAGAAAGATCATCCTGACCGGCTTCACAATCCGGCTGATCTACGGTAGTTAGGAAAAAGCAAGCTGTCCATGATAAATTCATACCGTCGGCAGCATTACCGAAACAAGTTCCCAATGGAAAAACACAAACATTACCTCCGGGACCTGCCGGGTTTGTCCATGTACCATTTAAAGCCGTACAAGTAGCCTCATCCATGGATGCATCTAAAATATCTGCGTTTCCGGCATCAGGTCCGACCCAAAGACTATAACCAAAAGGGTTATCGAATATATTCGTATTGGCAATACAACCGTTTACCGAAGAAACCCATTCACCATATACAGTTGATTCACAAGTTGTTTGATCCGTAGGATAATATATTAAGGTACACCCATCCCCCCAACTGGCGTTAGGATCCAGATTATTAACATTACCACCTGTATATCCAGTCGGTTGCCCCTGCAAGGGGTGTCCTGTAGGGAAAGTAGGAGGGGAATTGACACTTTGGAACCACCAACCAGGTTCTGCTACATAATCAAATGTAGGAGGGTTTGTCGTTGCATTAAGGTAAACCGTATTCCCGGCGAACCAATCCCATTGCGAACCGGCTTCATTATTTGCTGCAACAGCAGGATTGCCATCTGGCGTCAAATTAGTCCAACCATTGCCAAATACAGGAACAATACCATGCAGGAAGTTCACATTGGATTGATTATACTGTCCAAGTTCGGCACAGAATCTTACCGTAGTATTCGGTGGGTATAAACTTCCGGGAAAATCAGAAGCAGGAGGATCTGCCGTGATGGATGCATCTACCAGACATAGGGCATCATTACACACAAAGGTTCCTGTAAAAGTAGTGATACAACCTCCTGCTGAAAAGGATATCGACCAAGCATCTCCATCATTCAAATTATTAAGTGTGAATTGATCACCATCATTCAGCGTTCCCGGATTCCCCTGTATAGTACCAGCACCACTTTCAGAAACGGTGAAACCACCATTTCCATTCACAATAAAGTCTATAGAACCCGATGCAGCGGCAGGATCACAATCCTCAACCGGCTGAATGGACGGGACATCAGGATAAGATATGGAAATAGGGGTTCCCGTATCCCAACAACCGTCTCCATCCTGATCATAATTGATTTCTCCGTTCGGGTCACCTCCTTCATCACTATCATCCATTGTAATGGGGACAAACCAAACCGTATTGTTCGTACCCGTAATGCCGGCATCAATATAAGCCTGAGGAAACCCACCATTATTAGTTGCGAAAGAACCGGCCGAACCCGAATCGAAATTTTCTCCCGTCCAGAATAAACCGGAAAAACACCCACCGGGAGGTAAATCGTTATCAGGATCGGGGTTTGCCGGAGGAGCACAGTCATAAATCGCATACATGATCTCACTTTCTTCTCCGGGGGTAGCCGGGGGTAATGTATAAGGCTGAGCAGGATCAGGAGCAATAGTAATCGATTCTCCACTACAAAGGACTATGTCATTATCACTTTCTCCTCCATCATCAGAGACATCATACCCCCCAGCATTAGCCTGACAGGTAATAATCGTACAATCTGTCCCCCCTGTACTGTTATTGGTCAAGTCCGCTGAAATCTGAGTAGGATTGTTAGAGAAGTTAGTAATCATTAAAATATAGACCTCTCCCACAGAAGCATTGCTTATGTTAGCTTGCTCTTCAGTTGCCGTAGTATAACTACAATCGATGGGATCCGGTAAAGAGCCACAATCCCCTTGAGCATTGGCCAAATTCGAATATGGACCCCATAATGCAAAATCAATGTCCTCTGCGGGATTGGATGTTAAATCAATATTCAAATCACCTGGTGTAGCGATTTCCAAATAATACCATATGGCATTAGGTTGAGATAATAACTCATTACCCGGACCATTACCACATTGGTAACTATTTCCAATTGGCTGGAACTGGCCATTATCGACACCAGCAGGAAAAGATGCACCGTTGTCAGTACAGAAAGCCTGCATATTATCACAATCATCAGATTGAGCTATTGCAGCCACGGTAAAAAAGAGAGATAATATTAAAAGTTGTAAACGTAGATAATGCTTCATCGTTACAGATTTATGAATGGATAGGTTAGAGTGGCAATTGAGTGAAACCCACATATTTTCCTATTGAAAATTATCGATATAGATTAAAAAATGTAAGGTAGGGCGCACTTATTCATTTTCACGAATAAAGTTTTCCAATTTACTGATTTCAGAACGCACTTCGTCTGTCTGAGGTAAGGTCTTGAAGTGTTCCAATTTATGTTTCACCCCGATTAGGATTTTTTCTTCTTCGGTCATTGATACGACCGGACCCGTTCGTTTATAAACAGGTTTTGAAGATTTTTTCATCCCTAAGGAAGGTGTATTTCTGAAAGGAGCCTGCCGTTCCAATTTTTTCTTTGGCTTATCCGTTCGGATAGGCACGTCGGAATTTTGCTTTCTGGTGGTGTGATTATCTTCCAAAGATTCAATCAATTCATCACCGGACTGGGTGGCTGAAGTCGAGTAGGTTCCATAGGCGATCATAGCGGAAAATGTCAAGAAGGCTAAAATCAGGTAAAAACCAACATTTTTCATGTTTATGAATTTTGATTTACTGTCAAATATTTTTTTGGTTAATGTGAGAAAAAAGCATGTAACAATGTAACCAAAAGTAAAATTCTTCGTTAGAATATGATATCTGGATGGATTCTCTCTTTCAGATACGTTTTCCTATTTCTCCATTAAACCATTTCACAAATTAATAAATTGAGACTACTTTTTATAATTATTCTATCCTTTTAATTCAGAAATGCGACACAAAATTTTGTTTTTTGACGCTTCCAAATAATGAAATACCATTAGCCTGTCCTAATCTAGGATAGTTATCAAGCTACTCTTGTACAACTTCATCACAAAAAAAACGTTCTTTATCCTAAACTGTCTTATCTTTATTGCAACGTGCCGAATCGGTCTTTTATCTTATAATCTTAAACATGGTAAAACAATTTTTCAGTTCATCGAATCTACGTCTCTTCCTTTCCCTTATATTTTCCTTCCTTTCCATCCAATTTTGCCTAGCGACCCATAATAGGGCCGGAGAAATCACTATTGAACAAATCGGTGATTTGACCATACGGGCCACCATTACCACTTATACAAAAACAAGTAGTGTTCCTGCAGATCGGGACAGTTTGGAAATTTGTTGGGGGGATGGTTCTTGTGAATTTTTGGTTCGGACCAATGGGAATGGAGAAGGAGACCCCCTACCTAACGACATCAAATTCAACACATATATAGGCACACACACCTATCCGGGAAGGGCTGCTTACAATATCAGCATGACCGATCCCAACAGGAATGCGGGCATTCTCAATGTCAATGCTCCCAACTCCGACAATATTGCCTTTTTCTTACAAACTACTTTTACATTCCTTAATCCGCAATTCCAGGGGTATAATAATTCTCCATTGTTATTACAGCCCCCTATCGATGTTGCATATATCGGCCAACCCTTCATCCACAATCCCAATGCATTCGATCCTGAAGGTGACAGCTTGGCTTACCAACTTATCATCCCCAAAATGGATATTGGCGAAAATGTCAGTAATTACCTATTCCCCGACGCTATAGAACCCGGCCCCGACAATATGATTTCACTTGATGAAATCACAGGCGATTTCCTTTGGGACTCTCCTCAAAAAGTAGGAGAATACAACATTGCCATTTTGATAAAAGAGTATAGAAGCGGAGTACTAATCAGCACTATAATCCGTGACATGCAAATCAGGGTACTAGAGGGCAACAACCAACCCCCAATAATTGAAACCATTGATGAAATCTGTGTCATTGCAGGAGAAACCATCCAGTTTGATGTAATAGCTACCGATCCAGATGTTCCTGAGCAATTGGTAGAATTAACTGCCTTAGGTGGGCCATTCGAATTAGAACCCAATCCAGCAGTTTTCACTGCACCTTCCGGGTTCCAAAACCAACCTGTATCCGGCGTGTTTCTTTGGACCCCGCCATGCGAAGTGATCTCCGACCAATATTACTCTGTAGTATTCAAGGCTTTGGATAATTATGGCAACGAAGGACTATCCACACTGAAAACCGTCCGAATAAAGGTAGTAGGCCCTAAACCAGAGGACTTACAGGCCATACCGGGCAACGGGCAGGTTGACTTGAGTTGGGAAAAACCTTATAGTTGTGAAGTGACTGAAGATGAATATTTCAGAGGGTTTTCAATATGGCGAAGAAACAGTAGTTTAAACGTTCCATTAGACACTTGTAATCCCGGACTGAACGGTTATACGCTTCTTGCCTTAGACATCAGTAACGAATCCAACGGAAGGTATGTTTTTTCAGATACCGAAGTAGAAAGAGGTCGAAGTTACTGCTACCGAGTTCTTGCAGAATTCGCCCGAACTTCAGCAGGGAGCAATCCTTACAATCGGGTACAGAGTTTGCGTTCGGAGGAGATTTGTGTACAGCTCAGCCGTGACATCCCTTTAATCACAAATGTAAGTGTTTTAACAACAGATACAGGTTCCGGAACGATGGAAATCAAATGGACAAAACCCATTGCGGAAGACCTTGACACATTGATGAACCCGGGGCCTTACAGGTATGAGGTTTGGAAGGCAGAAGGACTGAATGCAACCGAGGCAGATCTCACCCTCATTCCCGGAGCAACTTTCAATAGTCCGACCTTTGCCGGAGCCAATGACACTACTTTCATTGATACTGGATTGAATACCTTCCAATCCGCATATAGTTATGCCATTGCTTTTTATGTTAACGGAGAAGATGAGCCTTTAGGATTTACCAATATTGCCTCATCAGTATATCTTTCCATCGCTTCTACCGATGAGCTCAACATCCTAAGTTGGGAAGAAAATGTTCCATGGGAAAATTATGAATATGTAATTTATCGGGAAACCGGCACGCCCGGTTTTTTTGATTCGATCGGCATTTCCAATGTGCAGGAATATTATGACGAAGGACTTATTAATGGTGAAGAGTATTGTTACTATGTCAAAAGTGTCGGGACATACAGTATAGATGGGGTGCCTGATCCGCTTTACAATTTATCCCAAGAAGCCTGTGGCACCCCCTTGGATACGATTCCTCCTTGCCCCCCCGAATTGGTTATTGAGGATATCTGTGCTACAATTGATGCTGAAACACCTTCAGATGATTTAGAAAATATTCTTGTTTGGACTAATCCCAACAATATATGTACTGATGATGTCCTCCAGTACAATATTTATTATGCAGCGAGTGAAAATTCGAATTTCAATATTATAGAAACATATAATTCAGCCGAAGACACCACGCTGAATCATCAACCGTTATTCAATTCAATTGCAGGCTGTTATATGGTTACTGCCATAGATACCGTTGGTAATGAAAGTGAATTCAGTAACATGGTATGTGTGGATAATTGTCCGATTTATGAATTACCCAATGTATTCACTCCGAATGGAGATGGACAGAATGATATATACATCCCCTTCCCATACAGGTTTATCGATCATATAGAATTGGAAGTTTATGATCGTTGGGGAGGCTTGGTATTCGAAACTACGGACCCCGCCATCAACTGGGACGGTAACAACCTGAAAGGCAACGCCTTATCTGACGGAACCTATTTTTATGTCTGTAAGGTATTTGAAAACCGTTTAGAAGGAATTATTCCCCGTGCAGAACCTTTGAGCGGTTACATCCATATATTTAGAGGAGAATAACATTATTATAGAATGTTTACAGGAATCATTGAGCATTTGGCAGAGGTCATAGGATTGGAAAAAGATGGGACTAATCTTCATCTTACCTTTTCATGTCCTATTGCCCACGAGTTGAAAATCGACCAGAGCGTCTCCCATAATGGCGTATGTCTAACGGTCACCGAGATATCTGTTGAAGATTCGACATATGCGGCAACTGCCATAGAAGAAACCCTTTCCTTGACGAATCTAGGAGAATTGGTTATTGGTGACATTGTCAATATCGAGCGGGCGATGGTTTCAGGAGCAAGACTTGACGGGCATATTGTACAAGGGCATGTTGATGGAACAGGAGAATGCATAGATATCCGAGATGTCGATGGCAGTCGATATTTCACCTTCAGCTACCAACCTGACGAGGATCATTTCCTTGTCAATAAAGGTTCTATCTGTATCAATGGGGTAAGCCTGACGGTAGTGAAACCTATAAATAATGAATTTTCAGTAGCTATTATCCCTTATACTTATGAAAATACATCTTTCAGGCAACTGAAATCCGGTGACAAGGTAAATCTGGAATTCGATGTTTTAGGAAAGTATGTGGCCAAATATATGCAACTGTACCTCCCCAAATAAAAAGAGGCCATGCTTTGCACATAGCCTCTTTTCCGGTTTTTTCAAATTAAATAAGGTGGTTGAATCGAAGGCGTGTATTAATATTCGTCTTCATTAAAAAAGAAATCGTCATATCTGGGGAAATCCGGCCAGACATCTTCAATCCCATCATAACGTTCTTCTTCCTCTTCCAGTTGTTGAAGGTTCTCAATTACTTCAAGAGGAGCACCTGAACGCATAGCATAATCTATCAACTCATCCCGGGTAGCAGGCCAGGGAGCGTCTTCCAAATGCGATGCAAGTTCAATCGTCCAATACATAGAAATTGTTTTAAAAATTAATTCTAATCAAATCATCCCTAACAATATGTTTCAAAAACAGATTGTTCCACATCTAGTAACGGGACTATTTGTCAAAAGGTTTCAATATTC
>JAHDFN010000163.1 GCA_020628145.1 Saprospiraceae bacterium | reverse complement strand
GAACCGTTCCGTGCCCGGCTCGAAATACTCTACAGAATTGGATGTACCATATGCGGGGCCGTTAGCATATGCTTCTGCTTCACTATGCCATTCAATAAGTTGTGCATTATTATCCACCAACCATTGTTCGGCTCCTTCCACATCAAAAGAGGTGGTTATTTCTTGTGTAATGGGATCAATAAACACTTCCAACTCCGGATAGCCCATTTCATCGATTTGGGGTTCTATGGTTGACAACCAATATCTCCGATAATCCTGAGACCATTCCCTATTGGGTTTGGCCCGATCAAGGAGTTCCAAGGCGGTAAAATAAGGGTCATAGGAATCGCCCGCACCGGTTCTTGTCGTATATGCTCTTACGAAATACTTATTCTTCTTGCTGTATTCCACAACATTCTGCAGAAAGGTGATATTTCTCAAACTGAAACGATTGTCCCCTTGATAAACCGTAGTCCCTGCTCCAAAGTTGGTTCCGATTTTTATTTCAGGAGAATCAAAATCCAAAGCAGGTTTAACCCTGAAATTCAAACCGACATTGGCTTTGAAATTCTGTGTTCCATAATCCACCAAGTCCTTTTCCCTGTATCCGGTTCTGTACCAAGTTAATAAGCCGGGATTCTTTGTTAATGAACCGGCAAGGTCATTTCCTCTCTGGTACTCATCTCCATAGATATTTACCGCATCCCATCTCCCCGGATTCATATTATCTACTCTTGAATCCGTAATGGGATCATAATTTTCAGCTTCCCAATCATCCGCTCGGAAATACTCTAAATTCAATTTATAGGCAAAAAACTTATTGTCATTCTTATTTTTGATGGCATCCGCCCAACGGATAGCTCCTTTGATTTGGTTTCTTTCGGCAACCTTGACCATTGCAGACAAACCGTTTTTGAAAAACGGATCTTTAGTTCTCATACTGATTACGCCATTGAAGGCATTGGGACCATAAAATGCAGAACTTGCACCTACAATCAGTTCAACCTTATTGACATCCAATTCGGAAGAACCGAGGAAGTTACCCAAAGAGAAATTCAGACCAGGGGCCTGATTATCCACCCCATCGATGATTTGGAGGGAACGAACAGGACTTGTACTGTTGAATCCCCTTGTATTGACTACTTTGAAACCAAGACTGGCAGCGGTCAGATCCACTCCTTTCAGCGCTCCTAAGCCATCATAGAAATCAGCAGCAGGAGTTTCCTTAATGGCAATGATATCCATCGCTTCCACCGTTAAGGGGGATTCTTTTTGTTTGTCAGAAATCCTACTGGCTTTTACATCCACGACTCCGATTTCTATGGATTGTTCTTCCAAGTTGATTGTCAATCTCTCAGTAGATGTGACTTCAATGATTTTCGTATCGAATCCTACATAAGTTACCTCAAGATTCAAGGGGAGTGGCCTGTCCGTAACGAATTCGAAAGATCCATCCCAATCCGAAACCGTACCTTCGGCAGTTCCTTCAATAACCACCCCCGCACCAATCAAAGGTTCATTGTTTGCCGCATCGAAAACAACTCCTCGAACTGTTGTTTGGGCCTCCACCCCCAGTGTAAACGCCAATAGCAAAATCATCAAATAAAACGTAACCCTTCTTTTCATGAAAACCATACTTGAAATTTTGATTGAATTATGTGTAACTCGGTCTTTTAAGTCTAAATGATTGGATTTATCCTGATAACCATAATGTTTTCAATAGAACATTACACTACCAGTTAATGAATATAGGAATAAACCATATGTTGTAATAATGTAAAAGTATAAAAGTTTGCCTTTAACATACAAAACCTGTTTCGGATACATAAAATAAGGATTCATAACAGCTTCTCTTTTTAGCAAAAGTGTTAAAATTCAATTTATTTATGGAATCTCCACCTTATTCGGCTCTATGTAGCAAAAGACATTAAAATGAAAAGATTATTCGTTCTTACAATCAGCATTTTCACACTTATTCATGTATCAGCCCAGAACGGTTTCGATACGGTTTTCACAGCAGCAGACAAAATCGGTGAAGAGGTGGTCATCAAAGGTACTTTGGAAAGTACATATTACTGTCCCAATGTCGAGGGGAAACCGTTATTCATCCATGTGGACGCTCCTTACAAGGACAATCCACTCAGTATTGTGATTTTCAAAGATCATCGGATGAAATTCCATGTAACCGAAGAATGGGAAAACAAGGAAGTGATTATCAAAGGTCAGGTCAGCAGATTGGGTTCCGGTCGCCCGGTAATCATCATTCGGGAAGTTGAGCAGTTGACGATCCTAGGGATTGATGGAGTCGGCTATTGAATTCCTGCCAGACTTTTTTAGTCCCCAGAGCGAGAATGCTTAGGCTGATAATCATGGTATAAACCATGACTTTCTGAGCCGTTGCCTGTACTTTCAAACCATCATCCGAAGTGTGGATACTAGGGCCCAATATTTTCAATAGGATAAAACCGAAAAGCACCGAATTGGCTAGGAACAATAAATGGCCGAATCGATTTGGAAAATGTGGCGTCCGATAAATACAAAGCATCAACAGGAATAATGCCTGTAATAATTTCATAAAGGCAATATTGACGAAAATGGTATGGGGGACATCCCAGAGGTTGTTGGGTGTAAAAGCGATGCCTATGAATCCGATTCCTGAAATAACACCCAATATACGGCTACCCAAATAGAACAACCGAGTCCAACGGTCTTCGTTGAAAATCCGTGGAAGTCTGAGAAACATCCAGATTGTCATTATTCCTACGGAAGATAGACCGACAATATAAATTACCGCTCCAAAAGGATTGGGTTCTCCATTGAAAGCAACCGTCCGCCCTAAATCCGAAAGAAAATTAAGTGTCGGTATATATCCTATCGTATTCACATCCCTGAATGTTCCTCCAGGGTAAAAGAACATGGAGGATGTACTTAATATCACATACCCCAAACAAGCTATAAATACACCATCGAATATTTTTTCTATAGCTATGGATTTCATTTATTATTCCAATCTTTGAGTTGAAAATATAATGGTGTAGTAAATTAAGTATTAGTCGTATATTTTAAAAACCTTGTGGTAGAATGAGTCATTCCCCCGAGTTATCCTGAACCAATAATATCCACTGGAATAAGAAGACATATCAATTGAAAAATTGTGGTAGGATGTTTGCCAACGCCCAACCACTCTTCCATTGGCATCATACATTTTAATAGTTTCCTGATCATCAATAGCCCGATCGAACGCTATGGTTAACTTATCCTTTGTCATGGTCGGAAAAACAAGAGGCTTTGAATGGTTTGTATTTTGATCACCACAAACAATGTTATTCCAGAATTTTTCACAATGATGGGAAACACAAAACAAACCCTTCGGGCTTTCCTCTGTTACTTGGAGGCAAATTTCATAAATGCCGATTTGGGTCAGTTTCTCCTCCAGCTTTTCCGGAGTTCCATCATAATGCTGATACGTTTTCTGCTTGTCAGGAGGGCTAATGCTCCAAGCATATTGATAGCCTTCCATACACCCTTCAGTTTCCTCGGGAATGAATGAATAAACACATCCGTCATTAGAAATATCCAACTCGAATTTTGGTCTTTTATCGGGACATCGAGTTATCTTATGGAAAGAAAAATCGAATACATCCGAATACTGCACATATTCACAGGCATTGAAATTCTGCATAGATGGATTTCCTATCCCCAATAGTACTACCCTTGCCCTAAAAACATATTTACCATCATCCAAATCCTTAGGAATCAATAATTCCATCCAATGATTCCTTTCCAAGATATCCAATGATTCAGAATCATAAAGTATTTCATCTTCTTTGAATTCCCGATCCCCATTTCTGTCCAACCAAAGTTTCATTCTGTATTTCAAGTCGGAATTCCCGGGGATGAATTCTTCATCCAAGAACGTTTGAACATATATATAGGAAGAGCCTTTCGTCCCAATCCAATCACAATCCGATATTGATTTATTTCCCTCACACAAGACGACATCATCCCTATCCAAAAGGCCGGATTCATTATACCAACTCCAGTACTCAATTCCAAAGATATCACAACTGTTTTCTTCATTATTGGATGGGCAATAGTTTACAGCTTGGGAATAAACCGTGGCCAATCCGCAACTCAGAAAAAGAAGGAGTAATATTTTTTTATTCGTATTCATCAATATTTGATAAATGATCCTAATGAGATTTCGGTATTTTCTTTTTCCCGTATCAGAAAATACATTCCATTTTTCAAATGAGATATTGTTATTCCTTCTTTAATAAGAGACCCCATATCAACATCATTGGCTGCATGAATTATTCGACCATTCATATCCAATATTTTTAATCGGCCACTGCCTTTCATTTTTTGTCCGAAGAATATCTTTCTATTGGAGGGATTGGGATATATCTCCAATATACGGGTATTTGTTGACAATTCCATAATCGATGTTGTCGGATTTTCATTAATCGTATCTCCCATGAAAATCAATTCGTCTCCTTCTTCATCATCCAACCTCTTTTTAAACAACTTCATTGAATCAATTGTAAACAACGTCATAGATAATAATAACAAAAACGCCATTCGAAACCTAATCGAATGGCGTTTTTTAAATCTTATAGTCGAACTATAGTTGGTTAATGTTCGGCCAAATCATCACTTTCGGTCACCTTTATTTCTACTCGTTGGTTTTTATTCCTTTCTTTGGGCTCATCAGAAACTAATGGGTTTCCTTTCCCATTTCCTGAATATTCCATACGTGTTTTGGAAATCCCATAGGCACTCATATATTCAAAGACTTTTCTGGCCCTCCATGTTGATAACCAATTACAATATTCGTTATCGGGTAGTCCATTTGTATATCCTATGATATCAATGGTAGCAGAATTATTCTGTTTAAGATAACCGATGAGTTTATTCAATTCCATTTTGGTATTGTAGGTCAATTCATACGAATCATCTTCGAAAAACAGGTTGTTCAAGGTAAAAACAGCAGAAGAGTCTTCAAAGATTTCCTGTATGACTTTGAACCGGAATAATCCTTTTTGGGCTGTCCCCGCCCAAACATCCCCACTTTGATCTATCCCGATGCAAAGTGTCTTGTCATTCGTGTATCCTTTTTTCTTATTGTATGAAGTAACGGATTTTGTATCGAGATTGTATCGGGTAAATACATCGGAAGCGATATACAAACGATCGGTTTCATCAAAAAACATATTATTGACCCTACCTTTCCTAGCTCCTCTTCTCAAAACCATGTTTTTCCATTTCCTTTCTTGATCCACTTTCCAAAGACCTCTATTGCTCATCAACCAAATTTCGCCATCTTTCTCTTCAAGGGCGGTTATACTTTCATTTCCTTTATAAAGCTTCCAAGTATTGTTCAGGACATGGCAGACCCCCAAAGAACTTCCAATCCAAAGTGCATTTCCCATATCCTTATGAATGAAATTGATTTCATCAGAACGTAATTCAGAATTACTTTTTCTGAAATGGGATTTCTGTTCCAAAGATTCGGCATCATATACGAATACTCCTTTCTTTTTCGTACCTATCCATAAATCCCTACCCTTTACCACCATACTGGTTATTGTGGTTCCGTTCTCCAAGCTGATTTCCCTGGTTTTATCCGTATTGAGTACCCTACCTGAAGATAAGGCCGACCATGCAGAATTACCATCGAAGGCAATAGCCGTCACCGCCCCTTCTTCGTGAAGCGTCCTTACACCTTCATAGGAATTGAATATGTAAAAGCCCATATCCGTACCTACCCATAACATGTCAAAGTCATCTGTTAGAAGACAGTTAACGGTGACATTCCTTAGGAACTGATGGCATTTTTCTACGGATCGGGTCTTTTGTGCCGAAAGCCCAATCGTGATAAACGTTAAAACAGATAATACAAGGGGGAGTTTGATAAAACTCATTATCCTATTCATGTTGAATTGTGTTTAAGTAGTTTTCATTTTACGTCTTATAGACGTATTAAAAAGTAAATAGGTATATGGTTATGCTGAAGATTTTAGATACTTTAACAAATGTTAATTCAAAGCACCGTTATTGAGTTAGGTTGGTTAGGACAAAGGTAAGTAGTGAAATTTATTTATCAAAATAAATCATATACTTTTTATTCAGATAAAACAATTGCACAATAGCCGCAATCATTTGATTGATAACACTTTAATCTCTACTCTCTGATTTCTATTCCGACCGGATTTCGTAGAATTGGTAGCAATTGGATTCTCCTTGCCATACCCTTTAAAACTTACTTGAGATTTGGGAATTCCTTTCCTGTAGAAAAATTCAGCAACGGTTTTGGCTCTTCCTGTGGACAGCCAATCGCAATAATCTTTGGCCGGAAGGCTGTTGGTATGTCCCCCTATTTCTATTACAACATTATTATTGGTCTTAAGGAAAGTATATACTTCATTCAGTACGGGCAAAGATGTCTCTTTAAAATTAAGGGAATCTGCTGAGAAATAGAGTTGTTCCATTGTTATGGTCTGCCCTGTTTCCAAGACGGCGATTTCCAATTCGGGAATAATTTTAGGCCCGAGTAATTCTATGGTGGTTGAAGCCGTACACCCTTTGGAATCCGTAGCGGTTACACTGTAATCACCAACTTCCAATCGTTTCCTATCAGCTCCTTTTGTTCCGTTTTCCCAAACGAATTTATAATCGCCATTCCCCCCTGAAGCATCAACCTTGATAGCTCCATCCCTGCTTCCACCTTTTGTCAAATCCTTTTTCTCCAATACCTGAACAGTTACGGGATCGGGGCCGATGATAGCAGTAGAAAGCACCTTCGTTTTATCAGAAGAATCGGTAACTGTAACCGAATATACTCCGACCGGCAAGCCTTTGACTATCGGCCCTCTACATCCATCGCAGTCCCAATCAAAATAATAAGGAGCCCGCCCCCCTGTCACACGGATACCCAAGGCACCGTCAGAATCACCGGCACAATCCAATTCTTTTTCACTGTAACAAATAGCTGAAAAATCTACTTCTTCAGGTTCCGGTTCCTTGAAATAAAGACGGAAACGGAACAAACCATTCCTCATCGTTCCTACCCACATATTATTATTCTGATCGCTCGTAACAGCGATAGACTGATCACTTACAAATCCCAAGGATTTATCATAAACCGCTAGGGTATCTTCTATAATATCATAACGGGTAAAGATATTGGAAGCCATATAAAGACGACCTTCATTGTCGAATGCCATATCCTTGACTACACCATCCGTCAGGCGTTGATCCAAACGGATTCTGGCCCATCGGTTATCCGGTTCGACTTTCCATAGTTTGCTATTTCCCAAGAACCAAATATCCTCCTCATAACGAGCAACAGCCGTTACATTATCCCCTTTTTCATATATTTTCCAATCATCACCTTCAATCCTGCAAATGCCTTTTTGCGTACCGGCCCAAATCACTCCGAATTGATCGAATTGGACAAAGTTGATTGAGTTTGTCAAAAGTTTTGAATTCGATGAGGTATGATGGGCGATTTTTTTCAACCGGGATAAATCATAGACATAAATCCCATCTCCTTCGGTAGCGATCCAAAGAACAGAATCCTTGGCAACCATTGAGGTAATATTGATTTCCGATGAAACTTCGAATTCTTCTTTCGACAAGCCATTTGAAATGGTTCCATTTTCCGACCCTACCCAAACTTCCCCCTTGCCATCCATAGCCAGGGCATTCATTTTCCTTTCGGGAATAATGGTCTTCACTTTCTCATAATATCCGAATCTATACAGTCCATCAGAGGTGGCTACCCATATCTTATTATTATTATCTACCAATACGTCATGAACAGGAACAGTCTCTTTAAAGTATTGAGAGCGTTCTACCTGAACCATATGTTGGGACATTCCGCAAAACGTCAAAAGCAATGCTAAAATGGTTAATCCGAATATCCTGAAATCGTACATATACATGTCTTTGAAGAAGTAGATTTGAAACTGTCTGCAAATTAAATCAAAAGCCGCTATCTTACCCTTAATATAGCGTTAAACATTCCTACCAAAGAATAGCCTCATTTATTCTTATTTGGCCAAAGCCGAATTTCTTATTCCACTTTTCTCCGTTGGGGTGAGTATTGTTATCTCTATAAGCTGTGTTACGAGCTGCAGATCGAGTATCCTCCCAACATCCACCACGAGCTTCCCATATCTTTAACAATTTGGCTGCTACTAGAGCGTTGCCATAACTCGAAACCGCTTTTTCATCGTCTTTATGATCCTTCTCCCAGAATTCCAACACCCCTCCATAGGCGGTACCGACTTTGTCATCCGGTTCATAGGTTCTCGTTAGAACGATTTTTCCAACATTATTATTTAGGAAAGTCATTTCCTTGTCATGATTACTTCCAACCGGCATGATAAAACAGGTTTCCGGATATTTTTCTGCCAATGGTAATTGCCGTTCAAACCCCGAAGTACTTTTCAATACCAAATCATAAGGTTCCACATCACTGAAATTCCAACCAATTTGCATTGTAATCCTCGAAGCGGCATCGACATAACTCCCCAGGAAAACATTTCTAACATCATTACCATGACTTTCATTGTGATCCCAAATAAGAATTTTTCCTTTTCTTCCCTGAACTACCGGATCGTCACAAATAGATGCCGGATTGTTATTCCCCCCGGACGTACCCGTAGTCGGTGTAGGAGGTGGTGGGCTTCCCGGGCGGGGAGGAGTAGAAGGAGCATCTTTTACCTCGCTTTCCTTTTGGCGTATGAATCCCCTTGCCCATTCCAAAATCATTTTTATTACTTCATCCATTAGCAACGATTAAAATCCGATGCAAAAATAACCATTCCGAGTGAATCAATATTGTACAAAAACAAAACGGTGCAAGAATTATCATTCTTACACCGTCGGGAAATTGAATTCCACAAGTACCAAAATTATTATTTATCAGGGTTCTTTTATTTCATCCACTACCACTCCTCCATCATGTGGATAATACAGGTGGCAAATTACCCCGATAGTCGGGCAATCGGCATCTACCGTAAAATCGATTAATAATTCATGACCTATTTCATATTGTTGCAATACTTCAGGGTTACAGACCCTATATTCGGCAGTGTCATCTTTGGCCAAGTAAGTTCCACTACAATTCCTATTGACAACCATTAACACATTTTCGGTTCCATTATCATCACAGGATATAATACCTATGGATAAGATGGCCATCATTACGATTAAGAGATTTTTCATAACTATTGAATTTTGAGTAATAGACTTTATTATGAATTAAATTGTATGGCTAAGATTCATCTTTCGCCTTCATCCTTCTTCACATACTCATCTTGATAGCTAGGGCTATCAGATTCCGTGTGTTCATCGACTGAAGGCAAAATCCATAATTTCATCTAGATAAAAACAATTCGTAATAAAGTCTAATACAATTATTTTCTAAGTACAGGACAAAAAACAAAACCAGTTGCCGTGCGTGGTGTTTGTTCACCTCGCACACTCCATTTCACTAGCATTTGTCAGGTGAACGAACACCTGACAAGGCGGTTGAATAAGTTTTGTCCTGTACTTAGAATTATTTTAAT
>JAHDFN010000162.1 GCA_020628145.1 Saprospiraceae bacterium | reverse complement strand
CGACGAATGCCTTGCCTATTTCCAAAATTCCTCAGTTGTCTTACATAAAAAACATTTCGGGATAACATCTAATACAATTCGTGATAAAGTCTTATGTCTAACCTTTGGAATATTTATATTCGTTATAAGATTGCTAGCAGTTTATTAAAATGCCATTATTATGGAAAGAGTATTGGATTGGATATTTACCGGTTTGTTCATCATTGCTATGGTTGCCATTATTTATTTTGTATTCAAGGGAGTAAGTAGTGTCATTAATGGCCCGGATAACCCGGATACGGAAATATCCATGTTGGATGACGAGGAGGAATATTACGATGTCGATGCCAAATATGATAATGAAGATGAGGATTTTTATGAAGATGATGGTGAAGATCTCTATGCAGACGAGGAATCCCAAACACCTAGTGGTTATAGTGACGATGCCATTGCCGATATCATGAAGGAAATCACCGGTGATTTGGACGTGGTAAAGGAGGATGGTGTTTCTTCCGAATCGGTAGGGAAAGAAGAGCCTGTTGAAAAGAAAATAGAGGAATCTGTTGAAATAAAACCTGTAAAACCTTCTCCGCCAAGTCCTAAACCGGAATCCCAAGCAGTTCCTACAAAACCGGAGACCGACATTACGGTCTATAATGCGAAATATCTTGTACTGGCGGGCTCATTTTCTTCAAAATCCAATGCGGAATCACATTCGAAAAAGCTTGAAAAAATGGGATACCAACCAGAAGTCGTCAATTTCATTAATTCTCAAATGCATACGGTTGTTGCTGCAAGATATAACAGTAGAACTTCGGCCGAGGCAGCACAAAAACAGCTCAAAAGCAAAAAAGTGGATTGTTATATCCACACTAAGAAATAAGCCCTACCTGCCTCCTTTTCTTTAAAAATACTTATTTTGTACTACCGTCGTTAATACAACAAACAATGAGCCATCACATAAAACCAAATGGAAACCCATCCACCAATAATAATATTTCCGGGTTAATCGAATATACCATCATTAGACCGGAATGCTCTGTTGAAGAAATCCGTATTGGCTGTGTAAGTGCACGGGAAAAAGGATGTCATTCCATCTGCGTACCACCGTATTATGTACAACATGCTGCCCGTTTCCTAACAGAATCGTCGGTCAAAATAAACACCATGATTGGTTTCCCTATGGGATATTCTACGACATATGCCAAAGTGGAAGAGATGAAACGGGCCTTCATAGATGGCGTGGATCAAATTGATGCAGTCATCAATATCTGTGCTGTTAAAAACGGCGACTGGAATTACGTCAAAAACGATATTGACACAATGGCCAGTATGACACGTATGCGAAACAAGGTGATTAAAATCGTTTTCGAAGTTGACTTATTGAATGAAGAAGAAGCACAGAAACTTTGTGATATCTGTATCGAAAGTGGTGTGGATTTCGTTGTTACTTCTACAGGAATAAACGGAGCAGGAAACCAACCGGGTATCGTAAAATTCCTCAGGGACTATCTTCCTGACAATATTAAAATAAAAGCAGCCGGAGGTATTAATAATGAGGGAGAGGCCAAAGCCCTTCTCAATGCGGGAGCCATCCGGTTGGGTATTGTCGAAGGTTCAACCTTATTGGAATCATAACTGAAAAGCCTCTTTTTATTTTACTTGTTTATCTTTGTGTAAACTTTAATGGATATGAAAACATACGGCATAGTCTTAATCTTCATCATTTGCTTTTTGACAAATCCCCTTCAGGCACAAATCAGCTATATTGAAGACGGAGCGGTACAAAGCCTGTTCCAAAGATATGTTGCACAAAACCGTGCAACCACCCTTACCCTAGGATGGCGTGTACAAATCATATCTACCAATGATCGACGAAAGATGGAACAGGTCAAGACTGATTTTGAAAGCAAGTTCCCTTCAATGATTCCCGTATGGACTTATGAAGCACCCAATTATAAAATCAGGGTAGGGGCCTTCAAAACGAAAATGGAAACGGAAGCCCTTAGGAATATCCTCAGAAGGGAATATCCCAGTGCCTTTCCTGTCAAGGATAATAAAATCAAACCGATAGAATACCTATAATCATAATTTGACGTTTTGCCTCCGTGTCCGCACCAATCTTGAAAAATGGATGGAAATCCGTCCGACCTCGAAAATTCCTTTCTTGGATAGCGATTATTCTTTTTGTCCTTGCAGCCAATAATATCATCAATACTGAAAGGGTCTATTTCAAGTGGGACACCCTTCTCAGGTATGACATGGGGGGCTATTATTCCTATTTGCCGGCCATTCATATCTATGATGATTTGGAATTTGATTTTATGACAAAAAAGGGATTCGATAAATTCGAATTCGTAGCCCGGTTACCTGATAGCACACAAGTCAACAGATATTCGATAGGGCCGGCCGTTCTTTTGACACCTTCATTTCTAATCGGTGATAAATTAGCCCGGCAGAATCCCATCTATGAAAATGACGGAATATCCATGCCCTATAAAAAAGCGGTTCTGCTTTCGACCATCCTTTTCGTTGCCATCGGATTCTTTTTCATCAGAAATATCCTACTCCACTACTTTAGTGATTTTGTCGTTATGGCGGTAATCCTATCCATTGGAGGAGGAACCAATTTGCTTTATTATTCAAGTCATGATGCTGTCATGAGTCATTCCTATTCCTTTTTTCTATTTGCGGCACTGCTGTGGGCGACATTCAGTTGGTTGGAAAAGGGCAATCGTAGGGCCTTACCTTTTTTGGGAATTGTAATGGGATTGATTGCCTGTGTCCGTCTGCCTAATTTAGTCATAGGGGTGATTCCTCTTCTTTGGGGCATCCGTTCATGGGAGGATATCTCCCGGAGAGGGAAACTCCTAATAGAACAAAAGTGGTGGATTTTTGCTTCTTTGATCATGTTTGTCATCGGTTATTTTCCGCAGTTGATGTACTATAAAACCCTTACGGGCCATTGGTTCGTGAATGCTTACGACGGCTATAAATTCTGGTTCGACCAACCCTTATTCTGGCGATTGATGTTCAGTTTCAGGAACGGTTGGCTGATTTATTCTCCCATTATGGGATTCAGTTTGCTTGGGTTGTATTTTATTTGGAAACATTACCGTTTCGCATTCTGGAGTTTGACTTCGTTCCTAATCCTCAATATATATATCCTTTCTTCCTGGTGGTGTTGGTGGTATCTCGGATTCGGGATGCGGGCGATGATAGAATCTGCGGCATTATTGAGTTTGCCGATGGCTGCCTGCTATCATTATTGGTTGAAAAATAAAATTCTAAAATGGTTGTTTGTTCCTATTTTGGGTGGTTTTATTTATCTCAATTTTTTCCAGACGGATCAGTACCTTCATGGTATTATCCGCTACGACGGGATGAATTGGCCTGCTTATAAATTGGTATTCGGGCAACCCCATCCGGTCAAGCCGGAATTGATGCATCAAAGGGATAGTCTCATTGATTACAATCTGAATATCTACAAGGCCATCCATGATAAAAAATATAGATGGGAGATGTGTAAGTAATTAAAAATCCCGTACTTCTATGGAAATACGGGATTTGATTCATGATAAAACAAGGAAAGTTAGTTAGAATGCGGATGTAAACTGATTGAGGAAGCGTACATCGTTTTCGAATAATAATCGGATGTCATTGATGCGGTATTTCAGCATGGCGATTCTTTCCACTCCCATTCCGAAAGCGAAACCGGTGTATTTTTTCGAATCGATACCACAATTTTCCAATACATTGGGGTCAACCATTCCACAACCGCCTATTTCCACCCATGAAGTGTATTTACAGACATTACAGCCTTCTCCACCACAGATGAAGCAGGAAATATCCACTTCGGCACTGGGTTCGGTGAAAGGAAAGAAAGAAGGCCGTAATCTGATTTTGGTATTATGACCGAACATTTCCTTGGAGAAGTATTCAATGGTCTGTTTCAAGTCTGCAAAGGAGACATTTTCATCAATATACAATCCTTCCACCTGATGGAACTGGCAATGAGCCCTAGCGGAAATCGTCTCATTCCGATACACCCTTCCCGGGAAAATGGTACGGATAGGAGGCTTGGTGTTTTCCATCGTCCGAATCTGAACGGAAGAGGTATGTGTACGGAGCAGTTTCTCCGGGTCATCCATGAGATAATAGGTGTCCTGCATATCCCTTGCCGGGTGATCTTCAGGTGTATTCAATGCGGTGAAGTTATGCCAATCATCTTCGATTTCCCTATCCTGGGCTACGGTAAATCCGATACGGGAAAAGGTTTCGACGATACGGTTGGTAATAATGGAGACCGGATGACGGGAACCTACGGATAAAGGTTCTCCCGGGGCAGTCATATCCAGATTGCCGGCATCGGCTGCTTCATCCGCTTCATCTGCCTGACTTTTCAAAGCTTGGAATTTGGCTTCGGCAGATTGTTTGACCGAGTTGACCAACTGACCGAATTCCTTTTTGCGTTCATTCGGAATATTCCTGATTTCTCCGAAGAGCGGTTTCAAAACATTCTTCGCTCCTAGAAAACGGATACGGAATTGCTCCACTTCTTCATTGGAAGAGGGGGCCGCATTTTCTATTTCAGCCAATAAGGCATTTACCTTGTCGAAGATTTCCTGTGCCATAATTCTATCCTGATTTAAAGGTTGGAGTTGTTAAAAAAACCAAGACCTACAAATCATTGTAAGTCTTGGTCTGCAAAGGTAATACCTATAAAAGTATCTCCCTGTATGATTGATGAACTAAAAAATCAGTACTTGAGTTCCTCCAGTCTATCTTTTACGGATTTGACTACGCCTTTCTGGGTTTCGATTTCATCGGAAGTGACTTCCTGATCTTTGATATTCTGTTCGATATTGGCTTCCGCCTCAGCGATTTTCCTTTTGGCTTCTTCGATTGTTGCCAAGTATCTTTCCCTATCCTTCTTCAAACCTTTCAATTTGTTTTCAAGGGATTTCTGTTCCTTTTCCTCTTCCTTCAATTCTGCTTCCGTTTTGGTAATGACAACCTCCAATGCGAACTTCATCAGGAATTTTTCTCCTTCAGTGTATTTGTCACCATGCATTTCCGAATTAAGGAATGCCCCTCCCAAATCAAACCAGACAACAACATTCACATTATCTCCTACGTCATTGAATTTGGCATAGATATCGACAGTGTTCGCTCCCCCGATAGCGGTTAATTCGGTATCGTCGGTAAAGACTTCGTTGAGTTTCCTATTGTTTTTGGTTTTACCTTTTTTTGTAACTTTTTTTAGATATTTACTCCAGACCTTCTTCGCCAATTTGGTATCTGCATCAGGAATATCCAAGCTAAGGGAGTTGTTCGATCCCTGACTCATGGAACGGGAGCCTTCTTCGATTTGGGCATTGATTTGGAAACATCCCAAAAGGACGATAAGTATCGTATAAATAGATTTCATGTTTGAACTAATTTGATTCGGGATAAAGATAAATACTTTTTCAGAGGGTAAACGTTGTGAAATCGTTAAGCTGGTTGTTTTTCCAATTCCCGGAGCTTGGTATGGTAATTATATTTGGGTGTCTGTTTATATAATTCACTATATAGCTTTATTCCTTCCTTCCGATATAACGAAGGGTCAGGGCTGTTCTTGTGAATGGCCAAAATATATAGAACATCCGCTTTTTGTTCGTCGGTCAGTGCTTTGTCGATAGAATCGACCAATACTCCGGCGGCTTTAACCGCATCTCCATATTCCAATTCTATCTGAGCCATTTTAACCGTAGTAAGATAAACCAATTCTTCATTACCGATTTCATCGGCAACACTATCGGCATATTGGGCAAAAGCCCGGATTTTGTCTTTGTCCCAACCTCTCTCAATGGATAATTCCACCATTCTCAACAAGAGCATGACCAAGAGTCGTTTGTTATCTATCTCTTCACATATGTGAATCCCCCGTTCATACATTTTCCGGGCATCATCATATTCTTTCTTATGGAAATAGGCATCACCCAGGGAGCCCAAAGCACTGGCAATTCCTTTTTGATAATTCAATTCTTCAGATAACCTCAACTGTTCAGTCAAGTGTTCCACAGCCTGATCCAATTCTCCTTTTTCCAAACACAAATCACCGACCAATCCAAGCGTAATGGAAGTTCCTTGTTTGTCCCCCAATTCACGACAGATTTTCAAATCCCTATCGTATAATTCAGTTGCCGTATCGAAATGCCCCTTTTTAACCAAGAGTTTCCCCATGCATCCCAAAGCGATCGCAATCAGGAATTTGTTGCCTAGATCTTCACACTCCTTAAGTCCTTTCTGATAACATTCCATTGCCTGGTCATTGTCTCCTTTTTCAAAGTACACAATGCCGAGATAGATGCTGATATTGGCAACACCTAATTTATTGCCTTCCCTTTCACATTGTTCCAAATACGGTCTCATATTGGCAATGGCTTCATCATATTGCCCCTGATTCATCAGAGCAAGTCCCAAATTGGAAACGATACCGAAACGACTCCCTTTTTGTTGTTCCAATTCGGAACTGATTTTCAAACTTTCCTTGAAATATTCCTTGGCTTTTTCATATTCGCCCTGACGGAAAAACACATTGCCCAGATTACCATAGACTTTCGACATTCCAATGGCATCATCGATTTCTTCGAAGAATCCGGCAGCAATTTCAAGGTATTTTTTGGCTTCGGGGTAATCTCCTTTTAGTGTAAGTAAGCTTCCCAAATCATTATTAGCCCGCCCCAGCAATAATTTATCTCCTGAAGAACCGGCTAACGCCAATCCGTTTTGCAAGACCCTTTCTCCTTCGTTCCAGTCTCCAATCAGAATGAGAATGTCGGCTTTTTTCAGAAGGGTCTTCACATAGGCGGGTTGCTGTTTGATGTGATCCAGGTTGTCCGCTAATTTATCATAATAGGAAATAGCCCGTGCATTTTGAAAATTGTGTTTGGCATAATCCCCGGCTTTTTCGAGATATAAGTTCATCTTGGTTTTAACCCCTGCCTGTTCATAATGAAATGCCAAATCCGCATATCGTTCTTCTACCTGATCCTCGTATAATCTTTCTATTGCTTCGGCAATCAACTTATGTAGTTCCCTCAAGCGGGTACGGAGCTGCATATCATAGACGGCCTCCCTGAGTAAGGAGTGTTTGAAAATGTATCTGATTTCATTAACGGCTTTCCAAATCTGCCCCTTCTCCGCAGTCTCTATCTGTTCTTTCAGGAGAACCTGTGTATTTCCGTTTCTTCTGATGAATTCACGTTGTGTTTTCATCACTTCACTCAACACCGAGACTTCAAACTCCCTACCGATAACCGCAGCAGCCTTTACGGTTTCCTTGACCAAACCGGACAGGCGATCTATCCTTGCCATCAATACGGCATTGATAGAACCTGAAATCTTCACATTCTTATCCCTGATGTGCCAGATATCATTCTTTTTACGTAATAGTTCGCTTTCAGAAAAATATTCTAAAACCTGTTCCGTATAAAAAGGGTTTCCATTTGTGGTACGAACCAGTAATTGCTTGAATTCCTTACTGATTTCACCTTCCAATTTCGCCATTGCGAATTCTTCGATGGCATCCGGTGAAAGGACATTCAAATCGATTTCGATAAGTGGCATCGTTATAGGAAGGGTTTCCCCGAAAAAATCCGGTTTTGAACCATCATCATCATTATATCTGGATGTAATCATCAAGCAGGCCGGATAGTGCCTCATTACGATGACCAACTGGCTCAACAATGCCTTTGTACTTTCATCGAACCAATGCCCGTCTTCCACTTCCAAAACGAAAGGCGTGATCAGAGCCTCGGCTTTGAGTACATTGATAAAAGAAGAAATCGTATTCTGATACCGACCTTTTGCATCCAATTGATTCCACAGGGAATCTGAATAATATAATCCCAGTCTAGCGGCGATTACCGTTTTGGTACGGGTCAATTCCCGAATGATTTCATCGAGTTCGGGATGATCCGCCAATCTGAGTTTGCTTTGGGATATCAGTTCCTCGAATCTTCTTTCGAAAATTTCCTTATTGGTATCGTAATTCCTTTCGGAAGATTGTTCGAAGAAGTTTTTGAACAGATAAACGAAGGGATTGAAGGGCTTTTGTAAAATCTGATCCGCCTGACAGGTGTACCAATTCAAGGAACCCTTTTTTTCCAAGGCATTTTTTGTTTCGAATGCCAAACGGCTTTTCCCGATTCCGGCTTCACCATAAATTACAGCAACGCCTGAAAAAGTATTATCAAAAATAGGGTTGGCAAAATCGACGAGATCATTCAGTTCCTTGTCCCTACCAATCATCCTACCTGAATAAAATGCCTTTTGTTCCTCTCTTCCTATCAGTTTGAAAGTAGATATCGTCCCCTCGAATCCTTTATATAGGATATCTCCCTTGTGCCTGAATCCGAAGCCCTTTTCCTTAATGATTTCCTTGTCAACCAATATTTCACCCCAATCGGCATAAACCATTAAACGAGCGGCAAGATTCACCGTATTTCCAACGGCAGCATACTGACATCTTTCTTCTCCTCCGATGATTCCGGTAAAGACCATGCCCATTGTCATTCCCGCCTTATATTCCAATGTGGATTTTTTCCGAAGGGAAGCCAATTCATTTTTAAGCGAAAGGATGAATTCCAAAGCTCGTTCTCCATTATCACCGAAAGTCAGTGGAGCGCCGAAGAACCCGACCATGACTCCTCCTTTGTCTCCAAAATCTATTTCTTTGAAATAGCCTGCAAAATTATAGAACTGTTCCCTGACAATGGATGCAAAAGAATTGAATTCATCTACATCGTTGATATTCTTGAATGAAATGAATACGGAAACGACCTCCCGGTATTCACCGGAAACGGCATAATCTGTAATACTGTCGGGAAGGAAAGGTTGAAAATCCTCCCTTTTCAATTCCGGCATGGTGTAATGGGATTCTTCTCTTCTTCCCGACTGGGATTCGACGACCTTATAATATCCTTCCTCTAATTTGGAACAGGTAAAATGCGAATCGGGATCATTACATTGCTCGATGAATAATTGGTCAACAATTACTTCATTGATATTCCCCCTGTGTTCACTAGCCGCACAGTTATCTATGGCCTGACCTCGGAAATAATATCCTTTATGTTCCTTTCCTACAATTCCCCATTCCACATTACCATAAGACAATCCTATTTTCAATCGGATGGGGAATTCCTTTCCTTTGTGCCATTCATTCCTTTGGGAAAATATGCGTTGGATTTCCAAAGCAGTATCTGCCAGGTCTTCAGCGACGATACTATTTTTTCCGGGAGGAAAAATAGCGGTAAAAGCATCTCCTGCAAAATACGGAATGAAACCTCCTTTCTTATATACCACCTCAACCAACGGGGCGAAAATGCCATTCAAAATATCCGACATCAATTCCGCACCTTCATGCCCTGCTTCCTTGAAAAGGTGTTCGGTCAGATTAGTAAAACCGGACATATCCAAAAACATAGTGTAAGCCGTAAAATGACCGTAGGTCTTTTCTTCACGTACTCTTTCTATGATAAAATGAGGAATTAGATGTCTCAACGTCCGGTTTTGTATTTGATACGATTATAAACGAATCTTTTGACTCTAGTCGTATGTTAGTTATTA
>JAHDFN010000161.1 GCA_020628145.1 Saprospiraceae bacterium | reverse complement strand
TTCGGGTTATGAGCCCGACGAGCTACCAACTGCTCCACCCTGCGGTGCAAAGATAGTGTTTTTTTTCAAAATTGGTAGCCCTGAACTAAAAAGTAATCCGATAGTTAGAGATAACTATCGGATTACTAATAGGTTGGGAGAAAATAAATCCCTAAATTAAATTTCCTTATCCTTCACTACCTCCACCCATCCACCGGGTTGTCGGGCAGAAATGGAATTATCATACATCGCCTCACAGGAAATGGACGGCAGATAAAAACGTCCCTGATAGGCTGCGTTCAACTGTATGACATATTTATGGGTTGCCCCTGATCCGATATCGAAATAGGTATAAACCCTGTCATCCCTGATGTCCTGATATTCGGGTTTCGTACTAGAAACCCCTTCGATATCATCCATACGGGAATTGGTGATTTCCCAACCGGACGGGAAGATTTGTGTGAGGGCCATTTCATCATATTTCCGCTTGGTCGTACTTGGATTCTTTACTGTTACCTCAGCCATGAAATCCGTCCCTTGTTTCAATGTTCTCGGATTCAACGTCCTTCCTTCTTTATCCATATACCTGATTTTCACGATCAGGTTATTGGAAGCGGAAGTCGTATCTCCTTTTACAGGAATTCCCTGCAATATCAATTTGGCATACAGGATACCGGAAGAAGTATTTTTGAATTCCAATTTCCTTTCCTTCGTTTCCATCGGAACATCCACATTGAAGACCGGTGTGGATGATCCCCCATTCACTTTATTTCCATCAATGGCATAGGTAAAGGAAAAGGCTTCTCCCAGCTCATTCCCTCCTACGAATTTTCCGACAGCCAATAATGCATAGGCAACGGACTGGGTACTGTACCACCGGGATTCACTTAACCCTTCTGAAATGGCCGTGACCAATTCGGCTCCTTTTTTCCTTTCACTTATAGAAACCAGGGTTTCCAACATCATTGCCCGATCCCTAATCCCTGAACCATAGGTGTAACCCAATTCCGCATAATCCTCTACTTCGGTATCAAGGCCATTGATGATTTGACGAGCGACATCAGTATTCCCTGTAATGCCATAAGCTGCGGCCAATCTCCATTTGGATTGGGGGCTTATTCCCTTTGTATTCCGCATTCGGTTCATGGCTCCCTTGTCCGGTTTACCGGCGAGTGCAAGGGTAAATAAACGGTAGGCCTGCATTAAATCATTATTATTATAATGACCATGATCATGGAATCCTCCGTCATCGAATTCCCAATCCTTGGAAAACCGCTGTTGCTGCCTCACCCATTTATCCAACATTCCAATCGGAATGACATAACCTAGTTTTTGGGCTTCCAACATGAAATGGCCACCATAATTGGTTCCCCATTCGCTGGCTTCATTGCCTCCCGGCCAATAGGAGAATCCACCACTCGATACTTGGAACAATTTTAATCGTTCTAATGTAGCCTGTATATTTCCAGGTACTTCTTTTTTCTGTTTTTCATTCAAATCCAATAGTTTGGAAACGTATAATTGGGGGAAGCCCGAAGAAGTGGTCTGTTCGATACATCCGTGTGGATAACGAATGAGATAATTCATCCTTTCACCCAAATTCATCGGAGGTATATTCGAAATTTCCAGAATGCCTTCATTCGTTCCTTCCATTCCCAAAGGAGCGTATGATTTTTCCCAAGTTTCTCCCGCATCGACAACCGAACTGTAAACATTGGTGACCATCGGGTTGGGATTGCGGACATCCAATTCAATTTCATGGGTAGCCGTTTCCACGCCGTTGGTGGCAGTCACCTTGACCTTTCCTATACCAATGTTTTCCATCACCTTCATATCAAATTCGACGATTTGATCTCCGGGTTTACTGAAAGTGATGGTTTGGGTTTTGCCATTGGGCCATTGTAAAATATCATTGGATTCTACCGTAACGGTTACGTTCTTAATGTTACGTTCCATTGCAAAAACATTGACCGGTAGTTTCAGGGACTCTCCCGGCCCCAGTACACGGGGCAAGGTCGCCAAGACCATCAATGGTTTCTTGACGGGAGTGGTTGCTTCGGCATTCCCATACGCTCCCTGATGGGCCGCAACGACCATCGTTCTTACAGAGCCTACATAATTGGGCATTGTTATTTTATGCGACGCCTTTTTGCCTCCGGCCAAATAAAAAGGCCCCAGATGCTTAACCACCGGCTTGAAACGCTGTGCTTGTTCTCCACTTTTTTTCTTCCTGATTTCACCACCACCACCAACGCTTAATATCCTTTCCAAATCTCCACCATAAGCACCCAATACCTGATCATACATGTCCCAAGTCTTAACCCCTAAAGCTTCACGGGCATAAAAGACATTCCAAGGGTCGGGTGTGCCAAAACGGGTCAAGTCCAAGAGGCCTTCATCTACGACGGCCAAAGTATAGGACATGGGTTTTCCATTCTTTTCTTTGACTTCAACCATGAATTCCTCTTCCGGCCTTAATTTATCCGCCATTTTGATTTCGGGTTCGAGTTGTGTTTTAGGATCGACTACTTTAATCGGAATGACTCCATACATTCTGATAGGTAAATCATTTTCAGTCTGTGCATGAGGTTGGGTGAGGGTCACATGAGCATATACATTGGGCGCCCAAGCGGATTGGGTTTTAACACTGATTTTATTTTCTCCCTTAACTACATTGAACCATCTGGATTCCAATACCCTTGAGCCGTTTTCAATGGTCAACAGTCCTCTTGCGACTTCGGATGCAGGAATTTCCAATTGGACACTTTCACCTACATTATATTCCAATTTATCTGAAGAGAACATCAACATGGTCGCCGCCTTGTTGTTTTGTCCATCATCATCATTCCAAGGATATCCGGCATAGAAAATATCTCCCGAGCAGTGGCCGCTTTCTTCATCGCAAACCCTGACAAGGTAACGTCCCCATCTAGCCACTTCCAAATCCACTTCGGCCAACCCCTTGCTATTCGTAGTCGCTTCTGATTTACTTATTGCACCATAATGTGTCGATGAATTATAACTGGTATAATCCTCTTCATCGGCATCCCACCACCAAGACCATTCCATCCGGTAAAGTCCGACCTTTAGATTACGATTGGAAGCAACTCTTCCATCCGGAGTCAGTGCAGCTACCTCTATGGTACTGGTTTTACCATAATCAAGTCTTTTTTCACCATATTTATTTTTAGGGATATAAACACCGGCATAGGTATCATAAGGGCTGTAATCAATACTGAAATTATCCGTACTGAAATCTCCACTTTTCTCAAACACCCTTGATTTGACACCGATTTTCAATTTACCGGGAGAGCTGCCTTTGGCTTCCAATTTCACCTTCACATCTGCTTTACCGTCTTTGTCCAAATTACCATCAAAGACAACAATGGGTTCTGAAGAAAATTTACGGGCAGGATCATCAAAAGCAAAATCCTTGAATTTATTGAATGTGGTTTTCTTCTGTCTGAATTGCATTTCAACCTTGGCTTTAAGGTTGCCGGCCGGTGCTCCATGCAACCACATGGATTGTAATTCTCCTCTGGCTTCTCCGTCGGAATACATCAATTCATCCTTGCCGAAATCCAGATTTATTTTCAACCTGTTGGGCTTTACCGTTTCTATTTTCAGGCTCTTGGAAAAGACAGCACCTCCTACTTTAACTTTTGCCATCCAATTACCCGTAGGAGAAGCCGGTGTAGTATTGGTTGTAAAGCTGTATATGCCTCCTGAGTTTTCCCTAGTGATTATCTTATCCTGTAATTGTCCTCTTGAATCATAGATTTCCATAGCTACGGGATGGGAATCCGGAATCTTATCCATTTTGTCTTCCATTACAAAGTTCAAATACAAGGTATCTCCGGGTCTCCAAACACCCCGCTCACCATAGATAAATCCTTTGATACCCTTTTGGGTAACAGAACCACTGACATCAAAACGGCTCAACGAAAGGGAATTCCCATCATTGATTTTCAAGTAACCTCTTTCCTCTCCACTTTCCACTACAAGGAAGTAGGGTTCCCTATCCGTAATCAATTGGGCGACTCCTGTTCCATCCGTTGTGGTAGATCCTAATAGTTGTTGTTGATAATCATATGCTTTTACCGTGGCAGAAACGACCTCATCCGTTGTCCTCAAATCATTGACTGCAACGAAAATGGAACCGTCATTCCCCTTCTTGGCGACAAGCCCCAAATTAGAAGCGAATACATTTCTTTTTACAAAACGATTGTAATTATAATAGGCCGGTTTACAAGGGTCCCTTTTATCCCGATAGGAATAATCATCGTAATATCCATCCGGGCCGTAATAATAGGTCATAATCGATTCATCATCCAAATCTTTTTCATCCTGGAGTTGTGTCAGGTTTTCTCCATTTTTCGGATTATCCCCACAATAGAAATCCGAATACCCCGGAAGGAAGCCCAATCGAATCTGATAAATAGCTCCCGGTTCCCTTTTGATAAGGTGTTGCAAGTCCAAAGCATAACGGGACATTTTGGTTTTATCTGCATCAGGATTCAATTTACCCAGATCCACTTTTTCACGATGAACGATACGTCCTACCCTATTCAATTGGTAATCACCATCCCAATCATTCGTTTGTAGGAATTGAAGAAGATTATTTTCGAAGATTTTAAAGATTTCAACTTCTACCGCATTCAGGTTTACAGCTTCAAAAGGAAATATCAAACCTTCTGATTCGGGCATGATGACACCTCTTCCCACAAGCGAAATAGTCGGCATGGTTTCATCAAATTTGAAAGACCAAACACTGGGGTCTGACATTTCCACACCGGCAGCATTCTTTATCCCTCCATAAACCGTTATGGATTTATCCCCTTCCAATTTGTTTTTGGGAAATACCTTCACCTGATTCCCATCAATGACATATCTTAAAATGCCTGAATAATTGGCCACCTTCATCATACCTATAAGGCTTTGATCTGACTGGAGGGGATCGGAAAACGTAAGCAGCAAATGAGGATCTCCCTGTTTGATGACCCTAGCATTTACAACTTTGAAATCGCCCAAAGCAGGAACTTCGATTTCCTTGTTCCCTTTTTCAGCAACACCGATACTTTTACCATTCCAAGAAACATCCACGGCAGATGATCCATTTCCTCTAGAAACATTTGAAATGATGAACTGATAATCGGTAGGTTTATTCCCCTGAATGAATTCTATCGGGAGATTGCTTCCTCTTTGCCGGGCATTGATGACCTTTTTGGCCTTATCCAATTCCACCACATCGGTAAAATATATATTCCCGATGATTTCCTGTTGGGTCAAGTCATCATTTGACGTAGCATTCAGGCCATCAATTTCGACATTGAAGAACTGTTCCTTGGTTCTGAAGTTGAATTCGAATTCCTTCACATCATCGGGAACATTTTCAAAAATCCGATGTACAGCGACAATCCCCTTATATTGTTGTGAAGGATCAAAGTAAGCATCCGGAGTAAATGAAATCGTCCGATCATCTTCCCATTTGGCTTCCCCGTTTATAGAAGGGGAAATATTAAGAAGTCCTTTTTCGATGACTCCACCAATATCCCCATCATCCACAATAGGAGCATTAAAGCGGATCTTAACCACATCGCCACGTGAAATCACACCCGAAGTATAGGCATAGACATAGGTTCCCATTGATTCGGGCATCACTCTTGCGGTATAATCTTTTTTCTTACATGATGATAATAAAAGAAAGAAGATGAAAAGGAAGGAACACAATTTTCCTATCATTATGGTTTTAGGTTGGGACATTCTCATTTTGATAAAGATTTAAAAGATTCAAGACATACTATTAATTTTGTGTTAGTTTTGGCAGAGACTGTAGTGACCAAGTTACCCAATTAATAGCATATATTTTAAATTCTGAAATATTATTTATGGCATTTCTACCCATGTTTCCCCTAAAGTTAGTGGTATTCCCCAAAGAACAGCTCAACTTACATATATTCGAACCCCGTTATCAAGCATTAGTGAAGGATTGCCTATTATTCGGAATTCCTTGTTTTAATGATAACAAAGTCTTAGCATACGGTACTGAAGTCGAATTGTTGGAAACGACCCAAGCTTATGCTTCGGGAGAATCGGATATCAAAACGATAGGTCGGCGGAGATTCAGAATATTAGAATTCTACCGACAAACTCCCGGCAAAACATATGGAGGTGCAGAAGTTGAGTTCCTGGAAGATGTAGAAGATGGGGATATCATGAAGAACCGGGAAATCATCTCATTGATTGAGGAGTTATACGACTTATTGGACATCGACAAAAAGATTCAAAACGATCCATCAATATTTAATACATTTCCTATGGGACACCATGTCGGATTTTCTCCTGGGCAGGAATATGATTTCCTCAAGTTGAATACAGAAACGGAAAGGCAGGAATTCATGTTGGCACATCTACACCAATTGATCCCGAATGTAATAGAAATGCAATCCCTTCAGGAGAAAGTTAGGATGAACGGTCATTTCAAGAATTTGGACCCTTTGAATTTTTAAAGTCAATCCGATTTGAATACCTTGAATAAATAAAACAAGGCAGGAAAAATAATTATAACTCCGATAACAAGTGCTATTGTCAAGTAATATAACGTGGATGGACCGGCTACGGAATTATATAAAGTCAAATGATTTCCGTTTTCCATAAAAATGATATTGGGCAATTGAGCCGCCGCCCAAGCCAACATGATAAAAGCTACCTGCCCCGCCACCGAAATCCTCATTCCCAAAACATTATTTTTATTCATTAAAAAGAGGATCAACGGCACAAAAGCCGTAGCGAGAACCCAAGAAGCAATTGAAATGGGATTGCTTAAAAAATCTGAAACAAACGGCACCTCTTTTAGATAAGCGAGAATTAATACCCACCCGCCGATTACAAATAAAGCAATTAAAAAACGGCAGGCTATTTTTGAAAAATAAAGGGCTTCTTCTTCGGTTTCCGTTTCACCGATTATATATACCGTTGCTATATAGGCAAATAAGAAAACCGTAAATATTCCAATGGAAACACAAAAAGGATTCAGCCAGGGATAAATATATTTATCCGGGAAAGAAATACCCTCAGCATCCGTAACACCTCCCATAATCATCGCTCCAAGGGTAATGCCTAAAAACAATGCAGTGAGCAAACTCGATGAACGGAAAAAGAAATTATAATATTTTTTTACGCCATCATCTACCGCATCATAATGCCTGAAAGTAAATGCCGTCCCCCTCATGATAATTCCAATTAAAACTATAAACAATGGAATATGAAGGGAAATGGACATCCGGGAATAAATAGGTGGGAAAGCATTGAAAATTATGACAACCGCCAGAATCAACCACATATGATTGGCTTCCCAAACCGGTGCTATTGCCTTATAAATGGGTTTAATACTTTTATTACCGGTAAATAATTCCAGAATACCCGCCCCGAAATCAGCACCACCGAAGATGACATAAAAATAAAATGAAATGCCGAGTACTATGACAATGAATTCCATCATTTTATTTCCTGATTTAAATGAGCTATTGAAGAAGGATAATTAACCGGCAACATTTTAATCTGCCTATACATGATAAAGACCAACACAGCAGATAAAAACAAATAAATCAACAAAGTCATATAAAAGGAGAATTGGATTCCCGGCATGGGTGTCACAGCATCGGCTGTTTTCATTATTTCATAAATAATCCAAGGTTGGCGGCCGACTTCCGTAACCGTCCAACCGGCTTCGACGGCGATAAAACCCAGAGGAGTGCAAAATGTGACGAGTCGTAAAAACCAATTTTTAAAAATGGTCTCTCTTTTTTTCCAAAATAAGAAGAAATAAACCAATCCGACAATGAATAAAAACGTACCTATCCCGACCATGATTTGGAAAGCCAAATGTGTAATTAAAACCGGCGGGTGGTTTTCTTCGGGAATCTGATCCAAACCGATTACTTCCGAATTAAAATCCCCGTGTGCCAAAAAACTCAGGGCATAAGGAATATGGAATGCATAATTTACCGTTTTTGTTTCGTCATCGGGAATGCCTCCAATAATCAATGATGCTCCTTTCTCGGTATGATAATGAGCTTCCATCGCTGCTAATTTTGCAGGTTGCCTTTCTGCTACGCTTTTGGCAGCAATATCTCCCGACAAGGGAATTAAAATCGAGGAAATAGAAGCGAATACCATTGCAATGATCAATGCTTTGCGATGGAAAATATTCCGTCGATCCTTGATCAATAATAATGCGTGTAATCCGGCAACGGCAAACCCCGTAGCAACAAATGCAGCCAGACACATGTGCAGGGCTTGTGAAAACCAAGCATCATTGAACATTGCCGCCAAAGGATCAATATTCAAGAATTTGCCATCCACATAATCGAAGCCGGCAGGGCTGTTCATCCAACCATTGGCGGCAACCACTAGGATTCCCGATGCCAAACCGGATAAACCTACAATCACTCCGGAAACCCAATGTACCCATTTATTGAGTTTTTCCCAACCATAAAGAAATAACCCCAAAGCAATGGCCTCAACGAAAAAAGCAGTTCCTTCCCATGAAAAAGGCATACCGATGATACCTCCGGCGTGTTCCATGAATTCGGGCCACAACAATCCCAATTCAAATGAAAGCATCGTCCCTGATACAGCACCGACAGCAAAAAAGATGGCCACCCCTTTCGACCATGCCTTAGCCAAGTCCTTATAGACCTCCTCTCCTGTTTTCAACCATTTCCATTCGGCGTAAGCCATTAGGAAAGGCATCGTCATTCCTATACAGGCAAAAATAATATGGAACCCTAAGGAAAAAGCCATTTGTAAACGGGCAGCAGTCAGTACGTCCATCATTTAATTTTTAAGGCAAGTTAATCTGGATACGAACCGGATTCAAGGTATGAATTTATTTTCCCTTATTTAGAAACCATTTAAATACATTTCGAGGAGAAGAATTAATATCACATTTCACAAAACATAAAATTTAAATATCATTTCACAAATTCAAAATGCTATTTATCAATAAAATACACATATGGTTTAATAAATCACAATTAGGTTTTTGATTTTTTTTTGGTTTTGGCAACCTCTCCTTCCCCATACATTTGTAATGTAATCATTGATAAACAAACACAGGCTTAAAGTAACCGGCGCCGGTAGTTTTATCCAGTAAGTAACGATGGGATTCTTATTCCAATGTCCTTTTGCAAGGAGATGGATAGCCACCCGTTTGCAAGGTTCAATGCTTACGAACAATCATTATCAAACTTTATCAAAATCATTCATTATGAAAACGATTCAATTATTTACTATCCTAACCGTTTTATTCTTCCTTACCCCAGAGGTTAATTATGCACAAGTCAAAGTGATAAGCAATGGCAGTGTGGGCATCGGAGATAATACTCCATCGAGTAAACTGGACGTCAATGGAAATATTAGGGCAAAAATCTTTTATGACAAGGATAATACATCCTACTATTTAAACCCGGCAAGTACAACCAAACTTAATTTATTAACGGCAACCGGCCGTGTAGAATTAAAAGCTACAACCGATGCCAGCGGCAATTCAAACACCGGGGTATTGGAAATCGACAATAAGCTTCGTTTGGATGGAAATGAAATCATTACCAAC
>JAHDFN010000004.1:11977-48063 GCA_020628145.1 Saprospiraceae bacterium | reverse complement strand
AATATTCACTTACAAATATTCTGCCTATAATTTCGCCGCAAATGTAAGCATTGCAATTATATATTACAACTTTTTTACCAGAAGCATACATTGCTGATAATCAAGCATTTAAAATTACACTATTTCAACTCCCCCAATACTTCTGCCCTTCGGATATTCCTATTTTCCGGAAATATGCCGATTTCGCAGGTACTCTCCGGGCCGGTAGGATCGCATATCGTGTATTGTTTTCCTTTGTAACGATAGGTTACTCCAAAAGGCTGGCTCAATTCTACGGCAAAAGAAAGATGATCCGGTAAAGCCAGAACTACCGCCCGGTTGGGTGTAAGTTCCTTGACGAGATTATAGATAACGGCGACCTTATCTTCACAATCCACTGCGGGATAGTACAATGCTTCTTCTGCGGTAAGCGGTCTGTTCTTATTACCAAAAGTCTTTTTATCAGAACCGTAGGTCAATCCCAGCCTAGTGAACGTAACCAAAAACTCCATTTTTTCCTTTTCTCCCATTCCTCTGATTTCCCTTTTCAATTCGGGTAAAAGGGAATTCCTCAAAGCATCTGAAAAAGGAGTCGTCACATAGTCTATTTCGTCAAAATTCGGATATTCCTCCATTATATCAATGAATGTCCGATTAACATCGGCAAATAACCTTTTCCTTTCCCCTTTAAAATCGAATTCATAGGAAAAACGTTGAATGCGAGATTGAAGCCGGGGCTTATGTTCCAATTTAAACGAAAAATCCCTTCCCCCAGTATTGGGTATATGCTTGACACCATATACTACAACCACATCCCTCCCTTTCTCCAAAAGGACTGAAAGATTGGCAAAACTCTTGCCTCTATCATCATACATAGGGGATTCGAAAACTTCTTCCCGTGTTGCGACATTGACATACAGTTCTGAGCGAGTAAATGTTGCACGAGCATCAAAACCGGATTTGGCCAGGGTAATCCATACCAACATATTCCTGAACCTATCCGATCTGCCTTTACAGGTCTTTTCCAACACTTCGAACATCAATTTGGAATAAAGCCAATCGTTCAGGTGGTAATTGAGTCGTGCATTCCGGAGTGAATGAAGAAAAATAGAAAAATCCCTTTCTTCAAGAATCTTGTAGGCTTTTTCTATATCCTGTTCATTCAACAGTCCACCTTTGTAAGTGGCCACCATTACCGGATCATATTCTATGCCGATAGATTCGCCATAGAAATCGATATGGATTTCGGCTGCATTGGTGATATTATAAAAAGAAAAAAAGATTGAAAAGAAAAAAACAGTCAGTAGCCTTATCATAGAATAGGTATTTCCAAAGTAACGTCAATATTCATCTTTCATTATGGCAAAAGGCAAAAAAAGTCCTGTGGGATTCCACAGGACTCCTATATATAATTTAAACGCCAAATTATATCGGATTGTTACAAGATGAGCATGGCATCACCATAACTAAAGAAGCGGTATTTTTCCTTGATCGCTTCTTCATATGCCTTCATGATCAAATCATAACCACCAAAAGCACAAATCATAATGACAAGACTGGATTTAGGCAGGTGGAAATTGGTAATCATAGCGTTGGAAATCTGAAAATCATATGGTGGGTAGATGAACTTATTGGTCCAACCTTCCGCCTGTTTCAGATACATGTCTGCCGAGACGGCCGATTCAACGGATCTAACACAGGTCGTTCCTACCGTACATATTCTTTTCTTGGCTTTTTTGGCCTGATTAACAATATCTGCTGCCTTCTGTTCTATTTTGAAATATTCGGCATCCATTTTATGTTTGGACAAATCCTCAACTTCAATATTCCTGAAAGTACCTAGACCAATATGAAGTGTTAATTCTGCAAAATCGACACCCAATAATTCGAATCGTTTCATGAGGTGGTGGCTGAAATGCAAACCGGCCGTTGGAGCAGCTACGGCTCCTATTTCCTTGGCATATATTGTTTGATAACGTTCCCTATCAATCGGTTCGGCATCTCTATTGATATATTTAGGTAAAGGTGTTTTCCCTAATTTGAACAAATCACGATTGAATTCGTCATCTGTACCATCAAAAAGGAAACGGATGGTCCGGCCTCTTGAAGTCGTATTATCGACAACCTCTGCGATCAGGGCTTCCATTTCATCTTCATCGGTAAAATAAAGTTTATTACCGACCCTGATTTTTCTAGCAGGATCGACTAATACGTCCCAAAGACGTGCATCATGATTCAATTCCCTTAGAAGGAAAACTTCGATATTGGCTCCTGTTTTTTCCTTTTTACCGAATAGTCGGGCCGGAAAGACTTTGGTGTTGTTAAACACCATAACATCACCTTCATCAAAATAATTGATAACATCCTTGAATACCTTATGCTCTATCTTACCGGTATCACGATGAACAACCATTAATCGGGATTCATCCCTTTCTTTTGCCGGATATTTGGCAACCAATTCATCCGGCAATTCAAAATCAAAACTCGACAACTTCATATTGGATCACAAGTATTTAAATCCCTTTTTAAAACAGGGGTTAATATCATTCCGAAAAATGTCCACAAAAATATAAAAATCCCAATTGGAAGCATATAATTATCAAGAAAAGCCTCTAATTTGAACCGTTCATATAGAATTACGTTACATTCATCTACTAAGTTCATGAAAACAGGGTATAAATTCCGATTTTCGTAAAATCACCAATCCTATGGAACTTCCATTATTCAAACCATCATGAGTACACTCTTTAAAATCTTCTACGAGAGTATAGCACAAGCTTTTCAACAATTGACAGGAAACAAGTTGAGGACTTTTTTGTCATTGCTTGGCATTACCATTGGAATATGGTGTGTGGTAATGGTCAATACGGCGGTAGATTCGATGGAGGCGAATATCAGGAGCAGTTTTGATAAATTGGGTGATGATGTGATTTATGTAAGTCAGTTTTCATGGGGAGAAGATCCCAGTGCCAATTATTGGAAATGGATGAGGAGACCTAAACCCGGTGTAACGGATTACAAGGCTCTAAAAAGTCGTATGAGAACAGCAAAAATGGTCACCTATTCCTCATTCATCGGGCCCAAGACCGTAGAATTCGGTTCTAGCAGTGTAGAAGGTGCTTTTACGATTGCCGTAACCGATAAATATGCACAGATTTTCAATCTGGAATTCGAAAAAGGAAGGTTTTATTCTGAAACAGAATACGGTGTAGGCAAGAATCAGGTCATATTGGGATACCGTGTGGCTAAGGAATTATTTGGAGAGATTGATCCCATAGGAAAGAGAGTGAAGGTATTGGGGAGGAAGTGTTTTGTCATAGGTGTCTTGGCCGAATCGGGTAAAGATTTGATCAACCCCCTCAATTTTGATGGTGCGTTGTTATTGTCGTATGAATTCGCCCGTAAGATTACTGATGTCAAGACGAATACACGCCGGGGTGGTTCGATTAATGTAAAAGCCAAAGATGGTGTCACTTTGGATGAGATGAAGGATGAAATCACCAGTATATTAAGGGCTTCACGAAGATTGAAACCTAAAACCGAAGACAATTTCGCATTGAACAATATTTCCATTTTTTCAAAAGCATTGGACAGTATTTTTGCGATTGTAGGTTCTGCCGGGTTGGTTATCGGCCTGTTTGCCTTGATAGTGGGGATGTTCAGTGTAGCCAACATCATGTTTGTCTCTGTAAAAGAACGGACGAATATCATTGGAATCAAAAAAGCATTGGGTGCGAAATGGCAGGTTATTTTGACGGAATTCCTTACGGAAGCCATTATTCTCTGTATGGTTGGAGGTTTATTGGGTATTCTTTTCGTTTGGCTGTTCGGTTTGGGATTGACTCGTTTTCTGGATTTCGAAATAACCCTGAGTTTCAAAAACCTAATGGTGGGTATTGCCGCCTCTACCATTACGGGTATTGTTTCGGGTATTATCCCGGCGATTATTGCCGCTTTCATGGATCCGGTTGAAGCTATTAGAAAATAAAGATGCCCGGAAAAATTCCCGAGCACCCAACCATGAATAATAAAATCAATCAAGTCTTATCGCCGTCGTCGTTCCAACAGGCGATTTTATTTTATTAATCTCTAATTTTTAGAATCTTAGCAACAACCTGCCTGTTGTGTTCCAATGTTCCGGACAAATAGTAAACACCCGGAGGGAGATCCTTTACGATTTCTAGGGAGAAGGTTACGCTTCCGGCCTCATAGAAATCTCTTTTTTCGGTCAACACCCTTCCTGAAACATCCGTTAGTGTGAAACTCACATCAGAGTCAATCGGTAATTCGAAGAAGATATTCGTGCCTACTCCGATGAACGTCGGATTAGGGAATATCCTGATATCGAATTTGGGCTGGTCTTCGAAATGAACAGGGACTACTTCCGAATATTCATATTGTCCGTTGAAGTCAACCTGTTTCAATCTGTAATACCTTGTTCCGGATTTGAATCTTTCAGTATCATTATAATGATAGAATTGTGCTTCGGCAGTTGTACCGTGTCCTTCGACGATTTCCAAAGTGATGAAGTTTCCATTTTTGTATTCTTCATCCCCTTTAGCTACCTGGACTTCAAAATATGCATTGTCTTTTTCTGATGCGGTTTTCCACTCCAACAATGTATTCTCTTCAATTCTTGTTGCATCAAAGTATTCCAATTCCACAGGAAGTGTGCTGTTATAATCTTTCAATTCGATTGCATCGATATTCAAAACAGACTCACCATAGACCCTGAATCTTAATTGGGTACTGGTTGAAAGTTCCTGACTTGCACCGTTTATGATATCAGAAAGATTGATGTAATCCGTATTGATCCATTTCCCGGTTCTATCCAAGTCGAGGACTTTGACCCATGAATCAGTATCTTCTCCTCTAATTTCGACTACGGCTCCATTATCGGTATTCGTATTTACATCCTGACTATAGAACAATCTTAGGAAAACATCCTTTGTCATATAATTGCTCAGGTTTCTAGTCATCACCAATTCCGAATCATAATTCGGAGAATTATTCCAGATAGACATTATCCGTCCTAACTGTTCTTCGGTCTTGAAGGTTTTTATATAACCTGCTTCGTTATGGGTATTGAAATCACAGTGAGAAGCACCATCCACTCCTATTACACTTTCTTTGACATTGCCTAAAGGCATGTTATCCAAAGTAGAAACGGAAGGAAGTAAAACCGGCTGGTTCACTATCTGCTCAATGACTTTTTCTATTCTGTCCAAACCATCGTGGGTATCGTCTGCCAATGAAGCTGTAACGACTACATTATAGCGTTCGGCTTTGGTAAAGTCCAAAGAATTGCTTGTTGTATATGTATATGTAGCTCCCGGAGCAATGGTTGTATTTACAGTTTCGTTAAATGTCGTTTCACCTGCTTGGATTTCTATCGGAAAATTGGAAATCGGATTATTTCCTGCATTTCTGAATCCGATGACCAAATTATTTTTATTGGCCAAAGAAAGGCTTGTCAATTCTCTTCCTTTAAGCGTACCGGCTTCCAAAGTGACGATTTGTATATCATCACTCCAAGTACATGGGTAAGTACCGTTAGGTGTTGCGGTAACCGCATTGGCCCTTCTTGAAGTGTAGCCATCTGCATATTTGGCTTTTACGGAGAACCAAGCAGCAACACCTACTTCCAGTCTCTTCTCTACCAAATAAGACATATCTGTTGTCTCATCGATTTTCAGCATTTCACCTTTCTGCATCATATAGATTTCGTAGGCTACTGCATTTTCATTTCCTGTCCAGGAAAGATTTACATAATTCCCACAGACAGGGCTAGCCACCAAATCCGAAACCCTAGGAAGGATTTGAAATACATCCGAAGTAACGGATTTTCCCGTACCAAGAGCTGTAACCCTCATTTTCACATTGGAAGAAGAAACATTACCATTGATATACCATGGATGGACTCTTTTTCCTGCATCATAGTTGGCATTCATAACTGCCCAGCTTGATCCTCCATCTAAAGAGAATTCTACTTTATAAGCGGTTACATTATCCAAATTCGACATCCAATTCATATAGAAAAGCTCTCCCGGATGGAATATTTGTCCTTCATTCGGAAAAGTAATCTTGAATTCTTCTTCAATTTCCGTATGGGTAACTACGAACTTTACCACATCCGATGTGATATTATGCCCTGAGACAATCACCTTATACTGTCCTTCCTTAGGATTATCCAAAGTGATTTGTTCAATATTATTGATTCTATCGATTCCCCTAATTGCATTATTGGCAACTTTTGCCGGAGAATGATCCAAGACCCAGGGCAATACCTCTCCCCCTTCGGGATCGATGATTTTAATATCCAAATCATTAATCAAAGTAGGGACGTCATATATCGGCTGATCAATATCATTCCAATATAACATTACTTTCAACTGTTTTTTATTGGGTGCGACATCAAAGGTAAATTCTTTGTTCTCTCCTGTGGTATTGATTTCATCTAGGAAATATTGTTCGTTTTCCAAAGCTTCAACCGCATTTTCCGCATTCAGAACTCCGAAGCCATATTCAAAATCAGGACCATGATTACCTCTATCATCAGCGGTATTACACATCACAGCTTTAACCAAAGCTCCTTTAGGATTCAACCCGTCATGTAGTTGTTTATATCTCTCATACAATAAGGTGGCTATTCCCGTAGCATTGGCAGTTGCCGCACTGGTTTTACCAATAACAGAATAGTTATAATAGTTGCCCGTAGAATAATTCCCATCTCCCAGGGAAGTGATTTCCGGTTTAATCCTACCATACAAAGCAGGACCTTTTCCTGAAGATGGCAATACCTTATGATCCCAGCCAACAGCACCAACCGTCAATACGTTCTTCGCAGCCCCATATCCTTTTAAAACAGTACGATATCCGGTGGGAAACCCCTCATCACAAACCGCTTCTCCACTATTACCTGCTGCCATGACATGAATTACATCTTCATATTTAACCATCTGTTTGTCAAGGATGGTGCTATAGTATTCATATCTTCCCGCATTTGTACAATTGAAAGAAGAACCATATGAATTATTGGTTATCCTCAAATCATATTTATTATAATAATCATCCAAATAATAGAAAATACGATAAGTTTTCTGGGTTAGGATTTTAGCATCGGGAGCCAGCCCGGCATGCTCTTCCTTCAGGTTTCCTTTTGCTGCCAATAGACCTGCGATCTTATCCCCATGATCCAAATAGCTGGAATAAGTCCCACTGGCTTCATTTAAAATCCTTCCTTCAAAATCGATGTGTTCTCCCAACTCTCCTCCATCACCCAAACCGATGATCATTCCTTTTCCGGAGAGGTTTCTCAAAGTATTATGTTTTAATGCACCTGCATTCAAAAATGATTCGGACAAGTCACAAAGCGGCTCCGGTTCTTCAGAAAGGTGATCAATAAAAGCTACATTAGGAAGGGAAGCTATTCCTTCCAGAGAAGAAGCATTTCCTTCTACCATCATCACTTTGTTACCAACAATGGTGGATTCCTTTTCTATTAGATTGAAATCCTGTTTAAGGTGTTTGATTTCATCAGATGTAAGATCTTCAAAGAAAACGATTGCAAATTCCTGATTTCCTTCTCTTTCTAAAGTAGCCGCAATTTTCGAGTCCACTTCAGGATTAAAAAGTTTATCCGTAATTGTATTTGGAAGGTGATTTATTTTCCCAACGGGAAGGGAAACCACAACTGTTCCATCAGCGTATTCTCCTTTAATTTTAGCTCCCTTATCTATAAATATGGATTTTGTATTTTCATCCAATTCTTCTTGTTGTATGGCAACATACACTTTGTTATTGAATTCTCCCTTCTCAACCAATTCTTCCTTTGTTATCTGGGCTGTTGCCGAGAAAACTCCTGCAAAGGTTAGAACCAATAAGAAAAAGAATTTTGTAATTGACCGATTCATTATTATTAGTTTTGAAAAGTTGATGGGCTTGTGCGTATGTCCAACACCCATCTGTATTCCAAAACCAATGCCAAAGGAAGGATTAGGTAATCAACAATTAACTAAATCTGTGACATAGAAAAACAACAATTCAATTATAGATAAAATCAATATGTAAGAAAGGATTCCATTATTTTTTCGAGTTTTTTTCTTGCGGCAGCACTCGAACATGTATAATTATTTACCATTACCGAAAAAGCCAGCCACTTCCCCGAATTGGCTTTCACATAACCGGTATAACTTCTAATCCGACGCATGGAACCGGTCTTCGCCCATATTCTCCCTTTAGCCGGAGAATTCCTGAACATGAATTTTAATGTGCCGGTTTGCCCGGCAAGGGGAAGTGTGTTTTTAAAATCATTAAACAAGGCTTTGTCCTTGGCTACGAGTTTTAGAATAGAAGCAAACTGCTTTGACGTGATACCATTCCTAGGAGACAATCCGCTTCCATCCTCCATGAAAAATCCTTTTGTATCCAAGCCTTTGTCCTCCCAATATTCCTTGATTGTTTCAATTCCTTTCTCTAGGCTACCTTCACCTTTCTGTTTCAAACCCAGCATTTTCAGCATTGCCTCACAGTATAGATTGATACTTTCCTCATTGGTAATTTTCATGATTTGGGATAATGGAAGGGAATGATGGACATGGATGCTTTTCCGGTTCACAGATGTCGTATTCCCACTTTGGAATTCCTCTAATTGAGTCGTTGCAATCTTATTTGTTGCAACTCCCTGATTCTCCAGTTCTTCCAAAAGCAACATTGCAGCGGTAAAAGCAGGTTCAGGAATACTTCCCTTGACTGTAAACTTGCCATTTCCCAGTGGGATAGAACCTCTTAAATAACGAACATATTGGTAAGGAGCCCCGTAGATATAACAGTTATCTCCTGAATTTCTTCCCGCAGAAACCACCTCATTGATTAAATAAAGATTGGGGATGTTCGGAGTAACCGTATTAACGGCAGGGCGGCCGTTGAGCTGGGGATTCTGTTTGAATTCCAACTCATAGGTATTTGCATTGATATTCAATCCTGAAGCACCTGCACCATAATAATTCCCAATGTCGTTCCATTGCCAGGTAGGTGCCAATACTGCATATTCGAATGCGGAAGCGTCTCCTATAACCTTACCTTCTATTTTTCGAATTCCAAGGGCTTTGATCTTTGTAGCCCATTCGGACATTAATTGGACATAGGGTATATTGCCTTCGGGTTTTTCTGCTCCTAATGTTGGATCTCCAAATCCTTTTATATATATATTTCCTTTGAGTGTCCCATCTTTCAGTATTTCTCCGTCATATTGGAGTTCGGTCTTGAATTTGAAGTCTTTTCCCAAGACAGCTAATGCAGTGGCCGTCGTGATAACTTTCATGGATGATGCCGGCACCAAACTCATGTCGGATTGATGCTCACCCAACAGACTGCCGGTTTCAATATCGATAAGGGAAATACTTATCAATGCATTATTGAAATCAGAATCAGACACAAATGGAATAAAATTCTGCATATCAGACTTCTGCCCCAACAGACACAACACCTGACCCGCAAAAAACACTATAAGAAATATTTTTTTTAGCCGCATTGCCATATTATATTACGAAAGACCGAATGATTATATTGTGACATAATTAATGTCCGAATTTACGATGAGAAAGCATCCTAAATTTAACAAATTTGTAAAATAGTAATATTTGAAAAAGAAATTCTACTTCAAATATTTGGCATACTCACTGTCCAATCTTGCTGCTTTTTGAATAAATTCCCTTGATTTTTGAGATTGCCCTAGATTTTTATAAGCCGTGCCGATAAAATAATTCAATTGGGCCTTGTTTACAGGATCATAGGTAAGGGCCGTTTTAAAACATTCAATTGCTTTGGCATGATTGCCCAAAGAACCGTATGTACTCCCCAAATTCATCCATCCATCAGAATAATTAGCTTGTCTTTTCACCCCCTTTTCAAATAATTCTTTGGCAACATTCAATCTTTCACGAGCTTCATTTACACGTCCTTCCGAATATAATCGCTGATATTCCATAAAATGCATGGTTCCATAATTACTGTAGATCGAACCTTTACATTGAGGATCTTGGATCGCCCGTTCATAATATTGGGCGGCAGTCGCCCTATCATTCTTCCTGAAATATCCTAAACCTAGTTGGCCGATGGCTTCGGTATATCCGGGATGGATTTCCACTGCTTTCTTATAAACCTCTATCGCCTTATCGTAATATTCGTTTTTTACGGTTTCATCAGTAGCATCTTTCCCCCTTTTCATGAATTCCGTCCCCATGTATCCGTGTAATCTAGAACTGGTCGGTGCCTTGGGCAAGTCCGCTTCATAAAGGGAGTATGAGTCATACCAATCCCGATTTCGGTCAAATGTCAGATATGAAAATACCAAAGTAACAACAGCTAGGATTCCAATTAAGGCTGGTTTTTTGGAAAAGAAATCATTTAGCTCCGTATTTTCTGTTTGTTCCACTCCCCCTAGAAAATAACTGAGGCCATAAGCCAATGCCAAACAGAAACCGAAAGAACTTATGAAAAGAAACCTCTCCCCCATACCTGCCCCGATGACAATGAATAAATTGCAATAAAGAGCCATATTGACCAAATAAAACAATATCGCAAAGGAAAGCAATGTTTTCTTCTTAAAGTTCATTAAAGCATAAGCCAACATTCCCACATGGAGTATTACGGAAAGGATAACCCTCCAATCCATTGCATTGGTTACCGGAATATAATTGTAGTTATAATCACAAATAAGTGGATAAGGAAACAATAATAGTAACAGGTATTTCCCCATCACCAACATGGCCGTTGCTTTTTCCTGAACAATTCCATCCGCTCCCATCAAAAAATTATCTATCAGATGTATTTCGCTTTCGATTCCGGTAGCACTGCCCAGTATGGAAGCTCTTATCCCAATAAAAATCAAAGTGGGAACTAAAAAACTACCTGCAATGGGTAATAACCTATCCATTGGCAATTTTGAAAAGAAATAGATAGTCATCGGAATGAGAATGAAAAAGTTGACTGCATTTTCTTTGGAAAACAACGCCAGTGCATAAGCCAGCAGAGAAAACCCCCAAAATTTCTTTTGGGATTCGTCCTGAATGTATTTCCAAATCAGATATAAAGAAAGTATGCCAAAGAAAAACACCATGATTTCATCCCTACTCTTGATGTTAGCCACCACTTCGGTATGGACCGGATGTACGGCAAAGACAACAGTCGCTATAAATGGTATCCAGGATGAATAATCCTTCAAAATCCTCCTGAATGTCAGGAAGAGCAAGCCACAAGCCATTGCATAAAACAATACATTGAAAAAATGATGGATGGATGGCGTTTCCGGAGAAATAGACCACTCTGTAGCAAACATCGCAATGGACACGGGGCGATATGTTGTACTTGCATCACCGAAAGTTCCTTGTCGGTAACGGGTTTGGAATATTGTACCGATATTCTTGACCCCACCCCTGACGATATGGCTATCGACCAAAACCGAATTATCATCCAATGCGAAGTCGTGACCTATCGTATTGGCATAAACAAGAAAAGAAAGCCCCAAAATGATACCGGCCAAAGTCCAATCCAATTTTGAGAAAGGGTTGATCAACGATTTTACTACTTTTTTCTTTTTCGATGTTTTCTTGTTCTGTTTCCTTTTCTTCTGGCTCATCTTTCCTATAGGATTATGCTGATTTTCAAATATAAATGTCAGGGCAAATGTTCTTGTTTGATTATTCCCATATCGGTGCCAATAAATCAAACGGATAATATGGGATATTCCTCAGAATAATGAATATTCCCAATGATACGAATACGAACCAAGGCATCCAATTCTTCATCAACAAGGGATTGCGGGTTCTATTTTTGAAGAATATGGAATGGGTATAGTCCAATCCTAAGAATATCCAAACCGGTAATAACAAATTATTGGATAATGCTTTCCCTATTTCAAAATGCAGGAGATGATGCAAGGCCCTTTGCATCCCACATCCTCCACAATAGATACCGCCATATTCATATATCGGACAAGGCAACAAATCGTACTCGTATGGAGAGAAAATAAAATAAACAACCAATGCCCCTACTGATAACAATAGGAGCATTGGAAGTAGAATACCTTTATATTGCATGTATCAAGGGTGGATTAGAATCCTCCTCCCTGATCCATCAATCCGGCCATAACACCGGTTAGGTTCAAGATAAGACCTACTATAAACAAAACTGCACAAAGGATGATACCTATCATTGAGAATTTCTTACCATTCTGTGCTTTCTGATAATCTTCGCTGGAATAAGAATCAGGATTGGCTTCATATTCTTCAATGGCTTTCTTCGCCATCACAAAACCCACAATTCCCAAGACCAGTCCCAAAAGATTACAAAGACAACCCGGAAAGATAGAAACGATGCCCAAAATGAAAGACACCTGAGCATTAGGCAACTTGTTGTTAAGTTGATTTTCCATAATGATGATTTAAAGATTAAAATGAGATAATTACTTTCTTAAAGCAAATTAATTAAAATTTTCCTAAATATGATATGGTTTGTGGCAACTTAATTGTATTAACACGATTTTTAAGAGGCCAGCAGTGAAAACACGATGATTAAGACCATACTGATACCGAAACCAATCAGTGCCATATTCAAGGCTTGTTTGGATGCATTCGGTTGTTGTTTTTTCATCAGGATGAAGAAGAGCAAGCCCAAAGGCCATATGAGGCAGAGAATCCGAAGAAGGATATTCAAATCATTTCGCTGAACGGACATATTTATAATTTTTAAAGGAAAAAACTTTCATGATTAGAATTAAACTGCCAATTTAGTCCGATAATTTCGGGATAACCCCAACCATAAGCATTTTTTTGCGTCTTAATATATGAAAGCAAAATTTGAATTTAGCAATTGAAATAATAATGATAATGAAGAAAAATCTCAAGTTGTTGACATGGGTTGTTGCAGCCCTGTTTATTTTCGCCACGACGGCCCAAGGACAAAGAAACAGTGAAGTCGATGATGCTTTGGATGACAAAAGCAAACTGAAGGGCCTTCATGTTGGTAGTTATGTAGGATTCAGTTATAATAACGGTTGGCTTCTGGATTTCTCTCCCGGGGTAGGTTATGCTGTAAAGGATTGGTTGATTCTTGGTGCAGGGATCAATTACTCCTACTCTTCTACTTTCGACTACTTCGCACAGAACGACAAGGTTACCAGCCGAACCATAGGCCCAAGGGTTTTTGCCAAAGCCAATGTGTTCTCCCAATTCTATGCCGTAGCCGAATACCAATACCAATCCTTCAATGTGAAATATCGAGACCCGTTAGGCAATGTACAGGATAATGTGGTTAATTTCTGTGAAGATTGTGATCCGACAGTAGATCCCAATTGTGCTGAAAACTGTTTTAACCGAACTGAAAGTGCACTTTTTCTCGGTGGAGGTTATTCTTCCAGTTTTGGAGAACGGTTAGGATTCTATACGGAGTTCATTATCGATGTATTATATGATAGGATCAATTCTCCCAGGAACAGTCCTTATACCGTTAGGGTGGGTGTTTTCTATACTTTCTAAATAAATCTCCCGTACTCTTTTCAATATTCGTCATCCCGAATTTCGTTGAAGCCGAAATTCGGGATTTTCATTATGGGGTTTGTTTAAACTTGAACCACCTCCATTTCTACTAACCAAATATCACCGGCTTTCATTCATCCTTAGCAATAATATCATTTTAGAAGCATCCCCAAAATATCCATTGTTTTGAAAAGCCTGATTTATCAAATTTCGTTACAGAAAGCAGTCAGTAGTATTAACCTAGTCGTTTATTGATGGCTTCTATATCAACCTATCACAAACAAAAAGCCCTTCCGGATGATTCCGGAAGGGCTTTTACTATCCTTTGAAAAGGGAAGTTAAATCTTCCTTATTTCAAATCGCTTTTCACCTTGATTACCTTAGGAGAAGCATCCAATGTCTTTTTAGAACTGCAGGATGTCTTTGCTCCTTTCGTGCATTTCTTAGCACAGTTTTTCTTTTCTCCGGAAACCGTTTTAACAGCTTCTCCCTTTAAAGTAGTAGGAGCAACATTCACAAAACTCTTGGAATCGTTGCAGAATTTCACTTCGCTCATGGAAACCTTTCCTGACTTAGCACAAACAGATTTCTTATAGTAAGCAACAGTACCGGATGAAGCACAAGTCTTTGCTTGGATGTCCTCATTCTGAGAAGCCAATACAGCAGCAGCCTTCGTTGGGCAAGCCGGTAACTCGGCATTCACAGTTTTGGCGGTATTAAGTGTTTTCGCTTTTGTACAAGAAGTTTTTCCTTTCGTGCATTTCTTAGCACAGCTTTTCTTCTCTCCGGAAACCGCTTTAATAGCTTCTCCTTTTAAAGTAGCAGGAGCGACATTCACAAAACTCTTGGAATCGTTGCAGAATTTCACTTCGCTCATGGAAACCTTTCCTGACTTAGCACAAACAGATTTCTTATAGTAAGAAACAGTACCGGATGAAGCACAGGTCTTTGCTTGGATATTCTCATCCTGGGAAGCCAATACCGCAGCAGCCTTTGTTGGGCAAGCCGGCAACTCGGCGTTGACCAATTTCACTTCTGAAGTTTTAGCCTTGGTACAAGCAGTTTTTGACTTGGTACAAGCTTTTTTGGATTTAGTACATTGTGCAGTGGCAGATGTTCCAATAAAAGCCACAACTGCAAATAACATGAGGAACTTTTTCATAAGTATAATTTCTTTTAAAATTTGATTTAATTGATGTTTAGAACAAAAAATGTCCTTAGCGGTTCAAAAATAATGAATCCTACCCTTAGACACAACTTTTCATACTGAGGGGACACTACTTTAACAATCCATTATGAATAGTAACGTCCGTATGCAGACATTAGCGAGGCAAACGGGCTATACGGGTAAGGTTTCCTTTGACCGGTTGTTCCAGATTCACAAGGATTTCGGTACCTAAGGGAAGGAAAATGTCCATACGTGAACCGAACTTGATAAAACCCAATTCCGAGCCTTGTTCAACCTGATCCCCTACCTTCAGATAATTGACAATCCGCTTGGCCAAAGCACCTGCTATCTGACGGAGTAGGATTTCATGTTTACCATTGTCCAAAACCGAGGTCGTCCGTTCATTTTCGGTAGATGATTTGGGATGCCAAGCCACTAGGTATTTTCCCGGGTGGTATTTGAAATATTTTACCATACCCGAAATCGGATTCCTATTGACATGGACATTCAACGGACTCATAAAAATGGAGACCTGCATTCTTTTATCCTTGAAATATTCGTTTTCTTCAGCTTCTTCGATAACGACTACTTTCCCATCGGCCGGAGCGAAGACGAGCCGTTCATCCACTGTCGGAATTTTCCTTTCAGGATTCCTGAAAAACTGAACGACCAATCCGAGGATAATCAATGAAATGGGAATGAATATGTAAAACGCCCAATCCGGCAGAAAAAAGAAAACCAACAACATGATGGCTCCCAATATCAAGCAAGTCAAAGCGATAATAACGTTTCCTTCTCTGTGTAGTCTCATAATCTTTATGTTTTCCGATAAGGAATTCCCTTATCCTTCGTTTTGATTCGACCTATAATTCTTTTAGGAATTCCCTATCGGCTTTTTTGAGTTTGGCCACGACCAAATCATAAGAATGATCAATTAATTCCTTTAGCATCTTATCCGATAGTCCTCCTTCGAAAACAACCGTATTCCAATGTTTTTTGTTCATGTGCCACCCAGGGCGTACATCGCCATATTCCTCCCTAAGCATTATCGCTTTTTCGGGATCACATTTCAGATTAACAGTGAACTCTTCAGCATCCAAGCCTGTTGCTGCAAACATCTTGCCCATCACCTTGAAAACCAAAGTTACGTCATCAAAAGGGAAGGTTTCTTCCACTCCTTTTTTCAATAAACAATAATTCCTGAATTCTTCTATATTCATAAATATTGGCAATTCAAATGCAATGTACTATTTTTGGCCATTGTTAAAATAATAATTCTATGATTACTTCCCTATTATTGGTCATGCCGGACTTCGCTTCACCCGAAGTATGGATGAGTTTATTGACACTTACCTTTCTGGAAATCGTATTGGGTGTGGACAATATCATCTTCATTTCGATTGCAGCGGGCAAACTACCGGAAGAGCAACAAAAGAAAGCCACCAATATCGGTTTGGCCCTAGCCATGATTATGCGTATAGCATTATTATTCGGTATCAACATCCTCATTGCAATGGAAAAACCCTGGTTCGAAATGGATCTATTCGGCAAACATGCCGGATTTTCAGGACAGAGTATTATCCTCATAGCGGGTGGACTGTTCCTCTTGTATAAAAGTGTAACTGAGATCCATCATAAATTGGAAGGAGAAGGCCATGCGGAGCATGAAGCCAAGAAGAAGGGAGTTTCATTGACCAATGTGATCATCCAAATCACCATCATCAATATCGTATTCTCTTTTGATTCCATTCTGACTGCTGTTGGTATGACAACAGGAATTACAGGAGCATTATTGATTATGATCATTGCCGTTGTCCTTTCCGTATTGATTATGATGATCTTTGCCATTCCTGTGGGTCGCTTTGTGAACAAACATCCTACGATACAGATGTTGGGAATGTCGTTTCTTATCCTCATCGGATTCCTACTGATTGCAGAGGGGGCACACATGGCCCACCTGATAGAAGGAGCGATTCCTAAAGGGTATCTTTACTTTGCAATTGCATTTGCCTTATTGGTAGAATTCCTGAATATGAAAATACGGAAAAAAGCCGACCCGGTACAATTACACGGAGTAGAGGAAGTAGCGAAAAAGAAGGGCGTGATCTAATCGGCAAATCGTAAATAAAAATTCCCGGCCTATAGATTTATAAGCCGGGGATTTTTTTAACTATTAGACATTACGTCCAGTTTTTTCAGATTTATTCGGAGCATTTCGGATTCCTTGGAACCGGATTCCACTTTTTTTAATTCCAAAATATGCCATTGGATATAAATGGCATATTCTATTTTCAGTTTTGATGAAAACCTTTCTTTGATTTCTGCCCAAGTTTTGTCTTTTCGTTGAGGAGGGACTTCGAAATCATAATGTACTTGGATCATTTGGTGTTGACAATTAGGGCAAGTCGCTTTTAGCTTTTGATGAGCCTTATTTACATATAGGATGATATCCTCTTTGGATTCGGATGCATAATATTTATCCATCAAATTCGAAAGGTTATCGTTTTCGGGATTTTTCATGTCCTTTTTGGAAGGACGTTTAAATCCTTTCCGGCATTGCAAACAGATGTAATGTCGCTTATAATTCTTAAACGGTATCCAACTAAAGCCCATGATTATCTATTATTCCCTCTCTTCATCCAAATCTATAACCGTCCGTTTGAGTTCGAAATTACGGCCCAGATATACTTTCCTTACGTGTTCGTCTTCTGCTAATTCTTCGGCGGTGCCTGCCATTAGGATACTTCCCTCAAACATGACATATGCCCGATCCGTAATTGAAAGTGTTTGTTGGACATTGTGATCGGTAATGAGGATGCCTATATTCTTTTCCTTGAGTTTGGCAACAATATACTGGATGTCTTCCACTGCTATGGGATCAATCCCAGCAAAGGGTTCGTCCAGAAGAATGAATTTCGGGCTGGTCGCCAATGCCCTTGCGATTTCGGTACGTCGCCTCTCCCCTCCGGATAATGTATCCCCTTTTCCTTTTCTGACATGTTCCAAACGGAACTCCTTGATTAGGGATTCCAATTTTTCATTCTGTTCCTGTTTGGATAATTTAGTCATTTGTAAAACGCCCTTGATATTATCCTCGACAGTCAACTTACGGAAAACGGACGGCTCCTGCGGCAGATAACCGATACCCATCCGAGCCCTTTTATACATGGGCAAGGGTGTGATGTCATTATCATCTAAAAACACCTTACCTTCATTGGGTCTTACGAATCCCACAACCATATAAAAAGAAGTGGTCTTTCCGGCACCGTTAGGCCCTAAGAGACCAACTATTTCTCCGGGATTGACTTCTAGGGAAACACCGTTGACAACGGTTCGCTTCCCATATATTTTTTTCAGATTTTCTGCTCTCAGCTTCATATATCTAATCCGTCAGGATTTATCGGATGTTTCATCCAAAAGGGTATTTAATTCCTTGTCATTGAGATAACGCCATTTTCCCCTTTCTAATTTTCCTAATCGGATATGCATGATCCGGATTCTTTTCAAGGCTAAAACCTTGTATCCGCAATATTCGCACATTCGGCGTATCTGTCTGTTCAGTCCTTGTGTCAATACGATTTTAAAAACATTATCCTTCAAGTGGGTGACATTACAAGGTAATGTTTTCGTTCCCAACATGGGAATAGGCTTGGACATTCTTTTCAGGAATTCGGATGTAATCGGTTGATCTACGGTAACCACATATTCCTTTTCATGTTTATTTTCCTTGCGGAGAACCCGATTCACAATATCACCATCATTGGTCAACAATATCAAGCCCGTCGAATTCTTATCCAATCTTCCTATTGGAAAGATCCTTTCTTTGAATCCGATATAATCTATGATATTGCTCTTGTCTTTCCTGTCGGTAGTACAAGTAATACCTGCCGGCTTATTGAACATGATATACGCTGCCCGACTCTTATTCTTAACCGCCTTACCATCAATTTCCACCTTATCTCCCGGAGATACCCGATTTCCTTTTTTAGCAATGACACCGTTAAGGGCCACTCTCCCTTCTTCGATCCACCTATCGGCTTCCCTTCTGGAACAAAGTCCTTTGCTGCTAATGAATTTATTCAGACTGATGGAATTATCGGACATATCCAAATATTAACCTACAAACAATGCGGCCATATCCGTTCGCTCTTTGACGATTTCCGCAATCTTGGAAATAGGAATTCTTTCCTGTGCCAAAGAATCTCTTTCCCGGATGGTGACGGTATCATCTTCCAAGGTTTCGAAATCCACCGTGATACAATAAGGCGTACCGATAGCATCCTGTCTTCGATATCTTCTACCGATGGCATCTTTCTCATCATATTGACAATCGAAATACGCTTTCACACTATCGAAAATCTTTCTTGCCTTTTCTGTCAATTCGGGTTTATTTTTAACCAAAGGCAAAACAGCACATTTTATTGGTGCCAGTGCGGGATGGATTTTCAAGACCGTTCTTTCGGCTTCACCTCCTTTTGAGTCCGGCACCATTTCCTGTGTATAGGCATGGCTGATTGTAGCGAGGAACATCCTATCACAACCAATGGAGGTTTCCAAGACATAAGGAATGTAACTTTCCTTTGTTTCGGGGTCGAAGTATTGTAATTTCTTACCTGAATGTTCCTGATGGCTGGCCAAATCAAAATCGGTACGGGAATGAATACCTTCCAGTTCCTTGAAACCGAAGGGGAAATTGAATTGGATATCTACTGCCGCATCGGCATAGTGGGCGAGGTTATCATGATCATGGAACCGGAGATTTTCCGATTCATGACCAATGGCCTTGTGCCATTTCAGACGGGATTCTTTCCAGTACTCGTACCATTTCATCTGAGTGCCCGGTTTGATGAAGAATTGCATTTCCATCTGTTCGAATTCCCTCATCCTGAAGATGAACTGCCTTGCGACAATCTCATTCCGGAATGCCTTACCGATTTGTGCGATACCGAAGGGTAATTTCTGACGGGAGCTTTTTTGGACATTCAGGAAATTGACAAAAATACCCTGAGCCGTTTCGGGACGCAGATACAATTTACCTTCCTCTCCTGCAACTGCACCCAATTGTGTGGAGAACATAAGGTTGAACTGTCTTACGTCGGTCCAGTTTCTGGAACCGGAGGCCGGACAAACGATTCCATACTCCTCGATCTGGGCTTTCAGATCATCCATATCACCATCGGTCATAGCCTTGGCCAATCTGGCGGCTATATTGTCTTTCTTTTCCGTATTGGCCAAGACCCGGGGATTGGTGGCACGGAATTGTTCTTCATCAAAAGCGTCGCCGAAACGTTTTTTGGCTTTTGTGATTTCCTTATTGATTTTGGCTTCGATCTTATCCATGTATTCCTCGATGAGGACATCGGCACGGTATCTTTTCTTGGAATCCTTATTATCCAACATGGGATCATTGAAGGCATCTACGTGACCGGATGCTTTCCATGTGGTAGGATGCATAAAAATAGCGGCGTCTATACCGACAATATTTTCGTGCATCTGCACCATAGACTTCCACCAATAATCCTTGATGTTATTTTTCAATAAAATACCATAGGGGCCATAATCGTAAGTCGCCGCCAGTCCATCATAAATTTCGCTGGATTGGAAGATGAAACCGTATTCCTTGCAATGGGAAGTTATTTTTTTGAACAAGTCGTCTTGATTCGCCATTTTTCTTTTGTTTTAAAGGGTGCAAAGGTAAATAAATAATTTTTCTATTGCTTGGCAGAAACTCCTGTCCGAAATGTTTCTCAATAATTGATTCCTGTCTTATCCATCGAAATTCAAGGCTTTGGATTCTATCAAAATATCCAATATGAAAAACCTCCCGCCACATTCCGTTGAATGCGACGGGAGGTTCAATAGTAAAAATATAAATCGGCTAATAGAGCAATTATGGGCGTGTTAGGATTTAACACTTTCCACTTCTCTCCTGTACCCCATCAATATCCATTACCCAACATGGATATTATTACTCGAATCCGAGTGTGCCCATGTCAATAGCCGGATTACGATTATAGGTACGTGTGTGTGCTCTTTTAGAAATCACCGTTTCTTGTGATTATCGTCCATATTTAAGAATCCGATAACAATTCCCACATAATCCCCTAACAGTATTTACCTTTGCAATGAACTATTTTTGTAGTAATTTAGAAAGGTTATGTACATCATTCTTGTTTCTGTTATCATCGGATTATTTGTAGCCATGTTGTTTCTGAATATCTATTTCAGGGTCAAAGTCATGAAGGCCTACAAAAAACTGGTTCAGAATAATGTGGATTTCGGCACGGTACATATTTTCAATACGGATCGTTTGGAGAAAGAGGTTCTGCCCCGTTATCCACAATCCAAAGAAGATATACTGACATTCGTTTCACACATTCGCTACTCTATACGGATGGCGACGATATTGGTCTTTTTGATTACTGCATTCGGAGCGGTATTGATGTATTACCGGCACGATTATTAACCCTAATCGATTATACCTATTTGTTATGAAAAAATACCTTATCCTTTTTCTTTTGATTCTTCCTGTTTTCTTATCGGCCCAGAAGACCGAAACATTCGAGTATGAGAAATTCAAGGAAATGAACGGACTTACCCGTACTTCGGATGCGACCCAAGACAAGAGCAAGGTGAGGCTGACACCATCGGCTCCCAATAGAAGAGGTGCATTGTATTTTTCAAAAAGAAAAATGATTGTTTCGGACAGTTTCGATTTGAATTTCTGTTTCCGTATTTATAAAAACGGCGGTAAGAAAGATGGCGGAGAAGGCTTGGCCCTTTTGATTCATAATAATGAAGCCTTCAATAAAAACGGAGGAAAAGGGGAAGGTTTAGGTTATTCAGGTATTCCGAACAGTATTGCGGTAGAATTCGATGTATTGGATACCGAGGATATGGGCGGCCCCCATGTCAGTATCCAAAGCAATGGTGTTTATCCCAATTCGCACGACAAGGCCGCATCATTGGCATCCATGCCTTTGCCCGGCAACATCAAAGATGGGAAAACCCATACTGCCCGCATTCATTATGTCAATCCGATGATGACCATATATCTGGATGATGTGGAACTCCTTTCAGCTCCGTTGGATATTACGAAAATCCTGAATCTGGACAGTGGCGGTGCCTGGGTAGGTGTGACTGCGGCGACGGGAAAAAGCCATTCGATTCATGAATTATCCTGTATGTCGATGGCAGCACAGGAAAGGGAAGTTCCATATATTACGGATGTCGGTAGGAATATCAAAAAAACGAAAAAAATCATCGTTCATTCCAAGGAAATAAAAATCCGGGTTTGGGATATCAATATTGAAGACGGGGACATTATTTCGGTTAATCTGAATGGCAAATGGGTCTTGGATCATTTCCAATTGACGAATGCGGGAAGCGTTTTCGAATTCACATTGGAAAATCAAAGGAGTTATCTTGTTTTGCATGCACACAACCTGGGAGAAATCCCGCCGAATACGGCAGGTATTTCAATTACCGATAAATATGGAAAACAGGAAACCGTTCTTCGTTCGAATATGTATGAAAGCGATGCCTTATTAATAGAATATCACAAGGATTCCAAAAAAGGGGATATTTCCAGATATTGGGAAGAAGGGGAAAAGCCGGATGATGATTGATTTTTCATTGATGCAGGTTTAATAAAAAATCCCGAATTTTGGAAAGCCAAAATTCGGGATTTTTCAATACCTAACTCATCCAATAATAATAAAGGACTTCACTTAAAAATACAGCGGGTATAAAATAGTCGTTTATATCACTGCTAGGAACTATTTTATAAAACGGTATGTAAATTTCACTAAGAAAATATTCTGTAATTTCCTATCCAATATCTGATTATCGAAACTCGTCAATAGTTTTTCCTGCGGGTCTCCAAATCCTGTCCCTCCCTGCGACCAAACAAAAAAGAGTTCGGACCCCGGAATATATTCCCAACGCATTACCAGATTGGAACGAAACTGAACGAATGAAAAATCGGGATTACCGAGGGTGTAATCTTCTGTTCCATCACCATTTTCATCTATGGAATAATAACCGTCCATTTCCTTTAACTGTCCGGTATCATAAGCTGCGAATTTATTTTCCAAATCGACGGAAGTGGCATCTGTAATATATTTAAAATCGGAATAACGACCTCTTGACACGAAGGGTTGGCCATAATATTGGATGGATAAATTAGGATTGATCGTATAATTCAATCGAAGGGAAACGCCTACGGTTCTTTGTTCAATCGTCCCCATTAAATATCGGGCTTCTCCATTAAATTCCCGTTCGCTTACATATTGCAACTCCTTGTCCAAAGTATTATAATTCGCACTCATGGAAATATCCAATGCATTAATGGGTTGATACCTGACATAAGCATTGGAATACCAGAAAATTTCCGATTTATCTTTAATATTACCATAATTAAAATTACCTCCGAAACGGAATTTTTTCGTGTGGTCGGAGTTGAACCAATACCACATATTGGCCCCCGGCAAATAACGATAACGAGGGCCGCCCCGTAATTCGGAATTCGAGAATTGATAGGGATTAATATTAACTCCAGTTCCCGTACTCCAATTATTTTTAAATGTGGTGTTCATATTTACATTCAGGGCAATACTATTCAGATTTCCTCCGAAATCAAAAACGGACCAGTGATTATAATTCACTTGCAATCTATTAAAAATGGAAAAGGGATTCCTCCATACATAACTCACCCATGTAAAATGACGAATATCATCTGCTCTTCGCTGAAAACCCAAATCATTTAATTCGAGTCCGGGGGTTCTCCAAGCCACTCCACTTTCAAACATGAGATTTCCATTTCCTACTTTTCCTATTTTCAGGTGTCCCCCCATGCCGGTCATGGAAGTTCTTGTCGTATCGACAGATAAATAATCCGCATCTACCCTATCGAACAAATGCCCGATGGAATGTTGTGTATTTAAAATCGCTTCCTTACTTCCGGAGACATGACTCCAGACCGTATTCCCTGCCACATACCAAGCCCTTTCCTTCCATCTATGTTCAAAGTCGATACCTCCGCTATATGCCGATTTATGCATAAAATCCAAGTTCCCTTCCAGCTTCCGATTCGTGGCCGTAAAGACAGCACCGAAAAAAGAATTCCTTTCATTAAAATCTTTTTTCACCCGTCCGACAAAATAATTAGTCAGAGGTTCTACGATTTCTTTCCGCTCATTTTCGCCATCGGATATTTTCGCAAATTCCTTACTCGTAACCGTTTCCAAAATCCCGATAGACCATCCGTCTTTTGTTTTGCCACTCACTTTAGCTGCTCCAAGGATTTTAGTATTATTCGGTTGTTTGAAATATTCGTTATCATTCAACTGCGGATACCCCGAAGGACGTTTACCTATTCTACGAGAATAAAATAGATTATCATTCCAAAAAGTATTTCCGGCAACCGATCTCGAAACAGGATAATCGAAAATATTTTTATTCTCGATAAAAAAGGGTCGCTGTTCATTAAAAAATATCTGAAAAGCGTCTAAAGTAATTGCAGCAGGATCTGCTTCGACCTGCCCGAAATCCGGGTTAATCGTAAAATCCAAAGTGATATCATTCGTAATTCCGATTTTACCATCCAGACCGGCAGAAAATTTCCCTTCCCTTCCTTTCCTATATGGATTCCCTTCTTCCTTTTCGTAGGTTTCCATTGAACCTACAATATAAGGTTGCAATTCCAATTGTCTTTGCGGTTTCACATTTTCAATACCATGCAATTCTCCGAAATTACTCACCCATCCGGCTTCGCTTTTTGAAATGTGCTGCCAATTGGTTCTTTCATTTTTCCTGAAAATTTTTCTCGAAACCTGCAAACCCCATACTTGGTTTTCATCAGCACCGAAACGAAGTTGGCTAAAAGGGATTTTCATTTCCGTTGTCCAACCTTCCGTATCTTGCGTCACTTTACTGTACCAAATCGGATTCCAACTTGCATCGGAACTATTTCCATTGGAAGACAAGACTTCGTCTCCTTTCACATTGGCAGCAGTTACGTTGAAACAAAAGGCCGTACTCAAATCATGATAACTATCAATGGAAACGATAATCCAATCTCCTTCGAAACCGTCACGGCGAGCCAATCTTTTATTGATTTTATCGGGTTCGGAATCCAAGCACTGGATACCCAAATAAAGGTACTTATCATCATAAATAACCTTGAATTTTGTTTTTTCGGTAGGGGGTATTCCTTCTTCCGGGTCCCGTTGTGTAAAATCGGAACTCCACTCCACCATTCCCCAACACTCCTCACTTAAAACACCGTCTATTTCCGGAGCTTTTTCACCTTCGAGTTTTTTTGTGAAATATTTCCTTTTTTCAATAGGTGTATTTTCTTTTTGGCTAACAAGTTGCGTTAGAAAAAAAACAGTCGTCAATGTAATCAAAAACGCTTTTTTCATTTTAGGATGATTTTTATTTTGAGCAATAGGATGGCCTTTATTCATGAGTCATTTCATGAATAAATCCAAAAGGACGGCTATTTGATTCCGGAGAATCAACCCTTCAGTCCATCCGAAAACGGTTATGTCATGTTGAATAAAATTCTGCTTTAATCAAGCAGATCAAAAATCAATTAAGGGACAATAGGATTTCCTTTCCCCACATTATTCTAATTACGATCTATTCACTTTTTGGTTTCATCATTCGTTGTTTAAGTTCGTTCTATTATAAAGACAAAGGAATATCTGTCATATCTACTCTCCGGCAGAAATAATTATCTTTTCCTAAATAATTAAAATTATTTTCCTTTAACCCCTATGCGATAAGAAGCTGTCTCAAAACATATCCTTCGCTTTGAAACGGCTTCTAAAGGCTCTTAATAAATCCCATGAATTTTCATCTGAATAAAATCCGATAAATCATCTGATTTCGCTCCGTTGCTTTTGGCCTCCTGTATGAAACGGGACGTAACGCCATGTATTTGTGCTTCGATTAATTTATCATAAGACAAGTTCCTTACGCCCATTGATTTCAACTTACCGATATATCGGGTATCCAATCCATGAATGGCTCCCTTTATAATATCCGAAGGAGATAAACTATTATATCCTTCGTCTTTTAGCGATTTTACATATTTCGACATAATGCCGTGTACGGCAAATTCGATCAATTTATTAGGAGGTAAATTATCCGCCCCATATCCCAAGTTGGTCAGATTGGTTATATATTCCGAATTGACACCGTGTACAGCAAATTCAACGACCTTGCTCGGAGACAACATCTCGGAACCATAGCCTAGGGCTTTTAATTTTTTCAAGTATTCGGAGCCTACTCCGTGTACGGCGAATTCAACGACTTTATTCGGAGATAAATTATCAGAACCATAACCGATCTTTTTTATTTTTTTCAAATAATCTGAATTGACACCATGAATGGCAAACTCAATGACCTTATTTATCCTCATGCGATCCGCACCATAGCCCAAATCTTTGAGGTTTCTCAAATATTCGACGGACACTCCGTGATTTTTCAAATTAACAACATCCCTTCCTGAAACATTTTTATATCCTAATTTCTTCAATTCGGAAATAAAATCAGGTTGGATGCCGTGAATTGAAAATTCAATGATTTTATCCAAGGACAAATCCTTATACCCTTCTTTTTTTAATCGGTCAATAAAATCCAGGCTCACTTCATGCACGCCTAATTCCAAGACATCTTCAACATCCACATCATACCCTCTGGATTTCAATCCTCGGATATATTGCTTGGAAGTATTATTCAAATACATGAGAAACAATTCATCCAAAGTAATCGAACCGATTTGTTCATTTTTCAAAAAAGAAATAAATTCATTACTTTCCTTGAATGTGAAATCTCCTTCGCCGGTATTACCGGAGAATTTTCCTGTAAAAACAATTTTACCGGGATCTCGATTGGCAATAAAACTCCCCGAGGAATAACGAGGCAAGGAACCCAATGAATTTCTAGAAAAACATTCAGCCACCTCCCATATCTGTTTTTTCCTTGTTTTTCGATTCATATGAAAACAAACTTCGTTTTCTTCGATTTTCGCAAACCATTCTCCCGGATTTAATTTCACACCTGAAGGATTACAGGAGGATTTTTTCTTGTCGGTATTACAAGATGATTTCTTTTTGCTTGTATCACATGAACTTTTTTTCTTGTCATCACAAGAATTCTTCGGTTTTGATGAAGTCGTTGTGGTAGTCGTCATGGTTATATTATTCCCATTCATTGATTTCATAACTTCCTCTACTACTTCATCCCCGTCAAAAGGTAACCCTTGGAAACTTTCCTTGAACACATCACCCAACTGGGCCAATTCTTCCAATTTCCTTCTCTCGGATTCCGGCATTGGAAAATCCTTTCCGAATAATTTTTCGGATTCGACTTCCCCTACATTCGATTCTGATTGGGAAAAACTCCCTAAAGGATTCCCTGCTTCATTCAGTACTTCATTTTTTTGCTCCTCTTTTTCGTTTTTTTCTTCGGCAATAACTTCATTAGTCTTTCTATCCGAAGGAGATTGATTCAAAATAGGTTTTTCTTTTTCATCTTCAGACAATGTTTTTCCTTCAATGACTTTTTCCAAAGTTTCTGAATCTTCGATTTCCGGAATCAGGTTTCCACCTGTTTCTTTTTGAATCGCATTCAGACTCATCACGGTAAAAAGAATCAAGGGAAGCACCATTAAATATTTCCAACTGGAACGTGCGGATGATTTTTTCGAATTCATCATCCCTATTCGTTCCTTGAGAAAAGATTCGTTATAATTGGTGGTTAAGGTAAGAGCATGTTGAGGTACGGAAATTCTCAGTAAATTCATTTGGTAGGATTGTTTTTCCGTTCCTTTTTTCAACATTTCCTGATCCGTCAGGAATTCGATATTATTATTAATCGTTTTTCTGTACAACCAGGCAAAAGGATTGAACCAATTAAAGATAATAATGAATTCAGCCAATAACTTATCAATCGAATGGGCTTGGCTCACATGTATTTTCTCGTGTTCCAAAATCTGATTGAAAGCCTCCAAGTCATATAATGTCGGATTAATGAAAATCCAATTCAAAAAGGAAAAAGGGGGCGTTTCCTTACTCATTTCATAAATCCTGTATTTACCATCCTGTATGAATTTCAGATTTATCCGACTGAAAAGAATGACAAAGAACTGTATCAGGAATGTAATCGAAAAAATAGCCACACCTATTCCATAAATCGCCCAAAGAATCTTAGACCAGCCCCAAGATTGGATCGTAGAAAAAAGAGAAATACTTTCCTTACTTTCTTCCAAAGGCATTATTTCTTCCTTATGGATTAATTCTTCCTTCCGGATATTTTCATGGCTTTTATTTTCCCTAACGGCTTCCAATTCCATTTCAGGGATAATGGCATCCGCAACAGGTTCTTCCATTATTATCGAATGTAAAGACATCGATGCCGGAATATGGATGAGGGGAAGGGAAAACGATAAAACCAATGAACCAATCAATACAAAGCGGTTCAATTTATAAAAAGTTTCCTTCCTCAACAGCAGCCAATAAAAAGTGTAAAATACGGCCAACAAAACGGATACGTGGATAATATACGGGATCATTTCTTCTGGTTTTTGATCATTTCAATAATATCGGTTAATTCCGCCTCACTTATTTTTTCCTTTTTTGCGAAATAAGAAACCATCTCCGAAATGGAACCTTTGAAATAATTCCCTACCAGTTCTTCCACAGCTTGGGCCTGATAGGTTTCTTTGGAAATGACGGCGAAATACTGATGTGTCTTACCGAATGCCTTATGATTGATAAAACCTTTGGACTGCAAAATCCGAACCATTGTGGAAACGGAATTATAATGCGGTTTAGGATTGGGTAGTGCCTCCACTATCTCCTTAACAAAGGATGGCCCTTGCTCCCAAAGTACCTGCATGATTTGTTCTTCTCTCTGTGCCAATTTTTTCATAAACTTTATATTGTCTGAAACAAATCTATAACTAATCAATTAATTACACAACTAATTCATTAGTTAATAAATAAAAAAAGAGTCTGAATTATTGTCTTGGATAATGAAAATCACAAAGAAACGAAACCATAAACCAATAAAAATCAGTTATTTATACTAGAAGATGAGCCGATTGAATTTTCTTCCTCGGGTAATGTCTGTTTTTTGGGTAAAGTAAAATAAAAAGAGGTTCCGATTCCTTCTTCCGACTCCACCCAGATGCTTCCCCTATGCTTTACGAGTATTTTCATACAGGTAGCCAAACCGATACCGGAGCCGTCGTAATCAGCATTATTATGGAGCTTACGGAAAGGTTCAAAAATGGCATCGTGGAATTGTTCATCAATCCCTATTCCATTATCCGTTACATGGAAAAGGTATTCATGTCCCATGTCATCTACTCCGATTTTGACCTTGAGTTGTACATCTTTCTTTCTGAATTTAATAGCATTGGAAATCAGGTTTTGGAAAACCTGCCCCATCAGAGTGGAAAGTATTTCGACTTTGGGCAACTCCTCTTTTTCTATAATGACATCATATTTATCAATCATGGATGCCAATCCATATTCCACTTTTGTCAAAACGACATTCAAATCCGTTTTAATGAATTCGTAATGATTATCCTTTCCGATTCTGGAGTATTCCAGAATATCACCGATGAGTTTCCCCATATGTTCCGAATTCCCCATGATGTATCCCAGAAACTCCCGGGTATTGTCATCCAAATCTCCTTTGTTGATCAAATGTCTTTCCAATAATTTGGAAAAGCTATTGATCCCCCTAAGCGGAGCTTTCAAATCGTGGGACACCACATAGGCATAACTTTCCAAGTCCTTATAGGATACCATAAGTTCCTGTTGGGTCTGCTCCAGTTTCTTTTTTTGTTTTTCTATTTCTTCTGTTTTGGCTATAAGGGAAATGTTTTTTGCTTCCAATTCCCGATTCAATAATTCCAATGCCTTATAATAAATATAAATGAGGCTCAGCCCTGTGGCAATAAATAATGTATTATCGATTAGATAATAATCCGCATTAAAAATCACTTCTTTATTTTCCAGGTGGCCATCTCCCAAATGGAAATAAACAAATATATTAATCAGGAGAACAGCAAATCCCCAAAATAAGGTAGAGAGGAGATCTATGAAAAGTAAGGAGAACATAGGAAGGATCATCATCCATCGAAAATGCGGTGTTGCAATCCCTCCGGCATTAAAGATTTGCCATAATATGCATCCGAAGAAAAAAAGAAGTGTGAGATTTCCGGCCCATCGGACACTGTCGCTTTTTTTATATAAGAATAAAATTCCGAAAAGGATGGCAATCGAAGTAGCAACAGGGAATTCTTCTTCGAACCCCACGACTAATTGTAGGAAGCAAACGATAAGGCTCATTAAGATGATCAATAAGATTGCTCCTACGAATCTTCTAGCCAAAAACAATTTCCCAGCCTCCTTTTCTTCTGGAAAAGGAATGAATCTATCAAGGATATGAGACAATTTGGAAGTGGTCGGATTCCCCATGATTTTGCAATATAATCATAAGGATGAAGAAACTATGCCAACTTCTTTTTCTTTTTCATTCATCCGGCTTTTAGCCAAGGGGTATCTCGAACATCTTCTTTGATAATCTCGACTGCTTTAGGCAGGGTAAAATAAAATGCAGTTCCTTTCCCTATTTCGGATTCCAACCAGATTTCTCCCTGGTGTTGACCTATGATTTTTTTGCAACTGGCCAATCCGATACCGTTTCCGGGATAGGCATATGCATTCAGGCGTTGGAAAATATCGAACACCTGCTCCTTGTATTCTTCTGCTATCCCGATTCCGTTATCCTTTATAGAAATACAATGATGGGTTTCAGTCTCCTTATTTTCAATAATCAGCTTAGGTGTTTCACTTTCATTATACTTGATACCGTTTTCCAGAAGATTCCGGAACACCCTCATCAATTGCAACCGATTTCCCTTAACAATGGGTAAATTGAATGTATAGATATCTACATTTTTTTCCTTGATGTCATCATGCATATCCAATTTAACTTCATCCAATAGATTATCAAGAATCACATCCTCTTTTATCGGTTCTCTTCCGTTCAATTTGGAATAATCCATAATTGCATCCGCCAAACCCGCCAAACTAGAGACACTACCCTCTATATATTCTAAATATTCTTTGATGTCTTCGGCCGCGTGGGCGGGTAATCTTTTTTTAGCCAGTTGGGCAAAACTACCTATCGTTCTCAATGGCTTTTTGAAATCGTGTGCCATCATAGCCGACATATCTTCCAATTCCGAAATTCGTTTTTGTAATTTTTCATTTTCGGATTGTAAATCTTCTTCCTTAGTAGTTCTAATCTCTTCATCAGGTTGAAACCATGAAGAAATCTCCCATAAAAGAATTAAGGGAATAGCCATGAGCATAACAGTGGATACCCTCCTTACATTATCAGCATTACCTGTGGCATCCGCATCGATCAATTCGATTATGATTTCCATAGCATTCATCAATTCTGCCGAATAACCATGACCGATTATTTTTTCCAATTTTTCCGGTTCCACTTCCTTTGATAAAATCAAAGCTTCCACACCATCCCAATAATTAGATAGATTATTATTCAAAGTATAAGGTGTTGCTTCCAGAACGATTCCTATTTGACGGGAAAGGTTAGGATGGGCAACAGCCTTTGTACGGGTAAGGAGAAGATGATGATTGAATCTCATTTCTCTGACGTATGATTCAAGTTTGGAAAGATTTGCCTGCCTTTTTTCCGGATTTTCCTCTTTGAAGGATATCAATGCCTGATAGGAAATTTTTTCCAACAAGAGACGTTGTTCGGATATGACATCCACCACAGGTGAGAGTTCTTTCTTCTTTTCTGCGGACTTGGCCAATATCAAACCACAACAACCTAGCAGTATCATTAGGATGGTTAACGCAGCCAAACGGTATTTTTGATACCCGCCCCTTTCCATTTTATAATTCTTGTAGTCCATAGATTCGGTTTTTACAATCCATATTCTGAGGGGGCTTAAAATAAGGATCGGTTAAAAAATGAGTGTTTTACTATGACTGCGTTTTATTCTAGTTCATACAAGACCTCAAACGTTACCCGCAATCACACCACAAATTTATATCAGAGTCCTTATTATATATTTCCATAATCGTTGAAGTGGCCTCTTCTGCCGTTTAATGCACTTTTGTGACATGATTAGCCACTCATATATGTGAGAAGGATGTTCATGGCACAAAAGCGGTATTTCACCGACAGATAAATTAATTCCACCTACAGCCCATGTAGATGTGAAAGTGTTTCTTACCTTTGCGGCAGTTTATTTCAACCATATAAACCTGATAAATTATGAAATTGGATTTTCTAAAGGAACTCGGATTGGAAGAAAGGAATGCCGGCACATCTACAGGTGCCAGAGCCTATGAATCCGAAGCCGATTATATCGATTCCTATTCTCCTGTGAATGGGAAATATATTGCCAGTGTGAGTGTCACCACCCAATCACAATATGAAACCGTAATGGACAAGGCTCAGGAAGCCTTCAAACACTGGAGAAAGGTTCCGGCTCCTCAAAGAGGAGAAATCGTGCGTCAGTATGGAGAAGCATTAAGGAAATACAAAGAGCCTTTAGGCAAACTGGTTTCCTTTGAAATGGGTAAGAGCCTCCAGGAAGGATACGGAGAGGTTCAGGAGATGATAGACATATGCGATTTCGCCGTAGGCCTTTCCCGTCAACTGTATGGATTGACTATGCATTCCGAAAGGGCTAACCATAGGATGTATGAACAATGGCATCCCTTCGGTGTGGTAGGGATCATTTCTGCATTTAACTTTCCTGTAGCCGTCTGGTCTTGGAACAGTATGTTGGCCTTGGTTTGTGGAGATGTTTGTGTTTGGAAAGGCTCCGAAAAAACACCTTTATGTTCTGTTGCTTGTCAAAACATTTGGAAAGAAGTCGCCGAAGCCAATGATTTACCGGAAGGTATTTCCTGTATCATCAATGGAGATTACAAGGTTGGTGAATACATGACCAAGGATACCCGTATTCCTTTGGTTTCCGCTACGGGTTCTACCAGAATGGGTAAAATCGTTGCTCAGGAAGTTGCCGGTCGTTTAGGGCGTACCTTATTGGAATTAGGTGGAAATAATGCCATCATCGTAACAGAATCATCCGATTTGGCGGTCGTCCTGGCCGGTTCCGTTTTCGGAGCGGTAGGAACCTGCGGTCAAAGATGCACCTCTACCCGTAGATTGATCGTTCATAGAAGTATTTATAATACGGTCAAGGAAAATCTAATCAATGCCTATGCACAATTGCGTATCGGTAATCCATTGGATGAGAATAACCATGTAGGCCCGCTTATTGATAAGGATGCCGTAAAAATGTACCTCGGTGCATTGGAACAAGCTGTAGAGCAGGGAGGCAGTGTAATTGTCGAAGGAGGAGTGCTTGAAGGCGAAGGGTATGAAAGCGGATGTTATGTCAAACCGGCCATCGTAGAAGCACACAACAACATGCCGATTGTACAACATGAGACTTTTGCACCTGTCCTTTATCTTATCCCGTATGATGACATAGATGAAGCAATAGAAATGCAGAATGATGTGCCGCAAGGACTTTCTTCAGCTATCATGACCAACAATCTCAGGGAAGCCGAATTGTTCCTTTCCTGTGCCGGTTCGGATTGCGGTATCGCCAATGTGAACATCGGGACATCGGGAGCGGAAATAGGTGGAGCTTTCGGAGGAGAAAAAGAAACCGGTGGTGGACGTGAATCCGGATCGGATTCCTGGAAGGCCTATATGAGAAGACAGACCAATACCATTAATTACGGTAAGGACGTCCCATTGGCACAGGGCATCAAATTCGATTTATAAAAAAGAATCCAAACAAATCCCCTGTGTGTCACACAGGGGATTTTTAATTTTATCCCATGCAGAAAATAAGGTGTAAAGCAGTCGGATTGGATGCTTTGAGGAATTTCATAAAAGAACATCCATCCCTCGAAAGGGAACAGGAGATACAATGGATCGAAGAAGGGGAAAAAGAATCATTATATCATCACAACCTTATTTATCCTTACGGAGTAGCACGTAGGTATGCCCTGGCTTGGATTCCACTAGAGGACATGATTGACATATCCTTGGAAGCCTACGAAAACGGTTTGGAAAAATACTTGGAAGAAGACAGGGACTTTCCTATTGGGGAATATGTGGTCTGGTGGAGCAAAAAAGCCTGTATGGAGCATATTATACAACGAATCATCGGATGGAGAAATGCTCTAGGATTCCAACCTGAATCACCTGAAAAGATTCAACAAATGGCTCATGAAGCCCAGAAAGGAAGTCAAGGAGCATTCGATTCACTGATGAACATATTATCTCCCTTTTGTGATAGGATTGAAGATATCTATAAAAACGCATTGACCGTCCCCTTGTCCGATGAAGAAAGAAGAAACATCCTCCAAAATGTAATGCAACTTACCTTCAGCAACGAAGAGTACACGCCCTTCCACAAAGTGCTTTCCTTCTTGGATGCATATACATTAGAACATTTCCTTTATTTGGATAAGAAAATATGATATCGCCTTTTTAGGGTTAATATTTTCTTATCATCATTCCGATATTGGCGATGTCCTTGAAAAATCCTTAGTTTTATCTGACAAATAGATAAGATGAATATATATATATTATACCCGCTTTTGATTTTGGTTTTTTCATTTACCTCAATCAATGAAACCCAAGCCCAAAGAAAAAATCCGGACAAAAAATTCAAAACCGAAAGACTGGCTGAGGTTCCTGCATTTTCATTCACGACTATGGATGGGGAAGCATATAATATTGAAGACCTGAAAGGGAAAACTATATGGATTAATTTCTTTGCTACCTGGTGTGGGCCATGTGTAAGAGAAATACCTCATTTGGTCGGCCTTTCCAATGAACTCGAAGGGGAAGATGATTTTGTCATCCTTTATATCGGCAGGAGCCACACGGAAGCACAACTCGAACCTTTTTCCAAAAGACATAAAATGGAAAAATCATCGATTGTCGCTGATCCCGACAGGAATATTTATCATTTGTTTGCAGACAAATACATTCCTCGGAATGTAATTATTGATAAAGAAGGGAAAATATTAAGGCAATTTACCGGTTACGATCCACAACACTTTTCCCGGCTTATGGATGAATTCAAGAGGTTGGTTTTGGAAGAAGAAAATGCCGAAGAGGAAATAAAAAAAGAATAACACCTATTTGTCTTCGAGTAAATTAATTTTAAAAACCATGTTGAAATACATTCCCTTTTTATTATTTATTTTATCCGCACAATCCCCTTCCTTTGCCCAGGTAGATTATCAATCCAGGGCTAAAAAAAACATCAATTACCTTATCCGCAATGATGTATTGAGGAATCAAATACTGATAAACGACAAAGGCGTTCAGATTTTCGCTTCTTCGGAAGACAAAAAGCAAAATAAACCCGAATTAAAAATCGCTTGGGAAGATGCTGACAAATTCCTTTATCTTTTTGACCGAATCGGAACGGCTACGACTTCGAAAAAAATAAAAGAACAAGGAGAAGTTATTTTTACGGATTGGCGTGCCGCAGTAGAAAACAAAATCCCCCAAACATTAAAAGGAGCAAAAATAGTTCTTGACCCCGGACATTCAGCCCACAATCTAGAGACAGCCATCATAGAAAGGAAATTCATGAAAATAAAAGCTGCTGAAGCCGGACTGAAAAACAACATCGGCTTTTACGAATCCGAGCTGACATGGAAAACCGCAAAAATCCTAAAAAAGAGATTAAATAAAAAAGGGGCTAACGTCTTCATTACCCGAAAAAAAGGAAAAAATGCATCCGGGTATAAATTCCACAAATGGAAAAAGAAAGAATTCGAATCTGAATTAAACAAGGATTTAAAAAATAAAAACATCACCCAAAAAAAATATGATTGGTATTTGAATGAAGCATCCGACAAGGATATTTTCAAATATATGAATCGTAAGGATTTACGAGAAAGAATCAGAATCATCAATGAATATGATCCTGACATCTCCATCATGATTCATTACAACGCCAGTGGTGGAAAATTGGATTCGGAAGGTTTTTTCAAACCGATAAAAAACAATTATTGCATGGCTTTTACCGGTGGCGGATTCATGACCGGTGAATTAAATTCCAGAGAAGCTAGATTTAATTTCCTTCGTTTATTATTAAGTAATGATTTGGAGCATTCAATCAAATTATCCGAAAGCATTATAAAAAAACATAAAGAATTGGCCGGCGTACCGATTATAGAAAATAAAAACAATATCCGTTACCTCAACAAGAACAGTGTCTATTCGGATGCCGACGGCGTTTATTGTCGTAACCTTGCCATGACGCGGGGCGTAAAAGGAGCCATTTGTTTCGG
>JAHDFN010000004.1:0-11967 GCA_020628145.1 Saprospiraceae bacterium | reverse complement strand
TATGCAGGACAATCTGGAAGAAGCCATCCGTCTAAATAAAAAAGATTACAAGGAAGCCCGTGTAAAAACTTCAAGTAGAATCAAAGATGTGGTGGATGCTTTCGAAGCGGGTATTTTGGAATTCCTAAAACGTTGAATCCATCACCGTTGAACATGTCGTGATTTCATCCTATCTTACAGGCATGAGTTATAAGAAAATTTTCAAGGGACTTTCAGACAGGGCAAAAATGCTCCTCAACCGGGAGGAAGGTGGCGACATGGATTTCAAGCGGAGCGTAAGCAGTTTCAAATCGGATGACATCGTTGCTTTTGCCAATTCTCCAAGTGGAGGAACCTTATTATTGGGGATTGACGAAACTCAGGATGAACGGGGAAGGCAAGTCGGGAAAATAGTCGGTTGTAAAATCGATGACGATTCCAAAATGACAATTTTAAACAGAGCCAATAGTTGCATCCCTTCCATCGACTTGGAAATTTATGTAGAGAATGACGACGACATTCCTTTTTATAGGGTAGAAATCCCTTCGGGGAAGAACAAACCCTATTGCACTTCGGGCGGCACTTATAAAATAAGGGATGATGGACAAAACAAAACACTCGATCCTTCTTCTCTTTTAGAATTATTCTTACAGCAGGAATCCATCACTTTCGTCAATAGATTCCAAGCAGCCACTTCGGAAATAGATAATATTTTAAAAGTGACCCACAACCTCGTCCATCACCAAAGAAAAGACATCGAAAAAGATATTGATAAATTAAAAAAGAATTTATCCTCTATTTCAGAAATGGCAAAAACCGCAGAGAACATTTCTAAAAATGCACATTATTTTTCCGAGGAGAACTATAAGATTCTTTTGGAACTGAAAAGAGAAATTGAATTATTGAAAGGAAAAACAAAATAAAAAATGGCTCTTCGGAACAGAGGCAAAGCTCCTCAGGATATTTTATTATTCAATGAAAAAATGCAAGGCATTTTTTATGATGCCGTTTCGGATTTGTCTTTTTTATTGGAACGGGGCTATGGTTCTAAATCGTCCTTACAATTGGTCGGCAACCGGTACAGACTGAACGCACGACAACAAAAAGCACTGCAAGGAATGACCGCTTCAAAAAAATCCATTATCCTTAGAAAAGGAAAAGAATGTAGCGAGAAATATTTAATCGGAAAAACGGTAATTATTGACGGATTTAATTTATTGATTATTTTGGAAACCGCTATATCCGGCGGATTCATTTTCAAGGGGCAGGACGGTGCTTACCGAGATGTGACTTCAGTACACGGCGGATACAAAAGGGTTAAAAAAACAGAAGAAGCCATTTTAACCATTGGAAAAGCAATCAAGGAATTAAAAATCGAAAAAGCCATCTGGTATTTGGATGCCCCTATTTCCAACAGTGGTCGGCTGAAAACATTTATAAGGGAAATAGCCGAACGAGAAAAATTCAATTGGGAAATAAATTTGGATCACAATCCCGACAAGGTTTTAATTTCATCCGACGACATTATCATCAGTTCGGATGCGTGGATTCTGGAAGAAGGAAAAAAATGGTTCAACCTGATAGGACATCTGATAAAAAACCACTTAAAAAATGTTTCGCTTTTTCATTCTGAACCATCCAAAAAAATAGCATTGGTAACCTGTGTGAAAAATAAAAGAACTAAAAAATCGAAAGCGATAAATTTATATCAAGGAGCGTTATTTGAAAAATTCATCTCTACTGCCGAATCCCATCAACCCGATCAGATATTCATCCTTTCAGGGAAGCACGGGTTATTGAATCCGGAAAGAGAAATAGAGCCTTATGATTTAAATCTGACTTTACAATCGGAAGGTTATAAAAAAGAATGGTCATCACAAGTCATATCCGAATTAAAAAAAATAACGAATTTGGACAGGGATGAATTCATCATCATCGCCCATCCGGAATATTACAAAGGACTGACTCCCCATTTGAAAAACCATATCATTCCAATAGATATACAATAAACCATCCCACTACCATGCCTTATAAAACCACACCTTTATTGATTATTATTTGCATTACAATCCTACTGGTTTTGTATTCTTGTGAAAACCATACCTTGATGAAAGCCAATATCTACGAGACATCCGCCGCAGGAAGGACACTAGAAAAATTAGCTCCTATTGAAAATATAACTAGCGATACCGAGACAAGTATAAGCATCAATCCCGACAAGCAATACCAAACAATCACAGGTTTCGGAGGTTCCTTCACAGAATCCGCAGCATACCTTCTAACTCAATTGAGTGAAAAGAAACAAAAGGAAATCATGGATGCTTATTTTTCAACAGAAGGTGCCAATTACAGTCTCACCCGGACACATATTAATTCTTGCGATTTTTCACTTTCGCAATATGCATACGCCACCCAAGCCGATGATTTCGAATTGGAGACATTTGACATATCACATGATCGGAAATTCCTCATCCCGATGATTAAACAGGCTCAGCAAATTTCAAAAGACGGTTTTAAAATCATTTCTTCTCCCTGGACCGCACCACCTTGGATGAAAACGAATAATGATTGGGTGGGCGGAAAATTAAAAAATGAATGTAGAAAAACATGGGCCTTATATTTTGAAAAATACCTTGAAGCATATAAAAAAGAAGGCATCGATATTTGGGGATTAACCGTAGAAAACGAGCCGCTAGGCAATGGCAACAATTGGGAAAGTATGCATTACAGTCCTAAGGAGATGACCGATTTTGTCGAGCATTATCTAGGCCCCCAATTAAAATCAGGCGGTTGGTCTAATGTGAAAATATTAGGTTACGATCAAAACCGAGAACACCTTGAAGAATGGATTGATGAAATGTACAGGAATGACAATACCCGTAATTATTTTGACGGAACGGCCATCCATTGGTATGCGAGTACTTATGAGGTTTTTCCCGATGCCTTGGAATACGCCCATCAAAAAACTCCTGAAAAACACATCATACAAACGGAAGCATGTATCGATGCCGAAGTACCGAAATGGAAAGATGATTCTTGGTATTGGCAAAAAGAAGCAACGGATTGGGGTTGGGATTGGGCTCCTGAAAAAGATAAGAAATACCATCCCAAATACAGACCTACCTATAGATATGCCCGGGATATTATCGGATGCCTCAATCATTGGGTTGACGGGTGGGTGGATTGGAATATGTTCCTGAATCGGAAAGGCGGACCCAATTGGTTTAAAAACTGGTGTATCGCTCCCGTTATTGTAGATACGGAAAATGACGAAGTATATTTTACGCCTTTATTTTACGTCATGACACATTTCAGCAAATTCATTAGACCCGGTGCCATTCGCATCCACCTAGACATCAACGATAATAATATGATAGGTACTGCAGTTCAAAATCCGGATAAAAGTGTCGTGATTGTCTTATTCAATCCAACTATGGAAAAAATGAATTATTACATTTCTGAGCAGGGAGCAAAACTGCAGGGCCAAATCGATGCTCAAGCGATACAGACCATTGTGATTAAGGATTGAGAATATCGGCTTGGATTTCAGGAACATGAATAAACCATTGTTTATCCAAAGGGCGTCCCTATCCCCTACTCCATAATCACTTCGAATTCTCCTTCGAAATGAACCGGTTCGTCAACGAATAAATAATCGCCGACAAAAGCACCCTTGACTTTTTCGCCTTGCTTTCCGTATTCGGATACAAGCACCTTGAAATTAATCGGGCATTCCTTGTGGGAACACCTGACACTCATCTTATCGTATTTCCTTTCCAAATCATAATCCAAAAAAGAAAATTCAATATTGCCATTGATGAATTCCCCTGTACGATCTGCCGGAAAATCAAGAACAAAATGGGTGAAGGCAGAACTGTTGGGAATCAATCTGATTTTAGTGGAGGCTTCCCCGAATTCATTCACAAAACGGGAAACCCGTATTCTGTTTTCGGAATCATACCTCCGTTCCTGTCCATCCATCCGGACAATGACGAATTCTTCTGCTGATTCCAAACATACCACAGGATCACTTTTGCCCCAGATGGTAATGAAAAAGACCGCAACGAATGGCAGTCCCAAAAGAAAAGATTTCATATGGTGAAAATTCGTTTGCCCGATAAACGACATGAATTTCCGAATTATTATATGAAACCGACAAAAGATATATATCATTCGATAATCATTGATTATCTTTAGAAAAAAACGTTACACCATGAAGTATTTCTACTTATCCATAAGTGTTTTCATCCTTTTTCTACCCACACTTTTCGCACAGAACAGTCCTATTCCACAATCCAATTATACCATTTTGGATTATAGCAGTGACAATGAGAACCATCCCGTTGCCCACGGATTCGATGCAGATATTGATACCTGGTGGGCCATTTGGAATGATGATGGATTTACCCTTCCCGCCCACGTGGATTTGGATCTAGGAACCGAATTCGATATCGACGGCATCAGCTACCGTCCTAATGCGGATTCTCCATCTACCAAGGCCATAGGCTATGAAGTCCACACCAGCACCGATGGTACGAATTGGGATATCCAAAAAGTCGGTAATTTCGAATGGGTTGACAATAATGATGTCAATTTCAAAAAAATAGGATTCGGAACCGTTACCAGGAGATATATCAGAGTGATTTATACTTCCAGTACGGACAACAACAACAATATCCATACGACCGAATTGGTCATCTGGAAAAGCAATAGCCCCGGTACAAACCAACAGAATCAAGTCATATCATTCGAGCAGCTTGATGATATGTCCAGTACCACACCCGATTTCCAATTGACAGCCACTTCATCTTCAGGCCTTCCCATTACATACACTGTATTATCCGGTCCGGCAAATGTCAATGGCGATATCCTTTCTCTGGATGGAAGCGAAGGAACCGTGACGATTGAAGCATCGCAACCGGGAGACGCATCCTACTATCCTACTTCCACAACACAATCGTTCGAAGTCGTGGATCTTTCCCTTTTCGAACCGACCATTACGACCCGACTTTCCGAAAACCAACCGATAGAAATGGATATGTTGTCTTTTTATCCAATATACATCAATGCCTATATCGACCCCTGGGTCGATATAGAGAATGTAGAAGTGAGCATGGACGGCACCCCACAAACCGTTATAGAAAAAGAAGGGTTCTATTATGTAAATTGGCTTCCTTCCCAATTCGGCAATTATAATTTCTCAATGACAGCCCATGCGACCAATGGAAAATCCACTACGATTACAAGGAATGTCGAAGTAACGAATAGTTATAACGATAAGACCGTCACTTCGATGCAGGATGTGGTCATTTGGTTCGGGCAGGAAAACAGCCGTTGGTATTATGGGAATCATAGCCTACCTCAACATGTAGGGGCCTATGATCAAATCATCGCCTATATGAATGTCGAATGTCCTAGTGGCAATTGTGATGACTGGGATCGATGGGCACATATCGATATCAAGGGGCCGGATGGCAATTGGATACAATTCATCCGGTATATTACTCCTTATGGTGTTGCCTGCCAGCACGAATTGGACGTAACGGATTATGCTTCACTGCTGCAGGGAGATGTTGAAATGAGAATGTTCATCGACACCTGGGGAACCGGGGGGTGGCAGATCACATTGGATTTCGAACATCGGGCCGGTACTCCCGAATACCGTTATTCAAGAGTGGAGGAAGTTTGGGATGCCTCTTATTCTTTTGGAAATCCCGCCGAACTGCAACCTGTAGAAACGGTCTCCTACGAATTTAACGGCGACATCCAAAAATCAGTTCTGAGTTTATCCAATACAGGTCATGGCTGGGGACAAAACAATTCCCAGAATGCCGCCGAATTCTATCGTGCAGAACATTATATCGACATAGACGGTCAGGAAACCTTCGTTCAGGATTTATGGGATCAGTGCAACCCCAATCCAGACAACTGCACGGGACAACTGGGGACTTGGCAACACAATCGTGCCGGATGGTGTCCGGGAGCTATTGCACATCCGGACAAATTCGATATAACTTCTTTTATCGGCAACGGCAATTTCGATATACATTATCGTTTCGATCCTACCTATACAGATCTCTGTCATGCCAATAATCCGAATTGTGTTTCCGGTGTTACTTGTTCAGATTGCAATGATGGCTACAATCCGGTTTATTATGTGGATGCCCATGTCATTAATTACAGTAACACTCCACTGACTTATGATTTAAATACCCCTAATGAATATATCGACAATACCCTTGTTTATGATTTACAGATATTGCCCAATCCTACTTCGGGTGTTTTCAACTTAACCGTTCCGGAAATCAATGAGCAGATAAGATTGAATGTACTTGCCGTAGATGGTAAGGAATTGAAAACATATTATTTTTCCAATTCCGAAAAACTGAATCAATATAAATTCGATTTGACGGATTTGGAAAGTGGCATTTATTTCATCAATATGGAAAGTGACGCCGGGCAGGGAACTGCCCGTTTAGTCATACAATAATTTTTTTAAAGGCCGGCATTAAATGCCGGCCTTAATTTTTCCTCAATTTCAATATTCAAACAATGATGGAAAATATCCCCACTTGGGTCGAAGTAACATTTTTAATAGCTGCGGTCTATACTATTATAATGTTTTATCTTTCTAATGGACGACCTAAATTACTCACCGGCATTATTATCATTTGGTGCATTGCACAATCAGCATTGGCATATTCCGGTTTTTACCCTGAATCAGATCCAGAAACGATGCCACCCCGTTTCACTTTGGTTTTATTACCGGCCACCTTACTCATCATTTACGGTTGTTTCGGTAAGGGTCGAAAATGGATGTTGGAAAACAGGAATACGAAAATCAGCACCTTCCTCCATATGGTCAGAATACCGGTAGAAATTGTTTTACACCAATTATTCATTTACCATATGATACCGGAACTAATGACATACGAAGGAAGGAATTTCGATATTCTGGCCGGGATTACGGCTCTTATCGTTGGCGTATTATATTGGAATGGGAAAATTTCGGATAAAATTCTTCTTGCTTGGAATTTTATAGGATTATTCCTGATATTTTTTATTCTTTTCAATGGAATATTATCTGCCGAATTACCGTTCCAGATGTTTGCATTCGATCAACCGAACCGGGCATTGAATTATTTTCCTTTCATTCTTCTACCGGCTATGATCGTACCGATGGTCGTTTATACACATATCAGCGATATTATAAATTTAATGCAAAAACGGAACCTTAATTAAGCGTATGTTTTCTCTCCAAAGCTGCATTTTCTCCCCAGGGAAGAATATTTTCCATTTCCCTGACATTGCCTTTTCCTTTTCCAACTAAACCGGAACAGGCATCGTAAATCCTCCAATCGGATTCTTGGGAATGCAGCTTCGGAGATTCTACCATGATGACCCTCAACTCCCCCTCTTTAAAATTGCATCTTTTCTGAATGGATTCCAAGACGGGTTCATGATGCAGGTGTGCATCTCCGAAATTCCAACCTAGTACTTCACCGGCAATGAATTCTCCATCCATCCATTCATAATCATCGATATTTTCCACTGCTTTGGGAATAAGTCGATTCAATAATCTTCCCGGCAAATGCATCAAACGAAAAGCCATAACCTTCGTCAAAGCGGCTTCGGCTTTTTCCTCTTCGTAAATATGCTTCAATTGTGTCATTAATGCTTTTGATGATTTTTTAATATTCAGATCTATTTTTTCCAAAGCATCACCTTTGAACAACCATACACTATAACCCCAAGTCCCGGCATAATACCGCATGGATAATAAAAAAGAAATATGCCTCGGAAAAAAATGTCCCAATAAAGGCAAAAGGAATATAGAAAAAAACAAAATCAACATTATCACAGGTTCTACAATCCCCCAAGTAGAAATATCAATATGATATCCGAACAACAACCATCCGCCATACACCATAATTACATTCCACTCCATTGGGACCCCCATTGGAAAATTCATAAAAATAAAAATGTGGAACAGGGTTAAAATCACCAATGCATAAAAAGTAATGACCGGATTCGCCTGAAAGAAAATCAACAACAACGGCATCGAAAATTCAACCAGTGTACCGAAATGTGCCACATATCCGGCCAATTTACTGGGGCGTAAATCATCCGGATATTTCACGAATAATTTTTTCTTGAACTCGTCTAATATTTTCATATTGAAAACCGGACTATTGCAAATCATTACACAAATGACAGAAGTAAAATTCGGAGTAAGCTTGGAAAAAGCCGCCCAGAACCAAATGCCGAACCAAATTAATTTGAGTCCTTCCATTCCATTTTCGGGAAACAACAAACATATCAACATCGGAAAATAAATATCTCCTCTTGCAGCTAAAAAAACCGTCCGATCCAAAATCCCACAAAGCAATAATAAAATAGTTAATAGAAGAATAAAATGAGGGGATATCGAAGCTGCACATAAAATGTAAAATCCGGTCGTTAATAATCCGACATATAATAACACATCAATAATCGTCCGTTTATCATTTCCTAAAATGGGAACACGGGGCAGAAACGGGCATTTGACCGTCCCAGGCCTGAGAAAATAAGTCCACCCACCAAAAGGTGGCACATAACGCCCCGTCAAGGGGCCGCTTCCCCCTCCGAATCCCAACACTTCAAACAAAGCCGTCCAAACGATGGCTTTGCCTAAAGCTTCGAACTTGAACCACCATTCTCCGATATAGGAAAAGCTACCGAGTGATTCGGAAAACGAACAGAAGAAAATCCATCCGGCAATGTATATCGCTATTTTAAAAACATAGAATAAAATAATGGCCGGTGGTGCACCGAAGCCCTGCAAAGCCCAAGCCTGACATACCATTTTCATTCTTTCAGAAAACGGTTCCTTTTTCCATTCTCCGAAATCATAAGGTAATTCAGCCGGTTCCAGTATTTTAAATATTCCCATTTTTCACGATATACATATCAATAATAAGTATTTCGATAAAAAAATAAAAAAATTTGCCCTAGTACTTGAATAGTACTAATATTTATTAATGAAGTTTTTTTATGCAAAATCGGGAATCATTTAAATGATTCCCGATTTCATATTCCAGAAAAAGGAGTCCATCATAAAAACAGTCTCAATCAAACAATGTCTGAATCCGACCTGTTTCTATTCGGGTTCCATTGGTTAACTGATAAAAATACATTCCCGAAGGGAATCCACTTAAATCTATTGGGAAACTTAAAAATTCATTTTGATCCAAGTAATTTATTTCTCTTGCAAAAACAACTTTTCCTTGCAAATCCACTATTTGCAATTGATAATCGGATTTTATCTCATCTGCTTGTAGATTAAAAACAAAATGACCATTATTCGGATTGGGCACAATATTAATTTCCAAGCCTTTTGATTTTTTTGTTAAACTAACAATAGGACTCCATTCAAAAGTATAATCCAGATCTATCATTTTAATCCGATAATAATTTTTATTCCTCGTTGTTCGATCTTCAAAAGAATAACGTTGTTCTTCTACCGTATTTTCTCCGGCACCGTTTACCTTCGCTATCGGCAACCATCGATTCGTTATCAGATCCAATTCATGAATTTCGAAATGGGAAAAATTCTCTTCAGTCGCAGTAGCCCATTCCAATTGTGCCACTTCTCCTTCCCATGCCGCTTTCACATAAAGCAATTCTACCGGCAATGGATTATTTCTATTAACCGGTGAGGCTCCCGGGCCAAAACATTGACTTCCCCCACCCCCCGGACTCGTCCAGCCGGATAATAAAAAAGGAGAATCACAATCCGCCGTAAATGTAAATGTGTAATCCGTCAAACTTGTCCCCTTATTCCAACAAACACGGGTCAGCAAATCATCCAGATAATAATCGAAACATGCGGAAGTATTCCCTGCATTCGTAACGGTTACATCAACTGTAATGGAATAGTCAGCTTTACCATCTACACATGAAGACGTAGCAGTTAAATCATCAATATTCAGAATAGTAACGGATGCGCATTGTGCATGTAAGTGGTGTACAAATACCCCACATAATGAAAATAAAAAAGTAAAAATTAAAAATCTCATGTCCTAGTAATTTTGAGTTGAAAAATTGATTATAAATACAAGGCAGATAAATCCACTCAATAAATCATCCTAACAATAAATCAATCGAAAAAATTAATTCCGGGCATAGCTACGCCCTTGATTTCCGAATCCATTCATTGAAAATCATATCTATTAAATGACATTATCATCCTGCCTTCTCTTTTAAAGATTCATAGACGAAAATGATTGCTTATTTTTTTGAGAAAGGAAATAAAATAAAGATATCACCCCATCAATACTTTAGTATCAACAGCATAACATTTTCCTTTTTCATAAAAGAAAAGCATAAAAAACCAGACTTATTGACAAGAAAAAAATTAAGGAATTTATTTTTTCATTTGGTTTCCTACATTAGTTCTTGTGTGTGTTCATAGTTTTATTCATTGTGTGTGTTTGCTGAATCTGTTTGGTTAAAAGCACTCATTTTCATTAAATAAAAATGAGTTTAAAATGGTTTCAGGTTCTAGTTATTCTTATAGTTACAACACAAAGGTAATACTTTTTCTATTCAAAAACAGCCCCTAAATAAAAAAACAATTCTAACAAAAATATTACATGACAACTGACTCCTTCACTCCTACTGTTTATGCATATATTTTCTTTTTTGATTTTTCCTGCAAAAATCACTGCAATACTCCCCTACTAAAAAATCATCTACAATCCGTCCTCAAAAGACCATAAACAATCATGTCCTGATGTTTATCTTTATAATAATGTCTTTCACGCAAAAGCCCTTCCTTCTGGAATCCTAATTTTGAGAGGACTTTTTCCGACGCTACATTTCCCGGCTGCACATGGGCTTCTATACGATGTACTTCCAACCCTTCAAAAGCATACCTCACTGCTTCGACCAAGGCCTCCGTCATCATTCCTTTTCCCCAATGCTTTCTTGCCAGAATATATCCGATAGTCGCCAAGCCGCCTTTTCTGTACCTGTTGTAACTTATCGTTCCGATTAATTCTTTTCCCCCTTTCAATTTCATTCCCCAACACAATCCGGTTCCTTCGGTTATCCTCTCTGCCAACAAATCGAAAATTTCCCGGGTTTCCGAAACATCCTTATGAGGAAAATCATCCCAATAAAGCATGGATTCTTCATCCTGATAAATGGCATGCATATCTTCCAAATGCTCTTCTTCCAGTCGGACTAATTCCAACCTTGTTGTTTTTAAAACAGGAAATTCCATTTTATATATTTAATTGAATCTGATTAGGATAAAACAATTGAATCATTCCATCAGTTCCCTCTTAATTCCTTTTCCATTTTTTTATACTTCAGATAAGCCTCATCGTCCCCCATTAAAATACATGTTTGTTTCAATGAGCGAATGGCCTCTATGGAATCAGGATTGAGTTCCAGATATTTTTCAAAATACGGTTGAGATTTCACCAATTCCTCCTTAGCCTCTTTTTCCAATTCTCCTGCCTTGGCAAAATCATCCGTCTCATTTGCTTTTTTCATAATTTCAGATGCCCTGTTATTATAAATCGCACCTAAATTAAAATAGGCCTCACCTTGACCTCCTCCTATATCAATCGCTTTTTCATAGATCTGATTTTAAGATTGAAATTGTTTAAACAACTTCATGAAAATAATTCGAATGAAAAGTTTTCTTGTGTTCGGATGTTGGTAGGATTCATTCCTAAGTCACACGCCTCCTAGGAATTTAAAAAACTATAATACAATATAATCATAATTCAATTGAATCAAAACAAAAAACGCCCACCGAATAAACGGTAGGCGTTTCACACTTGTTCCCGAAGTGCCTAGAGTTTTCTATTGTGGAGCTTATTGTGTGTGTATTGATAAGTCCACAGGATGTAATGTTCTTTATGCTGCTCCTTCCTCCATTGCGGCAGCACCACCTACGATTTCGGAAAGCTCTTTGGTAATCGCTTCCTGACGGGC
>JAHDFN010000003.1:41405-48570 GCA_020628145.1 Saprospiraceae bacterium | reverse complement strand
TATGAGTGGGACGGCCAGTCCGGCGGTTCAACCCTGGTGTTGGATAATCTTGCTCCTGATACATATACCTATACGGTAGTAATGACGGATAACAACGGATGTACAGCAACTGACGATATTACATTCACGATATATCCTGAGCCGAATGTAGCTATAGAACCGGTGACGCCTGTATGTGAAGGAGACGGAGCAATCATAGCAGTTACGACGGACGGTGATAATTGCAGTATCGCACCGATGGCAGGGGTTACGGTACTTCCTAACGGAGATTATTCGGTAACTGAACCTGGAACATATACTGTAACCTGTTCGAACGGCTTCGGCTGTACTGCATCTGCGAGTGTGACCGTAACATTCTATGATGAGTCATCTGTGACTATTACCGATGTTCCTGCTGTTTGTTCTGGTGGCATGGCTACCCTTACAGCTAACGGTTCATCTGCCGGGGGACAATATACATGGACAGGTATTGGTGTAGATAGTGATAACCAAAATGATAATCCTTTAGTGATTTCAGGATTGGTCGCTGGTGTAGATTATACTTATACCGTATTGTTTACCGATATTAATGGATGTACTTCTACGGCAACAGAAACAATTACCATCTTGGATGATGCTTCTGTTACTATTGCAGGTACAACTGAAATCTGTTTGGGTGAAACACTTACCCTTACTGCAAATGGTAATGATAATGGAAGTTATGTATGGACTGGATTCGGTGTTAATAATAATAATCAGAATGATAATCCACTGGTTGTAAGTGGACATTCTGCCGGGACTCCATACACATATACAGTAACATTTACTGATAGCGATGGGTGTACTGCCACATCGTCGGTTCTTGTTACAGTCAATGAAGAAGCTCAAGTTACAATTACAGAGCCGAGTGATATATGCCTTGGCCAGTGTGTAACATTGACAGCTAATGGCATAAATGGAAATGATTACTTATGGAGTGGAGATGGTATTGATGCCGATAACCAAAATGATAATCCTGTAACTATCTGTGGATTGTCAGGGGGACAGCATTCATATACTGTTATATTCACGAATAGTAACGGTTGTATCGGTACTGCAACTACAGTAGTGAATGTATTGGATAATACTTCTGTAACTATTGAGAATGTACCGGATATCTGTCAAGGAAACGACTTCACAATTACTGCTACAGGTAGTGGAAATGGAGGATCTTACTCTTGGAGTGGTCCTGGTGTTACTGTTGATAATCAAACAGATAATCCGATTACAATCAGTAGTGGATTGACACCGGATACATATACTTATACGGTTTTATATACCGATGAAAATGGTTGTACTGCAACGAATAGCACTACGGTGAATATTGAAACAGGTTCTGATTTCAATGTAATTCTTCCGAACAGCCCGGTTTGTCCTGATCAACCATTCCAGTTAGTTGCGGATGGACCTCAGGGAGGATCGTATGTTTGGGTGATAGATGGTATCACATTACCGGATAATGGACCTATTATTACTGTTCCTGGCTTGGATGCCGGAGAGCATGATATTGAGGTGTCTTACACGAATGTTGATGGATGCATCAGCACTAATATGGCAATAATCGTTATCGAAGATGTTCCACCTATAGATATCAACCCTGTTCCTCCGACTTGTGAAAACACAGGAGAAGTTATGTTGATTGCTACCGGTGGGTCCGGATACACATACATTTGGGAAGGTGAAGGATTAGCTAGTAATACCGGTCAAAGTGTAGTTGCTACCGGATTAACACCAAGTACGGATCCATACATCTATACTGTTACTGTAACAGATGCTAATGGATGTACTAATACAGCTTCAGAGCCTGTAATTATCAATGGTGGTCCGATTGCCAGTATAGATTCCAACAGTCCTGTATGTGTTGATGGAGATGATTTGACATTGAGTGCTTTACCGATAGGAGACTTTACATATGCTTGGTCTGGTCCTGGATTGACCGTTACTGACCAACAAACGGTTACCGTATCCAATCTACCTGCTGATACTTATACTTATTCGGTTACGATTACCGATAATGTGAATGGTTGTACAGCAACAGCAACGACTAATGTTGAAGTAACAACAGGTCCTAATGTAACAATTGTACCACCGATTAATACTTGCCAGGGACAAGCAGCTGTGTTCAGTGTAAACACTAATCCTAATGGAAACAGTGTGACCTGTACTGTAGAAGGTCCTGGTGATGTTACCAACTTGGGCAATGGTACTTATTCAGTAATGGTAGGAGGTATCTATACTGTTACATGTGAGGATGGAAACGGTTGTGAAACTGTTGAAATGATTAATATTTCATTCGAAACCAATCCTCCTGTTGATATCACTTCGGATTCTGCTCCTGCGGTATGTGCTGGAGAGCAAGTGACTTTGACTGCTAGCGGTAATCCATCATTTGATTATGAGTGGACATTACCTGACAATAGTACTTCTACTGGGCAGACATTGGTTATTGATACGGAAGGAATGCAACCTGGAGAGTATGACTATACTGTGATGGTAACAGGAAATGGAAACTGTACTTCATCCGATACCTATACATTGACTATCCTAAATGAAGGAGAACCTTTATTCATTGATGTTGATCCTAGCTTGGCTTGCTTCGGTGAAACGGCTACTTTGGAAGTTTCTCCAAATATTGCCGGTGATTATGTATGGTCTGGAGAGGGTATTGTTACTCAGAATGGTAATATTATTACTGTAAATACCTCATTGTTGTCCTTTGGACCACATCAGTATGGAGTAACGCTTACTCCTGACGCTGGTGGATGTACTTCTACTGGAACGGCTACATTGACGGTGAATCAATTGCCATCTGTTACAATTGAAGGAGATGGACCATGTAATCCATTTGAATCCTTCACTTTGGATGCCAATACATCCGGATCGATAAGTATTTATGACTGGGATGGCCCCGGAACTTATACTAATGGCGGTTCGTCTATTACAGTTAGTGGATTAGGAGCAGGTAGCTATGATTATTCAGTTACTGTAACCGATTCCGACGGATGTACGAATGAAACCAATACAATGATTGTCATTGGCGAAGGATTGAGTCCTGTTATTTCAGGAAGTAATACTGTTTGCTTAGGAGCTACCACTGATTTGACTGTTTCGAATGCCGGAGCTAACTGGAGTTATTCATGGTCGGCTGGTGCGACTCCTTCCGATGCTCAGACTGTTACTGTTGCTGGAACTTCATTAGGTTCTTCTACAACATATACTGTTACAGTATCAGATGGAACGGGTTGTACAGGTACTGCTACTCATACTGTCCAGACTACTCCCGGATTAACTGTTGGTATCGAACCAATTATTACCAACATTTGCTCAGGTAATGACTTCGATTTGACTGCTATCGGTGATGCTTCTTGGACGTATGATTGGAGTGGATCAGGTGTTGGAGTAAATGCCGATGGACAAACCATCACTGTTTCAACAGACTTGTTGACTCCTAATACATATACTTATACGGTAACTGCAACCGATAATAATGGTTGTACAGGTACTGCGACAACGGATGTTACAATAGATGATTCCATAGCAGGTTCCATTACTCCTGACTTCAGTATTTGTGAAGGATCGCCTTACACACTTACAGCGTCCGGAGGTGGTTCATATCTATGGTCCGGTCTTGGAGTAGATGGACAAACGACTGCTTCTGTAACGGTTAATAATGCAGTGTTTAACCCTGTAGGGGAAGTTTACACTGTGGTTATAACCAATGGAGGATGTAGCGTTACATTAACAACTACTGTTACTGTAAACAGAGGGCCTAGTGTGATGATTAATGAGCCGGATGTAATCTGTGAAGGAGGGGATGTACAGCTTTCCGTTATGGGAGGTGTCGAATATGCATGGGAAGGTCCCGATAACTTTACTTCTGACGTGGCTAATCCTATTATCAGTGACTTCCAAACAGTGAATGAAGGAACATATTCAGTGACGGTAACGTCGGCTGAAGGTTGTACTGCTGTTGGAACCACGAATTTAGACATAGATGCTATTATTGATGTAACATACACGGAAACACAAACTGTATGTGAAGGAGGCACGATTACACTATCTGCTTCTACAACAGGAGGTGGAACTGCTTCATACATGTGGAATGGGCCTAACGGTGCTAGTATGGATAATCCTTGGGTAATTGAAAATGCTACAGCTGCTGATGCCGGTGATTATGTATTGACGGTGTCCGTAATGGCTGGAAATGGATTCTGTACTAAACAGGTTACAGCCAATGTTGATGTGATATCAACAGGTAGTGTAACAGCAGGGTCTAATTCACCAATTTGTTCAGGACATATGCTCGAACTTACTGCTTCTGCAGGAGGAACAAGCTATGAATGGTCGGGGCCGGATAACTTTAGTTCTCAAGAACAGAATCCTACCATAATGAATCCGACTACGGCCAATTCTGGTCAATATACCGTAGTTGCAACTTATGATGGTGGTTGTACTGCTGTGGATAACGTTAATGTAGTAGTTAATCAAACTCCTACGGGTACAGCCGTATTAGTAGATAAGCCTTCTTGTGTGAATACGAATGATGGTGTAGCTACTGCTTCTGCAACTGGTGGTTTGCCTCCTTATTCATATGAGTGGACAAGTGGCGAAACAACGGCTACAGCTACCATGCTATATGGAGGATTGCAGATGGTTACCATTACAGATGCGAATGATTGCTATACTGTGGTTCAAGTGAATATGACTACTCCTGCTTCATTCGATATCTCGGATATTGAAGTATTGAATGCTGAGTGCGGAGAATCTAACGGTTATGCGGAAGTGAATGTAGCTGGTGGAAACTTCGGATTTGTATTCGAATGGGCGCCTAATATCGGAATACCTAACTCTACAGGAAATGCTCAGAGCAATCTTCCTGCAGGTATCTATAATGTATTCGTTTACCCAATCAATAATGAAGCTTGTGGTATGACAGTACCTGTACAGGTATTCAATGAAGATGGACCTGAGTACACATTTACTACGACTCCTGCTACATGTGATGAGGAAGATGGCACAGCTACCTTCTCTCCTGCAGGACTGACCTATGATTGGGGTGCTTTAGGAATATCTGCTACTCAAACAGGGCTTGGTGCCGGACAATATGTGGTTACGGTAACAGATCCTGCAAATAGCGGATGTACTGAGAAAGTAATTGTCACTATTGATGAAAATAATCCTCTAGTGACGGATTATCAGGTAGTTGCAAATCCAACTTGTGATCAAAACAATGGTTCGGTTAGCATTTCAGTGACCGGCGGTTCTGGAGATTACAGCTATACATGGTCACATGATGGAAGTTCTGCTTCCTCTGCTTCCAACTTGGGTGATGGTACTTATACCGTCATGGTAATGGATAACCAGACAGGTTGTATTGATAATGTATCATTTACATTGAATGCTATTGGTTCCGGTAATGTGAATATTGTAATTAACGGTATCACAGGAGCGGATTGTATCGGATCATTTGATGGAAATGTAGATTATCAGGTGAATGCCACCGGAGCAGCAACTCCATTGACAGAATCTATAGTCGACCAGAATGGTAATATCTACCTGAACGGTTTCCTTTCGCCGGGTAATGATTATATGATTATTGTTGAAGATGCGAACGATTGTGTAGTTGCTAGTGCCGATTTCTCAATCGATGAGCCTGAAATGATAGTATTGGAAATTTCTGCTTATGATTGTTCAACAGAGGGTGCAGGTAATCCTTTGCCGGACATCATAGTGGAATCAACTACAGGAGGTGTCGGACCTTATACATATGCTTGGAGTAATAATTCTACTGATGAAGATCAGATAGATATCCAACCGGGTACCTATAGTGTTACTGTAACGGATGCAAACGGATGTACGGTCGAATTGAACAATATTACTGTTGCTCCATGTGGACAAACATGTGAGACACCTGTAATTGACGGTATCGTAGTTATTGAAGAAAATTGCGGATTATCTAATGGTTCTATCAGCATTAATATGGTAGGAGGTAATGCAGGCTATACATTCGAATGGGCTGCGCCTATTACTATAGACGGTCCGAATCAGACTGGGTTGGAAACAGGTTCCTACTCTGTAACTATTTCCGATATCATTGATCCTAACCAATGTTTCATCCTTGATGTAATTCCTGTTGGAAGTGCGGATGGCCCAATGGTCAATGACCCTGTGATAACACCGGCTACTTGTAATTTGGAAGATGGAAGTGTAATACTTACTCCTACCGGATATACATATGAGTGGAGTGGAGGATTACCGAATGGTGCTACTCAGACAGGAATTGCTGCCGGCGATTATATCGTAACGGTTACTAATCCTGCTGCACCTTCTTGTCCTGATGCAATTGAAATTACAGTTCCTGAGACGAATCCTTTGGTACTTACATTCTCATCTACTGATGCGACTTGTAACGAATCAAATGGTTCATTAACGGTAACTGTAACCGGTGGTTCTGGCAACTATGGTTATGAGTGGGAAAATAACTTAGGAACTACTCCTACTGTTAGTAACCTATCTTCAGGTAACTATAATGTAACGGTAACTGATTTGGATTGGGGTTGTGTAGTTGAGGCTTCAGGAGCCATCATGGATGATGTTCCGAATGTTCCGAATGTATCAGTTACAATTGTTAATACAGTTAGCTGTGCTGGATTGAGTGATGGTGAAATTGCTGTATCTATCAATCCTTCTGTAGGATATACTTATGTAATTGAAGATGCCTTAGGTAATATCGCAACTGAAGATGCCTTAAGTGCAGGTTCTTACTGTGTAGTTGTTACAGATGCTGATGGCTGTATAGTCACTAACGAATGTTTTGATATGACAGAGCCAACACTATTGGATTTGGATATCGAAATACTACCTGAGACTTGTGATGCGAATAACAATACGATACCTGGCTCTATTACAATTACAGTAACGGGAGGAGAGCCTTCTTACAATTATGATTGGGCTGACTTAAGTGGTACTAATGAACCTTCTTCCAGACCTTCATTGTCTGCCGGTTCATATGCTATTATCGTTACTGATATGAATGGTTGTACTGTAGGAGCGAATAACCTGATGGTTGCTCCTGCTAACTGTCCTGTAGAATGTGAGGATCCGATTATTGAGGACATTGTAGTTGTTGAAGAAAACTGTGGAGCAT
>JAHDFN010000003.1:0-41305 GCA_020628145.1 Saprospiraceae bacterium | reverse complement strand
ACTGGTCGAACTTGAACGGAAACAATAATCCTGAGAGTCAGCCAAGCCTAACTGCTGGAACGTACTCCTTGACGGTAACGGATGCCAACGGTTGTACGGCCGATGCCAATAATCTGGTAATAGATGAAGAAATCTGTACTCCTCCTCCGGTTTGTGAGGATCCGATTATTGAGGACATTGTAGTTGTTGAAGAAAACTGTGGAGCATCCAATGGTCTTATAGAAATCAGTATGGTAGGTGGTAATGCAGGTTATACATTCGAATGGGCTGCTCCAATCAATGGAACAGGTCCGACCCAAACCGGTTTGGTTAGTGGTTCATATACGGTGACGATTACCGATGCCGGCGATGCTTCTTGTTTCATCGTACAGGTCATACCTGTCGGTAATGTTGATGGCCCTGTAACTGACGATCCGGTAGTTACTCCTGCAACATGTGAATTGGCAGATGGTAGTATCACCATCACTCCTGCTAATTACCTGTATCAATGGAATCAAGGATTGCTAAACGGAAACGTTCAGACGAATGTTCCTGCCGGACAATATGTAGTGACTGTTACGAATCCTGCTGCACCTGCTTGTCCTAATGTGATAGAAGTTGAGGTTCCTGCAACGAATCCGTTGACAGTTACCTTCACATCGACAGATGCGACCTGTGGTGAATCCAACGGTTCATTGACTGCTAATGTAAGCGGTGGTTCCGGAAACTATGCCTACGATTGGGGTAGCTTCGGCAGCACTGCTACGATTACCGGTTTGGCCAGTGGTTCATATCCTGTAACGATCACCGACCTTACATGGGGATGTGAATTGACGGATATGGGTACGGTATTGGATATCGTTGCCAACCCTGCTGATATTGTTGTGACCAATGCTCCTGTGATGGTAAGCTGTGTAGGATCTACAGACGGAACTGTAGAGTTCGATGCTACTGCCGGTTTCACAACAGTGATTGTTGATGGAACAGGAAATGTTGTTGCGAACGGAACATTGGGTGCCGGAAGTTATACTATAGAAGCTACCGATGCCGACGGATGTTTGGCTGGAGAAGCTACTTTCATGGTAGAAGAACCAAGTCTGATAGATGTGGATATCGAAGTATTACCTGAAACATGTGATGCTAATGATAATGTGGTGCCAGGCTCTATCATGGTAACGACTACAGGCGGAACACCTCCATATACATGGAACTGGTCGAACTTGAACGGAAACAATAATCCTGAGAGTCAGCCAAGCCTAACTGCCGGAACGTACTCCTTGACGGTAACGGATGCGAATGGTTGTACGGCAGATGCGAACAACTTGGTGGTAGCTCCTGCTGATTGTCCTGGTACACCTTGTGAAGAAGCTGAGATTATGAACATTGTAGTAGTTGAAGAGAACTGTGGAGAATCCAACGGTTCTATAGAGGTGAACCTTGTCCAGAATGAAGCTGATTATACATTCACTTGGGCTGCACCAATTAATACAACCGGTTCCATGCAGTCTAATCTGTCAACCGGTACATATACTGTAACGATTACTAATAATGCAGATGCAAGTTGTCCTATAGTAGAAGAAATTCCTGTAGGAAACGTTGAAGGACCTGTTGCTGGTTATCAGGCAACTCCTGCTACTTGTGACTTGACTGATGGTTCAGTTACGCTTACACCTGCAAGCTATACTTATGAGTGGGATAATCTACCCAATGGTGCTGTTCAGAACAATCTACCTGCCGGAGATTATAACGTTACCGTTATAGACCCTGTGAATACGGATTGTCCGAATGTCATCGTGGTGAATATTCCTGAAATGAATCCATTGTCACTGGACTTCAATATGGTAAATCCTGATTGTGGAGTTTCTAATGGTTCATTGACCGCAGTTATAACAGGAGGAACGGGGAATTATACCTTTGCTTGGTCTCCAAGTGGTTCAGGTGCTACATTGACGAACCTGCCTTCAGGATTGTATAATGTAACTGTTACGGATAACATCACGAATTGTGTGATTGACGGAGGAGTAACATTAATGGATGATGTCGCTAATCCTGCTACGATTACAGTGAGTAACAATCCTGTTATGGTTAGCTGTATAGGAAGCAGTGATGGAACTGTTGTCTTTGATGTTCTTCCTGCAGGGTTGAATACAATGATTGTTGATGCTGCTACTAATATTGAAGCTACCAATGGTAACTTGAGCGAGGGTAACTACTGCATCATTACAACCGATATTGATGGATGTATCACCGGTCAGGAATGTTTCGAAGTTATCGAGCCTTCATTGATTGATATTGATATTGAAATCATTGATGAGACATGTGATGCCAATAATAATGTCGTACTTGGTTCTATCACAGTAACTACAACAGGAGGCACTCCTCCATATACTTGGAATTGGTCGAACCTGAATGGTTCCGAAAATCCTCAGAGCCAGCCAACCTTGGGTGCAGGAACATACAGCTTAATTGTAACTGACGACAATGGCTGTATTGCTGATGCTACCAACTTGGTTATTGAGGCTGCTCCGGATTGTGATCCGACTTGTAATCCTAATATCACGAATGTATCCGAAGAAACATGTGATGATTGTGCTCCTGTCTGTTTGGAAATTCCATTGGATGAAGTACAGAACTATGTGATTACTTTGGATGATGTTGAAATTACGGCTGCCGATTTCGTAGGTTGTAATTATGATACCATGATACTTTACTCATACTTTACTTTATTAGGTATGGGAGATCAAGGACCATATGATATCCTAGGATGGACTGTAAATGGAACGGTTTACACCGGGTTGGTGAACAATCCTCAGGAATTGACAGATTTCTTGAATGCCAATGACCCTGCAGGTAACTGGATATTGGATGCCGCATCATATGAAATAGAAGGTGGTACACAAGGTTCCACTTATGGAGATATCCTGGTTCAGAACCTTGGAGGATTCATGTCATTCTCCAACTTGGGAGCTAACATAGGTCTTGAAATCAACGGAACTGCGGTTTGTGTTGAAGCGGGTAGCCATGTCATCGAAATCTTCGATGTGAATGATACTAGCTGTGCTTTGGAACAAATCAATGTGAATGTTACTACCGAGACCTGTTATACACCTGATACTGTAACACTGGTGTTGCCGGTGAATACGGATAACAGTGCAAATCCGATTTGCTTCGATGCTCCTGAAATGGAGTTGACAGGTACCTTGACTTACGAGTTGGGAACAGGTGGAACGACAGATACCGGATCATTCGGTTCATGGACGTTGAATCCGACAACGGGTTGTTTGGTTTATACTGCCGGAAATGCACCGGGTACGGAACCTAATCCAATCGTCATTATCGTGACGAATGAAAATGGTGAGACAGATACTTTGGTTGTGAATGTAACCGTGACTCCTGAAGATTGTCCTGATGTCACACCTACTGTGGTTAATACAGTGGATTGTGAAAACTGTACTCCTGTCTGTTTGGATATTCCATTCGATATGATGGGCGGATATACGGTTAATCTTGATGGAACGGAATATACCGGAGCATTCGACGGATGTGATGTTGATTCTGTTTATGCCTTCAATTATACTCAATTGTTGAATGCCGGGGCTTCCGGTCCTTACACGTTGGATAGTTGGGTTGTTGGCGGGCAAGTCTTGAATGGTACATTCAATGACCCACAAGGTCTTGAAGACTTGATGAATAACTTGGATCCGACAGGTAACTGGGAGTTGATGAGTGCCGGTTCTGTCATCTTGGGTGGTGACAATAACAACACTTACAGCATTATGCAGGTAACCAATGATCTTGATGGTACTCCTGCTACATTAGGCTTCAACTTCTTGACGATGGCCATGGGTACCAGCTTGTGTGTCGAGCCGGGAGATCATATCATCGAAGTCATCGATAATACAACAGGATGTCCTGATGAAGTTATCAATGTTGTGAATATTGGTTGTGATACCGATCCGGATACCGTAGTTATCAATGTACCTGTATTTGGTACTGATGGTACGGGCTGTTTCGTGGATGTATTGACTCCGAATGTTACATATACTTTGGACTTAAACGATATTCCAAATACTATCAATAGTACTACCGGTCAGGATAATGAAAATGGATATGGTTCCTGGACACTTGATGCTAATGGTTGTCTGATATATACAGCGAATGGAGTTACTGGTAATGCAGTGGATTACATCACGATTATTGGAACAGGTAGCGATGGTGTAAGTAATACTACCGTGGTTATTGTGAATATCTTTGAAGATACTCCACCTGAACCGGATACCGTAGTTATCAACGTACCTGTATTTGGTACTGATGGTACGGGCTGTTTCGTGGATGTATTGACTCCGAATGTTACATATACTTTGGACTTAAACGATATTCCAAATACTATCAATAGTACTACCGGTCAGGATAATGAAAATGGATATGGTTCCTGGACACTTGATGCTAATGGTTGTCTGATATATACAGCGAATGGAGTTACTGGTAATGCAGTGGATTACATCACGATTATTGGAACAGGTAGCGATGGTGTAAGTAATACTACCGTGGTTATTGTGAATATCTTTGAAGAGCCTGAGCCACCTGTAGATACGGTATATATCACTGTGCCGATCTTTGAAACGGATGGTACGGGTTGTTTTGTAGGAACATTGCCAGGAACAGTTAACTACACTTTGGATGTAACTGATCCGGATAATACAAGCCCGACGACGGGAGCAGACGCTACCTATGGTTCATGGGTATTGAATACAACGACCGGATGTTTAGAATACACGGCAAATGGTGTAATTGGAAATGCAGTGGATTACATTACAATCATAGGAGATGATGGTAATGGTAATATCACGGGTACTACAGTTGTTGTTGTGAATATCATTGACGTAATCATTGAATTCGATACATTAACTATCGATGTGCCTGCAAACACTTTGACAGAGAATGCAGCGTGCTTCTCAGGATTGGATACGCCGCCATTGTCCGGTACTATTACATATACATTCGTAGCAACGGATGTGAATGGTAACACAACCGGAACAATCACGACAAATAATGAGTGTATCGATTATGAGGCATTCGGTAATGTCGGATTCAATATGGATATGATTACCATTACTGCAATGGATGATAACAATCTTGTTGATGAGACGACAATCATTGTCAATATCATTCCTACTCCGGATAGTACTGAAATAGTGGTTCAGGAAGGAGAAACCGTAACGGATATCGTTTGCTTTACAGAATTCGAGCCAGGGTTTGCGAATGGAGGTCCGATTAATTACACATTGTGTTCTACTCCTGATCCGACTATCGGAACCTATACAGTAGGTCCTGATGGATGCTTGACCTACACAGCTAATGATCTGAACAACATCGGTATCGATATCGATGAGGTTTGTATCTCTGCTTGTAACAGTGATGGATTGTGTGATACATTATTGATTGATGTGACCATTATCCCATCTCAGGATACGGTAATAATCAATGTGCCAACCTTCGGTTCTGATGATACCGGTTGCTTTGTACAGGATGATTTGACAGGTCAGATAACATTCGTATTGGATGCTACCGATGATGGAATGAGTGACTTCGGTACTTGGAATTTGAATGATACAGATGGATGTATCACTTATGATGCAGGAGATACTGAAGGTAACGGAGTAGATACTATCTTTATCTATGGTACTGAGGATGGAACAGGGTTGATGGATACGACTATCATCATTGTGAATATCTTCGATCCTACGATGAATGATACGATTTTCGTGACACTACCTACAGAGGATTCAATAACCGCCTGTTTCGATAACAGTGAATTGGATATTAATAATCCAATTGATTACAACCTGTTGGATGCCAATACTACCAGTACATATGGTTCTTGGACATTGGATCCTGTTACAGGATGTATCACTTATAATTCTGATGTAACCATAGGTTCGTTTGTAGATACCATCTGCATCGAAGGTATTGATGCGACAGGGTTGCCGGATACTACTTGTATCATCGTATCTATCACACCGGTATGTGATACCTTGTTCACACCTGATATGGCTTATGCTCAATTATCCGATTGTAGTGCTACACTGGCCTACTGCTTGCCGATACCGGCAGCTGAAGTAGGAGGTTACACTGTTGTAGATAATCTACTCGGTACAACCTATGATCCTGCTACATTCGGAGCATGTGATGTGGACAGCTTGGGTGTTGCTCAAGGTTCAAGTATAGATCTTCCTATCGGAACACATGAATTGATATTCACTGATACCTTGACGGGTTGTATGGATACCATGACAGTGAACGTATTGTGTATCCCGAATGAAGAGATTGTCGATACCATCTTTGTAGATGACATGGTTACCTTGTGCTTGGATACATTCCAGTTGCCTGGAAATGTTGAAAGCATTACCAACTTGTTGGATAATGATAATGATTACGCCGACTTCATCATCGATGATGTGAACTACTGTGTAACTTATGTAGGGGATAATTCCACAGGTACGGATACTGCATGTGTGATTATCTGCGATGACTTAGGATTATGCGATACGACTAAGTTCTATATCACGGTGATTCCTGAAAATTGTGGATTGGATACCATCAATCTTACAATCATGGAGGGAGACATCCTTGATTACGAACTGGCATTGGATAGCTGCTTGAACAGTTTGGATACCATCTTCAACTACTGTGAGGATGATTCCGGCACCAATGTTATCGTTACCTTGAATGAGGTAACCAATGACACGGTTTCATTCGAAGGAATAACTGTGGGTCAGGATACGGCATGTATCGTAGTTTGCGATACGATGATGAATACTTGCGATACCACGATATTCATTGTGGATGTGATGCCTAATCCTACATGTGGAGATGTTGATACTGTCTTGTTAGACTTGACGGTTGATGAAATCTTCGCTCCGATGTTCGACTTGGATCCATGTGTGATGAATCCTGATACTATCTTCAACTATTGTGAAGATGCCAGTGGTTCCAGTGTGGTAATAACCGAATTGGAACTAGATCCTGGTCCGATAGTTGAATTCGAAGGATTCAGTCCTGGTCAGGATACGGCATGTATCGTAGTTTGTGATACAACAACGAACGAATGTGATACGACTATCTATATCATTACGGTAACGGAGGATTGTATTGCTCCGATAGCGGTGAATGATACCCTGGGTACTATCACGATTGGCTCGGATATCACCTACGGTGTAGTTGATGCGAACGATACCTTATTCTGTGATTTGACTGACATCATGATAAATGATCAGCCAATGAACGGTACGGTTATTATTACTGATAATGACTCAATCATCTATACGCCTAATCCGGACTTCTGTGGTGAAACGGATAGCTTCACTTACATTATCTGTAATGAAGTTGGATGTGATGAAGCCACAGTCTATGTGGATGTGATATGTGATGATCTGGTCATCTTCAACGGATTCTCACCAAATGGTGATGATGTGAATGATCTATTCGTAATCGAAGGGTTGGAGAACTTCCCTGAGAATAACCTATGTATCTTCAACCGTTGGGGTAACCAAGTTTATCTGGTAGATGATTATCAGAATAACTGGGATGGTACTTGGGATGGTAAGCCATTACCTGATGGAACTTACTTCTATATCCTGAGTTATGAAGCTGTAGATGAAAACGGACAGCCGACAACTAAGAAGATTGACGGATTTGTTCAGATTCATAGATAATATTGATTAAGGGTAGGGGAGTCCGAGGGGACTCCCCATTTCCCTTTTTGATAACGGCTTGATTATTGTAATCTATGGAAAGTAAACACTTTAAGGATTATTTCGATATGTTAAACGGGGAGTTTTCTTTATCGGAATTGGAGTGTTTTTGTATATTAGAGGAGAAATTAGCACTCCTTTATTATTTTCCTCCCCGGTAGTTTGAAATTTTAGTAACAGATATACACTTTTTTTATAGAGTTTAAATTCTCTAATTATGAGGAAATTATACACCTTCTTGATTGTGCTTTTGGCCACTGTAGGAACGACGTCCTTTTTAACTGCCCAGCAGGATGCCATGTTTACCAAATACATGTTCAACCAGTTGAGTTACAACCCTGCTTATGCCGGTAGTTACGATTTTATGTCTATAAATGCCATTTATCGTAACCAATGGTGGGGTATCGAAGGAGCTCCGGAATCACAGTCCTTTACGATTCATACGCCTTTGGCCCAAAATAAAATTGGATTGGGGGTGAGTCTTATTAATGATAAAATCGGTCCGACCGGAACAACTACGATAAATCTGGCCTTTGCATACCATATTAAATTTAATTATGGTAAACTATCGATGGCTTTACAAGGAGGAATCCAAAACTGGAGAGCTGATTGGAATAAATTGGATGTAAGGGAATTCAACGATGTTGCATTCGACGATCCGACACCGAGAAGATGGTTGCCTAATGCCGGGGCGGGTGTTTATTACTATACACCTGATTTCTATATTGGAGCTTCCGTCCCTCATATTATTAATAATGATTTGAGGATGGCAGAAGCCGGTGAGCAAAAATGGGCGATGCAATACCGTCATTATTACTTCATGGCCGGTGGTGTTATCGGGATTACACCCACTATAAAATTCAAACCTTCCTTATTGATCAAGAATGTAGGCTTGTTCGGTGAGTTCAAATCTGCTAGTGCGATCAATTATACCGGTGCTCCTACAGAGTTTGATATAGATGCCTCATTCCTATTCTTTGATACTTTTTGGGTAGGGGCTTCCTTCCGTTCGGCTTTCGAAGCATTCAATGGAAAGAGTTCTGTTGATTCAGCGGATATTTGGGCAGCCTATTTCCTTAAGAACGGTTTAAGAATCGGTTTGTCTTATGATTATACATTGACTAAATTACAACAACCTGCTGTTGGATCATTCGATGTTATGTTAGGTTACGACTTTGATTACAAAGAAAAGAAAATTGTTACGCCTAGGTATTTCTAATAAATTGAATATCCATATAAAAAAAGTCATGCTTGTATCACGAGCATGACTTTTTTCATTAGAGTGATTTGGAAGCCATCCCAAAGTTCCTTTATGGGAATAATGTATTATTCGGTTTTGACGAAATGTATTCTCATTGAGATTTGTCCTGATTGGATGAGTAGAGAATAAACGCCCGGGGTAAGTGATATTTGTAAATCCGGAACTTCCAAATAACCCAGTGGCAGATATTGGTACTGGGTACCTTCGGTTATTGTTCGTCCGAAAGCATCATGTAATCTATAAAAAGCTGTTTCAGCATTGGTGTCCCTAGGGAAAAATACTTGGAGATTATTATCCAAAATGAGAATTCGTGATCCGGGATCGAATCGGTGGTGTGTTTCAATTCCTGAAAGGAAAGCAAAAGCTTTTGTCATATCCGGAATTCCATAGCCCAGAAGGGTGTCGGGTAAAGCAGCCTGGTGGCTGCTTCTAATAATAGCATCCCTGATTTCCATATTGGATCTTTCAGGAAAAGCGGACCAAAGGGAAGTAGCCAATCCTGCTAGTATGGGGGAAGAGAAGGATGTCCCATTTGAACCATTGACTTGGTAGTCATGGAGGTCAGCAACGGCGGCACGTTCTCCCATAACGGAAACCTCCGGCTTTATTCTGCCATCAGCAGTCGGGCCGAATGAACTGAAGCCTGCTTTATCTCCATTGATATTTACAGCCCCGACTGTCAAAATGAGTTCCGCATCTGCTGGAACACCTATTTTTTTCCAAGAACCATTTCCTTCATTTCCTGCACTATTGACAACCAATATACCTTTTTCAGCTGCAATATTTGCGGCTTGACTTGCTCTATAGGATATCCCATCCAGTTTTTCTTTGATATGGTTCAAATCCTTGAGATCGAAAGTAGTATATCCCAATGAAGAATTGACTACATCTATGCCGAGGCTATCGGCATGTTCCAGTCCCCTTATCCAGTACTCTTCCTCAACGGGATTTTCGGCACCGATTTCTTCTGTTTTAATACAAATGTATTCTGCGGATGGGGCGGTTCCGACCATCAGGCCGGGGAGGTTGGCGGCCATAGTGGAAAGTACCTGTGAACCATGTGAAGAACTTTCATAAGCATAGTTGTCGCTGTGGACGATATCTTTGGAGGGCAATAGCCGATTATGGATTTTAAGGCTGTCGAAAAAAGGCATTACATCTGCTTGGGTAAAACCTCCGTCTAATACGGCAACCTGTTTTCCCTGGCCTTCATACCCCAGCCAATGAAGGATATGGCCGATAGTCATTCTGATTTGAGGCCCTGCAAAACCATATCTATCCCCATAAGGGTCATATGCTTTGGGAAGTACCCGTTGGGGTTCTTTCCTCTTTGGGGCTTTTCTATAATATCCTACGGGAAAAGTAGATTTTACAAATTCCATCTTTTTGATTTCATCCAAGGACAACCGTTCCTTATCAATAATGATCAATGCCGAATTCAACCATTTGGATGTTGAATGGATTCTTGCTCCTGTATTTCTGATTTTATCGAGATAGTTATCATTTACAGGGAGATCTGATGTAGTGATGGGAATCCCGTTTCTTTTTCGTCTTTGAATGGCTCTTGGTGACAGGAATTCCCAGGGACGATAAATGCTATATGCCGAATGTTGCTTGTCAACGAACTCTATAACATGCATGTCCGGTTTTTTCTTTCTTTGGGCATCCGAATGGATGGTGAACAAAAGAATGATTAGAATTGTGGATAATCGAATCATATAAATGGTGGTTTCGAAATGGAAAGGTAAGCAATCCGTTTTTCAATTTCATTCCTCTAAGGAAAACAATCCGAGGGAACACTTGTTCTTTAGAGGACGTTGATAGGAACATAAAGGATATAAAATCCGTATATTTGCGGCGTATGAAGAATATTAGGAATTTTTGTGTCATTGCCCATATAGATCATGGCAAAAGTACACTTTCAGATAGATTATTGGAATTTACCCAGACCATTGCCGAAAGGGATATGAAAGATCAGGCATTGGATGACATGGATTTGGAGCGTGAGCGTGGAATTACGATTAAGAGCCACGCCGTACAACTGTATTTCAAACATGACAGCGGTACGACTTATACCTTCAATCTCATTGACACGCCCGGGCATGTGGATTTTTCTTATGAGGTGTCCCGCTCGATTGCTGCTTGTGAAGGAGCTTTATTATTAGTTGATGCTTCACAGGGAATTCAGGCTCAGACCATATCGAATCTTTATCTGGCTATTGAAAACGACTTGGAGATCATTCCCATTCTAAATAAGGTGGATATGGAAAGTGCGATGATCGAAGAAGTTACAGAACAGATTGTGGACTTGATTGGTTGCGATCCGGAAGAAGTCGTTCATGCCAGTGGAAAGACCGGTATCGGAATAGAGGATATTCTAAATGCAGTAGTAGATAGAATTCCTGCACCCAAAGGAGATCCGGATGCTCCTTTACAGGCTTTGATTTTCGATTCTGTTTTCAATTCCTATCGGGGAGTGATTACCTATTATCGTATTGTGAACGGTTCACTGAAAAAAGGAGATAAGATCCGGTTCATGAATACGGGTAACAGTTACTTTGCCGATGAGGTTGGTGTACTACAGATGGATATGATGCCGAAGAAGGAAGTAGGCACCGGTGATGTGGGTTATATCGTTACCGGGATCAAGAATTCCAAGGAGGTGAAGGTAGGAGATACCATTACGTTGGATAACAATCCCAGTTCGACGTTCATAGACGGATTTGAGAACGTAAAACCAATGGTATTTGCGGGGATTTTTCCGATAGATAATGATGATTTTGAAGATTTGAGGGATAGTTTGGAAAAGCTTCAGCTCAATGATGCCTCATTGGTTTATGAGCCAGAGACATCCATTGCATTGGGATTCGGTTTCCGTTGTGGTTTCTTAGGGATGCTGCACTTGGAAATCATACAGGAAAGACTATCCCGGGAATTCGATATGGATGTGATTACTACTATTCCTAACGTATCCTACCGTGCCTATACGAAAAAAGGAGAGGAAATCATTGTGAATACTCCGGTCGATTTACCTGATCCTACGATCATGGATAGGGTGGAGGAGCCTTTTATCGAATCACAAATCATTACCAAGCCTGAATTTATCGGTTCGATTATGACTTTGTGTATCGAGAAGCGGGGATATATGACCAAGCAGGCATACCTCACTCCCGAAAGAGTAGAAATGACTTTCGAATTGCCATTGGCAGAAATCGTATTCGATTTCTATGACCGATTGAAATCCATATCCAAGGGCTATGCTTCCTTTGATTATGCTCCTATCGGATATAGGACGTCTCATCTGGTTAAGATGGATATTAAACTGAATGGAGATAATGTGGATGCTTTGTCTGCATTGATACATAGGGATAAGGCATATTATTTCGGTAGGAAGTTATGTAAGAAACTCAAGGAATTATTGCCTCGCCAACAATTCGTTATTGCGATACAGGCGGCAATTGGAGCCAAGATTATAGCAAGAGAAACGATCTCTGCATTACGGAAGGATGTAACCGCCAAATGTTATGGTGGTGATATTACACGAAAGCGTAAATTATTGGAAAAACAGAAGAAGGGAAAGAAGAAGATGAGGCAGATTGGAAATGTTGAAGTTCCGCAAAAAGCATTCTTGGCGGTATTGAAACTAAACGATTAGGGATTGGAAATGAAGGAGAAGGACGAGAAGGGTAGGGCTTTTGACAGTCAAAGGGAGGATAATCTTTTTGAACACTATCGTTTTGTCGCAGACCCCGGACAGGGTTTGTTACGAATTGATAAATTCCTGATGTCCAAAATGGAAAAGGTTACCCGAAACCGTATCCAACGGGCCATCCGTGATGGTGCTATAAAGGTGAATGATCAAAATGTCAAACCGAATCATAAGATAAAACCACATGACGTGGTGACCATTCTTCTACCTGATCCACCCGAGGTGAATGTTCCTGTTGTTCCAGAAAATATTCCTCTTAATATCGTATATGAAGATGATGACGTAATGGTCATCAATAAACCACCGGGGATGGTTGTGCATCCGGGTGTAGGCCATAAAACGGGAACCTTGGTTAATGCGATTGCCTATCATATGAGGAATCAGCAACCGATGCCTTTCAGGGATGATTATGTGAGTCGGCCGGGCTTGGTACATCGGATAGATAAGGATACTTCGGGTTTGTTGGTGATGGCTAAAACCCAACATGCGATGTCCCACATCGCCAAGCAGTTTTTTGATCATACGACCTACCGTAGATATTATGCCTTGGTTTGGGGTGATTTTGATGAACAGGAAGGGACCGTCGAAATCAATATCGGACGCGACCCCTATAATAGATTGCATAACCGGGTGTTCCCGGAAGGAGATCGGGGAAAATATGCAGTTACGCATTACAGTGTGATTGAGGATTTGTATTATGTGAGCTTGGTGGAATGTAGATTGGAAACGGGGCGGACTCATCAAATTCGTGTCCATATGAAACATTTGGGCCATACTTTGTTTAATGATAAGCGATATGGAGGTGATAGGATATTAAAGGGAACCGTTTTTTCAAAATACAAGCAATTTGTAGAGAATGCATTCAAACTGATGCCCAGACAGGGATTACATGCCAAATCTCTAGGATTTGATCATCCGACGACTGGGGAGCGGATGATGTTCCATTCGGATTTGCCGGAAGATTTCCAATTGTGTTTGGACAAATGGAGAAAATATCTGACTACCCGGAAAAAGCTGTAATAAAGAATAGGCTTTAGGAAATAAAATAAAACATGGACAACGAATTATTGCTTTTAATCTCGGTTTTATCTTTTCTAGTAATCATTGCTTCCTGCGATTTACAAAAAGACATCGATGTGGAATTACCTCCATATGAAAGTGAATTGGTCTTGGAATGTTATCTTGAACCCGGACAACCTTACCGTTTGTTATTGTCTGAAAGTCAGGATTACTTTAATTCCTCTACAGATAATCCATTGATACAGAATGCTACTGTTGTCATTACTCATCAGGGGGTTATGGATACCTTGCCCAATGGTGCTTTTTTTGATTTCGTATTTAATAAATTCTATAATTTTCAATCGCAGAAAATCGTTCCGTTTAATTATTACGAAGATTTTTCAATTAGTATAATGGATGATCGGGGGAGGGCATTGACCGGAACTACCCAGATTATTGAACCTGTCGAAGTGGATTCGATGATTTTACAATTCAATACAACAGATACTGCTGCTTTGGTGCTTTCATATTTTGTTGATCCCCCGGAAGAGGATAATTGGTACAGGCGACAACTGCATGTCGGTGAAACCATAGATGGAGGTCGATTGGATCAGGACTTCATTACGGATGATAATCTGGAAACCGATGACGGACAATTCGTTTTCGGCTCTGCATTCGATTATACTTTCGGAGATACGTTATATACGACCTTGTATCATATAGATGAGCCTTATTTTAATTTTCTACAATCCGTTTTCGATGCGATTAATGCGAATGGGAATCCGTTTGCCACACCGGCACAGATTAGAAGTAACGTAGAAGGAGGCATCGGTATTTTTACCGGATTATCCTACGACCGGGATACTTTGATCGTACAATGATTTTTTAAGCAAAAATCAGGATTTTAAAGCCTCTATTTTCTTTTGGATCTCTTCCGCTTCCGCATATTTTTGATCACTTGATTTCCGATCCGTTTTTGATAGCCTGAATGCTTCTTCCATTAAGGATTGATATTCCTTCGTTAATTTTTCAAGGGGAGATTTCTTTTTTAAAAAGCCGAACATGGTTTTGGATTTTATTTGAAATTCAAACGGTAGAATTTGAAAAATGTTTACGGCGTGAAAAATAAAAAACGCCCATTGAGAACTCAATGGGCGTTTTTTATTTTTCAATGATTGGAAATTAATTTTTAATCAATTTAATACATCCTGTATTTCCATTTTTGTCCTTGAACCGGAGGAAATAAATTCCTTGAGAAATATGGTTCGTATTTAATGAGGTTTGCTCATTGTAATTATTCTCTGCCAATATTTTTTCTCCCAATACATTTATTAATTCCAATTCCGTCCAATTGAATGAATGGGAATTAATGATGATTTCATCCTTGAAAGGATTAGGGAAAACCTCGACATTTAAATCGGAAAGGTTTAAAACACCTACTCCATTATTGACGACGGTTACCTGGTAAATTCCCGAGCTGGTATTCCCATTTAAATCCGTAGTCATTAATTCCACATCATAAACACCTACTTCGCTAAAAGTATTCATGCTCAGGGATTGTGATAACACCCCACAATTATCCGTACTACCATTGTCTAAGTCGTTAGGGCTGATGACATAAGGATTTGCATTCTGCAAACTAATTGTAATATCCTGACCAATGGTCAGAGGAGAAATCGTATCGATGACCGTTGCGGTAAGTTGTATCTGTTCATAGGCTCCCATTAAATCAACAATGGCATAATTAACGGAATTCGCTCCCACATTGGAACAGTTGAAAGTATTCGGTTCTACCATCTCCAAACCGATTCCGCAATTATCACTAGAACCCGCATCGACATCTTCGGGTTCAATAGAAGCATTTCCGTTGTTATCCAAATATACATTGATATCCATAGCCATTATGTTGGGAGGGATTCCATCAAATACGTAAATGTCCACATTCTGATTGGATACATTTCCATAAATATCGGTTGCGGTAACGGTTATTGTCGTTGTACCTAAAGTATTGCAGGTGAATTCGGTTTGGGAAATGGAAATATTGCTCATTCCACAATTATCGAAAGTCCCATTGTCCACATCATTCACAGTCAATGAACCATTGCCATTGGCATCGATGTACACCGTAGGCGTAGAAGGTGGTGTGATGATTTGTGGGCCGAGGTTGTCCACGACTGTTACTTCTGCGGAACAACTGGAAGAATTTCCCGAAAAATCGGTCACGGTAAGGGTAACCGGGTTGGGGCCTAAATGACTACAATCGAAATTATCCTGACTCAATTCATAATTGGCGATGGAGGTGTTGTCATAACTTTGATTATCTATGGCTTCGGGTAATAGAATGCCTGGGCCCTCGGCGGGTAGATAAAGTACCGCATCTTTGCAATTTGCAACGGGCGGAATTAAATCCGTATAAGGAGACTCTATTGCACCTACATCAACGACTCCTTGTTGAATCCTATCATTTCTTAAAAAATCCAATGAAAAACCATTGACATGGATATTACTTCCCATATTCACACAAGGTGAATTTTCCTGTAAGGAATAATCGTAATTTCCCGCATCGAAAGGAGCCATGGATAAATTGCCCGGATTGACAAACATGGGATCGGTATCCAAGACATTCGTGCCTCCGGCATACCCATGTTCAATGATGGAATTAATTACGGTTTTATGTTCAGGCTCTACCTGTAATCCTTCGTCAGAATCCTCATTGCCCCATATGATGCAATTGATGATATTGAATTCTGAATCATACCAACCACCGGTTACGGCTTCCGTATAAGACCCCGGATCATTGTGGCAGACGGTTAGGTTTATTAGGTTGGTGACATCCGCTCCACTGGAAATAATCGCACCATCGCTGTCATCTACAAAATTACCGACAAAAATGGAATTGCTGATATTGCAGACATCGGCATAACTGGCAGAGACGATACTTCCGGATGTATCCGTATTATTGGAAAAAAAACATCTGTCGATGGTCAGTTCGAATTCTGAAAATAAGATGGCTGCTCCTCCCCTTGAAGTATTTCCGATAAAGGAACAGTCATAGAAAAACAAATAGGAATCCGAACCGTTGGAAGCATAAACGGCACCGCCTCCATAATTGTAGGAAGCATTATATAAGAAATCACAATTATTGAAAGTTGCATATGAATCACTGATATGCATGGCACCTCCGTTTCTTCCGGCATAATTATTAAAGAAAACGCAGTTGTTGATAGTGATTTGTCCTCCGGTATTATTGGTCATGAATATCCCGGCACCTTCTCCGTTCCAAGAATCTTCGTCATGGCCGTTTACAATCCTGAATCCGTCAAGAACGAGATTGGAAGTGATGTTTTGGATTCGCATGATTTTTTCACTGTTGTCCAATTCTTCCCCGGCTTGCCCGATATCGCCGGAAAGGGTAGTGGGGTTGGCTTCTATGTTCCGGTCGTTAACAGATGTTTCCGTACCTGCAAAACCGCCGTATAAATCGACTCCGTTTTTCATGACGAATGAAACGGTTTGGCTTGTTCCTGTGGTCGGTTTGTAAATACCGGTTGCCACCCAGATTTGGTCATTGTAAATCGCTACACTCAAAGCAGTCTGCAAATCCGTAAAGGCATTGGCCCAACTGGTTCCGTTGTTATTGCCGGTAGCGTTGGTATTTACATAAATGGTGGCGGCATTGGTGTGTATAATGAAAGATAAGAAAGTAATAAGTAGTAAAAAGTATTTCATTGAGATTAAATTTTCGTTTGAAAATATATTCAAAGATAACAACTTATAGTTTAATAGCTTGTCTTTTCCGATACTGTAATTATTATATGTGATTAGGATAAAGGTGGATTCGAAAAAATCTACTACTTGAAATAACGGTCGGTATTTTCATTTTCAGTAAAAAAGCCTTCTGCTAGTTCTTGATTTTTTAGATGTATTGCTTCGGTGGCTTTATGAATGTCTTCTCCTGATTTTCCCTTCCGGATAAAATTGTCATATGATTTTTTATTGTCGGATTATTCTCCGAATTTTTTTTCATGAATTCGAAAGAAGTGTTTTCCAAAACCTGTCTCTTTTTTATCCGAAATTTCCATACCGATGAACCCGGGAATTTCTGTCTATTTAATTAATATAGCATTTATCGATGGAGAAGAAATAATGTATAAAGGAGATGTTACTCTTCTTCGATAAATAATGTCTTATACTTAGAACATGTTGTTACCTTTCCTATCTTTTATCAATAAACCGAATCGGTTTTCTACTGTCCTTTCTGAATATTTTCGGAAGGAGTGAATTTTCAGGATGCAATTCTATTTTAGGGGTTACCCTTAATTTTGATTTTAAGTGGAGTTGTAGGTTTTTTTTGAAATCGGAATTGTTTTTTTGGTTTTCAACATGAATTAAAATCTCATCCGTTTCGATTTCGTTTTTATATACTTCGACAATATAATTCCCGATGCCCGGCATGGCATGGATGGCATCGAAAATAGCCGGAGGATACAAAGTCGTACCTTTGAATTTTATCATCTGCTGTGTACGTCCGATAATCGGCCCGAGTCGCAGGGTGTTCCTGCCGCAAGGACACGCCTCATGATGAGCATGGCATATGTCTCCCGTTTTAAATCGGAGTAAAGGCATACCTTCTATGCCAAGTGTAGTGATGGTCACTTCTCCCTGTTCTCCTTCCTTGACGACATTATTGTTTTCATCTAATAATTCCACTATAATTAGTTCGGGATGATGATGCCCCCCTTGTCCCGCTTTGCATTCGGTAAACGCTGTTTCCATTTCTGTGGAAGCATAGGTCGAAAATAAATCAATGTCCCATTTTTCCTTGATTCTTTTTCCTAGGGTATTCAAGGAGAAATCCGAATTGCGTAAAGGTTCTCCGATGCAAATGGCCTTTTTTATCGGACTGTTTTTATAATTTATATTATTTTTTTCGGCGTAGTCGATTAATTTTAATAAAAAAGAAGGAACCACGATTAATGCATTCGGTTGAATCCGTTCTATGGTTTCCCATTGTAGTTGTGGTAATCCCGATCCGACCCTGACGATACCGGCTCCCAATTTACGAACACCTAAGAAATAAGCGAGTCCGGCCATGAATCTCCTGTCAATAGTCGTAGTCAATTGGTAAATGTCGTCTTCGCTCCCGTCTGCACAGATGAAGGAAATGTATTCATTATAAGCCAGTCTTTTCAGGTCGTTTTCCGTCAGGGCGAAAGTAACGGGTAAACCCAATGTACCGGAAGTGGTGACGAAATCGACGATTTTATTTTTGGGAACACAAATGAAATCCTCATTTCTTTTTTGTAACATTTCCTTGGTCGTGACCGGAATTTTTACAAGGTCTTCCAGTGTCTTGATTTCAGAAATGTTGGTTTTTTCTTTTTTAAATAATTCGGAATAAAAAGGAGAGTGCCTTTCCAAATAGGAGAGTGCTTCCCTGAGTTTTTTTTCTTGGAAGGTTTTTATTTTTTTTCTACTTGATTTTTCTATTTCAGGAATGAACATTATCCGGTAATTTCCTTTTTTCGTAAAACAGGATTGGCATATAATCGGATGAGCATGTCTTCCATCTCCGGGTTTTTTCCTTCTATCTTATTCAATCTGTTTTTTATGAAATCGTAAAAACGGATTTTATCTTCTGGTAAATAATATTGGGTGTAATCGGTTTTGTTTTCAATGATGTCTGCTGCTACATAATTAAAAGTCCAACAACGATAACCGGAAATAATTCTTTTATTCATTTCCTGTCGTATAGCTTCAATTTGATGGTGATGATTTTCATCCGGATTTAAATCCCTGATGAATTCATTCATCGGGTCGCAAAGATGCATATGTATGCGGCCTTTGTTTTCTACTATTCCATTAAGGATGCTTTTGAAATCTTCTCCTTCCGCTTTTTGATAAGGGCCGGATCTTTTCAAATAATTTTCTCGGACTTTCAAATTGTCGCAAGGTTCGAATTCATATGAGATGGCAATTGGAATAATATTCAAAGGCAGTAAAGCTTCGGTCAGGTTTTTTTTCCTTTGGCTCACGGCCAGCATTTGGAGTAATCCGGTTTGGGTGTCATCAATACCGTCTTTGGTGCGTCCGTTCCTTTGGGCAATCCAAATCGATTCTTTTGTTTCGGTAAGGATCTGCCGAATATAATCGGAAAGGTTCTTGGAATGTTGGTACATTTCCCTAGCTGTCTTCCCTTCCCTATGGACGGTGAACATTTTATTTATTTTTCCGAAATCAACTATAGTGTCATTGAGCATCAGATTCTTTCCGAAGGAAATTTGTGATGTGGGGAATCGAGTCGAAAATAAATAATATTGTAACAAGGCGGCATCGAAAAAAATATCCCGATGATTGGAAATGAAAAGATAAGGAGTGTCCGGATTCAGGTTGTCAATTCCATGAAAAGTAGCTCCGTCCGAACTGGTATTCAAAACGTATTGGATGACTTTGTACATGATTTTACCTTGGAAGTCATAAATGGTTTTGATGCCCGATAAAAATGACTGCATTTCTGATTCATCTTTATCGGGAAAAATATATTGAATGGCTTTCAGAAAAAGAGAATCCTTGGAGAGCCGCTGCATGGCTTCCTCTACTTCATCATCCCGATAAGGCCTTATGTCGTCGTAAATTTCCTGTTTCAAGTTTATATTATTCGTAGTCATTATTCCAATGTACACCCGGCTGAAATGGTTTCCGAAAATTCTTCTTTTTCAGTCAAAGTCGTTATTTCCTTTTCCAAAGCCTGTTGATAAAATTCCAATGCCTTTTCGCATTCCTTTTGAGAAAGATAATATTCACCGGATAAAGAATACACCATATAATAATCAGGGTTGGATTGTATAAAGGTCCGGATTGTATTTTCTTCCAATTTTATTTTCCCTTCGCTTTCGATGGCTTTTTCAACCTGTTCCTTCAGTTGCCTAAAGGTCTTAAAATTATTGAATTCCTCCGAATATAAAAAAGGATCTTCTGCTATTTCCAAACTATCCAATGTGATTTCCCTGTTTTCCTTCATACCCGGAAATTCACTGAATACCTGATTGAGGTCATAGGCAATGAATTCTCCCAACATAAAGGGTGGAGTGGAGACCCAGACGATCCTTTCGTGCGGTTTGAAAATAATGGCATGATGGGCAATCAGTTGGTTGATTGATTTTTCATTGCCCATTCCGATTTTCTGCCCGCCGATTCCTTCCTTGTCCCGAAGAATGGCTGCGACGGCCTCGGCATTCATAGCCGGATATTGATTCATCAATTCAATCATTCTTTTATATCTATAATCGGAATGACTGTTTTTTATGTGTTCGGTATTCAATTCATAATCTTTGAAAGCTTCGGATTGGTAATGGTTGGAACAAATGATGTGGTCATTTAACTCCGAATGATACAAAACCGTTTTTTCAGTGGATTTTTCAATAAGGGCGGTAGCATTATCGACTGCGGAGCCTATCATTAGGGTTTCAGAAACAAAAGTTTCTCTCTTTTGTGCTATTGCATAAGCCTCTTCTATATTGGATGCATATTGCAATATCTCACGGGCCAGAATGGAAATGGGAGTCTTGCCGTGCATGGGAATTTCCGAAGGGGCGGCATTTAATGTAATCGTCAATCCGTGGATATTCATCCCGGAAACGACACCACTCATTCCGGCCCAGGCGATCATCATAAACGGATTTCCTTTCTCCGGTCGAATGAAACTTACGACTTTGTTTTTTGAAAATCCGTCACCCACATAAAAATCAAAATTCCGACCGATTAATAAAGTGCTATCTTCCGAACGGGTATTCCAAGTGGAAAAGGAAGTACAACCGACCGTTCCCATATTTTTTAATGCATGTCCTATGTCGTGGGCACCATGATAATTCAAAACCCTTTGGTATTTAGGGCCGACAAAATCATATTCGTTATTGGCAGAAAGGGACGCACCGTAAATTTCCTGTTGGTATTCTTCCAAAATATATTCCGGCATTTTCCGATTGAACCAACCGATAAAATATTTCAGATAATGTAGGAAGGATTCGGAAGGGACGAATTTTTTCATTTCATTAATGAATGAAACTTCCAACTGGTAGGTCAGTTCGCTTGTCATTTTGCCATTGGCTACGCCAATTTCAAAAGGACTGCCTTCCAGGTAGGTTTCCCAAATGCCGTGTTTGTTTTTTTTCAGCCAACAATTTTTCCAATAATGGAATTCCTCGTCCACTTTCACACTTGGGATTTCTATCGTACTCATGTCCTCCACTTCAGGCGGATTTATCTTAATGGCCCAAAGGAATAAAATACCGAGGATGAGCAATAGGATAATGAAAAAAACGAATAAATATCCCAGCCACTTGAATGTTTTTTTTAAACGTCCGGGCATTTATTGTGCACGTTTGATTTTATTCAATATTTCCGTTCGACTCAAAAATTCGGCACAGGTCATGATGGAACCGATGGTTACTCCGAGAATTCCGTGCATGTTCAGATTCTGTCCGGTCAGGAAAAGGTTTTCCACTTTTGTTTTGGGAGAAATAAAAGATCGTAGCGGATCTTTATAATCTTTTAAAATACCATACATGGAACCGTCCGAAGCACCGATGTAATCCCTGAAAGACAATGGAGTTGTGGTATGTATGGAATGAATGCAGGAACGGATATTCGGAAACTTTTTTTCCAATTCCACAATGCATTTTTCAGCCCGATCCATTTTGAATGCTTCGTAATCTTCTCCACGGGATTGTTCGTTGGCCACCGTGTTGAAAGTATGGGCCCATTGTTCCACTTCGTCATATCGCATATATGACATCATTGTTAGGCAGTCGGCATATTTTTCCGATTTTGAAGAAGCGGGAGTGGACAACATATACCCCTCCGGCCAAGTGGCTTCGGTGTAATTATCATAATTCCAAATATTGGTGTTGTTGTAATGATAATAATTATAATTGAGATAAGGAAAGCTGTCTTTTTTCAAAACCAAATGTAAATTGAAACAAGAAGTACTATTACCCAAGGAACGGATTCGCCTGACATATGATTTTCGGATTTTATGATCTTTCATTAAATCCAAAGTCAGGTGAGGATGAATATTGGAAATAAAATATTTTCCTTCAAATTGTTCTCCTTCGGCGGTTTCGGCTTTGGTTAATTTTCCATTTTCGAAAATCAGTTTTTTTACATCCTTGTATTTTAATATTTCTCCACCGAATTTACGAATGCCTTTTGTAAGTATCCGGCAGATTTGAGAACCCCCGTCAACACAACGGTAGGAACTGTCGATGTAAGTGTTTACGGTTAAAGCATGGGAATATAAGGGTGTTTTATCCGCAATGCCGGCATACAAGGGATTGGAGCCGGCCAGTACATTTCTTAATTTTTGATTTTGTGTGGAAGCATCGATAAAATCCTTGGCACCGATGGTCAGGTAGCGGAAAAATTTTTCTTCGTCTTCCATCGGATCCTTATCTTCCAAATTGTATAATGGAAATGATTTGCAAGCTCCCAATATGCCTTCACAATATTTTTCGATATTTTTTCTTTCTTCCGGAAATTGCTCGGAAAGAGACTCTATAAATGCAGGATAGGTTTGTTGGTGATAATAGGAGTTTTCATCTCCCTCGAAAGTGATATGGTCGAATGCCGTATCCATTTTTCTTAATTTCAGTTTGTCCATCAAACCGAAATATTTGAAATATTGATAAAGATTCTGTCCTTCATCCAATCCGCCGATATAATGCACACCCGTATCGAAAATACATTTGTCTCTTACGAATGTTTGAAGGTTGCCACCGGTCTGTTTGTTTTTTTCCAAAACACAAACGCTATAACCGGCCTCTCCTAGAATATAGGCACATTGTAAACCTCCTAGTCCGCTACCTATGATAATGACATCGTATTGAGCCTTATATCTTTTCATCCGTTATTTCTTGTTTTCCTGATTTTAATCAATCCACCGGATAATTTTTCTCCGATTAAACCTTCCGGCAATTGAATGTTTTGTCTATCTGATTTGCTTAGGATAAAACCATTCGAATCCAAGTGGTCTTCCATATGGTTTAGGATGGATTCCCAGGTCCAATCCTTTCTGTTGAACTCTTCAGGATCTATAATTAAAACATCGGTTTTCCGGGAAAGGAAATTATCCATATCTGTATAATGGAAATGAATACCATTATGTTTTGAAATATTGTTTTCCGCTAGGATCATATTTTCTTTCTTCGAATCCCAACAATGGATTTCTCTTTGTTCGCTGACAAAAGACAACATATAAGCTCTGGCTCCAATGCCACAACCTAAATCCGAAATCTTACATTTACGTGGAATATGTTCATTCCAGTATTTGTAATTTTCATTCGCTCTGATTTCTTTTTTAGCTTTATTGAAAATATCCTTACCCCTATAAATATAATTCTTAATTAATTTACTTTCGAAATAATCCGGAGTCTCGACTTTTTCACGAAGATGTTCGAATTCTTCCCTCATGTTATTCATGACACCTTTTGTCATTTCCTGATATGTGTTTCCATATGGAGTAGAGCCATGAGGGATTCTTTTCATGATTTGAATGGTTACTTTTCCATCCTTGATATAATTTTCGCCTTTATTTACACAATGACCTGCACCGTGTAAAAGAACGGGGACAATATCCGCCTTTAATTCTTGGGCTAATAAAAATGCTCCTTTTTTAAAGCGTTTTATTTTGCAATCGGGGGAACGGGTGCCTTCGGGGAAAACAAGGATGGAATATCCGTCTTCCATTTTTTGTTTCATTAAAGGAAGGCTTTTTTCATGCCCTTCCGTAACCGGAAAAAAATCTGCATATTTTACAATGAAACCATAAAAGGGATTGTTCCAAACCCAATCATTGGTGAGGACGATCATTTTAGGATGCAACATTAATAAGGCCGTTAAATCAATATGGGATTGATGGTTGGAAACAATGACGGCAGGTTTTTCAAAAGATTCATTAAATGGGTTGAGGATTTCTTTTTTGATGCTGGGGACTACGGTATTGATCAGGCTACAAAGATTCTGTAAACGCCTGCTGAAAAAGTATTTTTTCTTTTTGGAATCAATCGGTAATATTTTCAGTATTGGAATTAGAATCGTTAGGAAAATGCACCCACCTAAAAATAAAAAGAAGGTGAATAGAGAAATAAGAATATCCTTGAGGAGCATCGGTTCCTTTCTTTTCTTCCCTTTTTTACTCACCAACCAGCGGAATAGTGCGGGCTCTAAAGTGAAGGCAATGATGACTACCGAAATTATACCTATAATGGAAAGGGAAGCAATAGATCTAAGGGCAGGGTGTTGTGCAAAAATCAAAACCCCCATTCCGATAATAGTTGTGAGTCCGGATAATAAGATAGAGGTCTTATAGGATTTTAAATTGTAATGCCCGGTTTTATGGTGTTGGATTAATCCGTTCATAATAAAAATAGAATAATCAATACCTAGACCGAAAATAAATGTCGAAATAATAATATTGAAAATATTGAAATCCAATCCTAGTATTCCCATTATACCCAATGTCCATAACCAACCCAATAACATTGGTAGGAAAGCAATAATGCTCAGCTCTATTCTTCCAAAGGAAATCAAAAGAATTAAAAATACGACCAACATGGAAAGTCCGACTAAAAGATTAAAGTCGGATTGTAAAATGTCTAGGAAGCGGGTAGAGAGATAAGAACGATCAAATACAATCAAGTTGTCCGAATCTTCAATGCCGGCATAAACAGCATCTTTGTCTTCTTCCTTGACCTTTAATGTCGTAATGACCGTTGTCATTTCCTTTTTTCGGGTAATGAAATCCTTGGCGAATAATTGTATGATGGTATTTACCGAAGAAGTGTCCATGTAGGAAAAATCCTTATCCAGGGTAGTATAAAAAGTCTTAAAGGTATTTTCTTTGAACTTTAAAGGAGTTCCTTCTTCTTTCAATATTTGTATAATAGAATCCTTTCTTTCAGGATTCCAGAAATTTTTCCATTTCTTTATTTTTTCGTTTTGTCTCTTTTGAGATAAAAGAACATTCGCTAAACCGGAAGATTTTTTTACAATGCCTTTTGTTTTCAAGGCTTCTACCTCTTGGGTTTTGGCTTCCGTATATTCCAAGGCTTCATTTAAATCACTTCCACTTGCAATCAGAAAAACCGATTTGAGTTTATAATCATTAATCGCATCCAGATTATTTTCCGCTCGTTGTAATTCAGGAGAAACAAAATTCATTTTATTCAAATCGGCATCGAATCCCGTTTTTCCGAAAGTAAATAAAAATAAAATACTTGCGCCCAATAAAATCCATTTTAAAACCTTACTCCGATCAAATGGATAAGCTGCGATTTGGTCTAGGAAATTGGAGGTGGGCGTAACGGTTTTTTTATTAAAAAAATGAGGAAGGATGATCAGTGCAAATAATGCAGAACCGATAATACTGATGGCAGCAAATAATCCTAAATCGAACAAGGCTTCCGAATGAACGAACATGAGGCAAAGAAATGCACAGGCCGTCGTCAGACAACTCATGATAATAGGAAGGGAAACATCCTTCAATACTTCAATCGTATCCGGTCTGTTTCGGTAATGGGTAAACAAATGGAATGAAAAATCCAATGCGATTCCCAATAAGACAGAACCGATACCCAATGCAATGGCAGAAACCTGTTGGCGGATTAAAAACAAAATCGCCAAAGAAGTTATACCTCCGAAAACAATAGGAATGATTATCAGAAAAAAGATGCTCGGCCGCCTAAAGAAAAAACTAATGAGCAGAAGCAAACAAATAACGGCAATCGTAACCGTCAAATGAATATCTTTTTTGATTTGATTGGCATTACCTACGGCGACCGGTACCGAACCGAAATATTCCGCATGGATATCCGGTCGGGCTTGATCCAGGCTATCGAGAATAAAATCCAATTGTGAAATCAGTTCACTGTTTTTACCGGTTTCATTGGGAGGGTGGGCCGCATCCATAAATAAAAGCAAATGCCTTTTATCCTTGGTTACAATATAACTGTTATCCAATTCGAAATTTTCATCTAGTTGTAGGGATTCCAATTTTTTCAAAGCCAAAGGCGTCCATCCCATAGGGTCTCTGAGGATGAATTTCTTGAAAACCATTCCGGCCGGGGAAAATAAGGTTTTCAGGTTCCCCTTCAGTTTTTCCCGGATGCTTTCCCGATTCAACTCCGATTCCATTTTCCGGTAATCCCCATCATTGAGGAACAAGGGTAGATTGTCATAAAAGACATCATACATCTCCATCATCTTATCATCGTCGAAGCGGAAAGTAATATCACTCAGGTAATCCGGATAAAGCCTTTCTTTTACAATATCATGCAACGTATCTCCGAAAAGACCGAGGACATCGGCATCCGGAGTCCGGCTTGTATCTTTCAAAGAAAGATTGATGATGATTTTTTCAGAAAACTTGGAATTCTGGAAAACGGTATTGAGCCGTTTTACCTTGGGATCGGCAGGAATGACACGTGAAATATCTTCTTCCATCCGTAATTGGGATGCCAGTCCCAGCCCGATGAGCAGGAACAATAAAAGAAAAAGCCGGAACAGGTTTTTTCGCTCACTGAAATATTGATAGATATGTATGAAAATCCCACTCATTAACGAGGTACACTCAGATTACCTTTTTTATAAAATACGGTTAATGTAATATAGGTCAGCGTACCGATGATAAATGCCATAATAATACCCAGTATGAAACTGCCCGTAACATATTGGATGAGATTCTGATGGATGGTTTCAATGGTAATGTTTTTATTGAATTCCAATTCCACAGCATTCGGTGTAACCCAACTACCTAGTTTATAGCTTGCAAAAATAATAAAAGGAATCAAAGGCGGGATACTAACATTGCTGGCAACGCCGGCAATGATTTTATTGAGTTTTAAAATATGGGCGAAAAGCAAGGCCAACCATAAATGGAATCCCCAAAAGGGACTCAGTGCAAAGAAAATACCGAGTCCCACTGAAGCGGATTTCGCTAAATTGGATTCCGTTTCATGTAAAAGGTATTTTTCTATAAAACCCTTAATGTGTTCCCTTAATTTTTTTTTTTGCAAAGCCCTTATCAGATTCCGGGGTTTGATGTAAAGAAAAGTAATAATGACCAGAAAGGTATTCAAAACGGAAATCCGGGCGAAATCCTTGTACGGTCGGAAGTGGCTGACCCTTTCTTCCTGAGGAGGATAATATACTTTTATCGGACAATAAGTCACATTCACATCCCGCCATGCAGCCCTTACCAGAATTTCGATTTCGAATTCATATTTGCCGGTAAAAAACCGGATGCCTTTCAATAACCGGATAGGGTAGAGTCGATACCCCGATTGGGTGTCGGGCAAATCGATTCCGGTTTCCAATCTATACCAGAAATTAGAAAACTTATGACCGAAACTGCTTCCCCCCGGAACGGAATTCTGTTCCATATTCCTCGCTCCTACGATAAGGGAGTCAGGTTGCTCTCCTAAAGTGTCCAGAAAAACAGGTAGATCATCGGGATAATGTTGACCATCGGAATCGATGGAAATCAGATATTGGTATCCTTGTTCCAAGGCCAACTCAAATCCTTTCATCAGGGCCGCCCCTTTTCCTTGGTTTTGTTCGAAGGTATGGACATGGATTTCATCCTTATACTTGGATAATATGGAAGCGGTATTATCCGTGCAGCCGTCATTCATGACAATAACATTGTGGGTATATTGCATGACACCTCGAATAACCTCCTCCAAAGTGGAATCATTATTATAAGTCGGAATGAGGACACAACATTTCCATTCCTCGAATCTTGGGTCGGATTTTCCTGTGGATTTCATGGAGGTTTAGGAATATAGATGTATCACTTTTTGAAGAACGGTCATGGCCTTTTCGTGCTTGGCTACATATGGATTGGACTTGTCCCAGACATAGCCTGCCAGTACCGAGCAAATCTGGTTCTTGATCTTCTGATTGATGGCAGTAGGTGTGAAAAAAGCACATTGCATAGAACCGTTATACCAATGTCTTACATAGGATCTGAAGGTATCCACACCCTGATTGATATAATCTGCAAAATCCGTTTCCCAATTTACATTTTCCCCTTTGAGTTGCATCGCAGCTAATTCTGCGGCCCTATGTCCGGTCAGGATGCCCAGTGCCACCCCGGATGAAAAAATAGGGTCGAGGAATTCAGCACTATTGCCGGCCAAGGCGAAGCCGTCGCCATATAATTTTGTAACACCACTCGCATAACCCTTGATGGTTTGAGGGGGCATCACATGTTCCATGTCTCTGAATCTATCCTTCATCTGATAGACATCTTCAATCATTTGCCTCATGACCGTTTCGTCATTGCCTTTGAAAAAAATCGGGTCGCCGACAAATCCTACGGATGTTATACCATTGGAAAAAGGAATGACCCACATCCAGTTCTGTTGATCCAAAACAACAAATGTCGCTTGTTTTCCTTCCAGATTCTTCGGCCTTCTTTCATCTTTTATCCTAGTGAAAAAGGATTGTCGCATCGGGAAATCGGATGAGGCTTCCAAACCCAATAATCGGGGTAATACCCGTCCGTAACCACTGGCATCAATGACGAATTTGGCTTCAACTTGATGGACTTTTCCGGTTCTATCCTCAATGGTAGTCTTGGATGTGCTTCCATTGAATTGTATATCCGTTACACCATGTTCGAAAAGGATGCGGACACCTCTCTTTTCAAGTTCATCCGTCATCACCTGATCGAATCGTTCACGGGGAACCTGCCAGGTCCAGCTCCAACCTTCGGTATATTGTTCTTCAAACCGGAATAGACACTCCTGGTCATCCCGGATGAACCGGGCACCTATCTTGAGTTGGAATTCTTCCTTTTGCAGGGCTTCAAGGAAACCGGCCTCTTTAAGCGATTCCATACAGGATGGAAGCAGGCTTTCTCCTATGACATATCTGGGAAATTTCTTTTTTTCAACCAAAAGGACGTCCAAGCCCTTTTTTTCGAGAATGGAAGCCGCCACCGCTCCGGAAGGGCCGGCCCCTATGACTAATACATCGGTCTTATAAACTTCCATCTCAATCAGTTATGTGGTATTGTACCATTGGGGTTACACTAAGGAATTCCCCAATTGACAAAAATTCATATTACAAGGTATGAAAAACTGTAATTTTTTGCCGATTTTTACACTGAATTTAATTGAGGGAAGAGAGACATTACACATCGGATTTGAGTAATAATATGATTATCTTTGCCCCCTGCTAAATAATTGACAACCATCCAATGATAACAATTGTAGAACGACACCTTTCGGTTGATGAGGCGGAAAGCATCCTTTTCGGTAACGAAAAGATGGGAATCGATGCGGCTACGCTTTCGAAGGTAGAGGAGTGTTTTTCCTTTTTGAAGGATTTTTCAAAAAGGAAGGTGATTTATGGTATTAATACCGGATTCGGGCCCATGGCCCAATATAAGGTAGATGATGCCCAACAACTGCAATTGCAATATAATCTGATTAGAAGTCATGCCACCGGTTCGGGTTCTCCCCTAGACGATTTACAGGTAAGGAGTATGATGCTGGCTCGATTGAATACGTTACTAAAAGCTAAGTCGGGCATCCATCCTTCAGTGGTATTGCTCATCCGCGATTTTATCAATAAAGAAATATATCCGATCATATATGCCCACGGTGGAGTAGGAGCCAGTGGTGATTTGGTACAATTGGCCCATTTCGCTTTGGCCTTGATAGGAGAAGGCGAGGTCAGGTATAAGGGGAAATCCTATAAGGATAATGAAATCTTCGATCATCTGGGGATAACACCATTAAAAGTACACCTGAGGGAAGGGTTGGCCTTAATGAATGGGACATCCTGTATGACCGGTATCGGATTGATCAACCTGAATAGGAGTCGGAAATTAGTCAATTGGTCTGTCTTGATGACAGCCCTCCTTACGGAAATGGTTGAAGCTTACGATGATCATTTTTCCGATGAATTGAATCGGGTTAAACTTCATAAGGGGCAGATGGAAGTTGCAAGGGCATTATCCTATTGTCTGAGAGACAGTAAGCTAATCCGAAAACGGGCGGATCATTTGTATGATCAGGAAAAAGAAGAACAGATTTTTGAGGATAAGGTACAGGAGTATTATTCTATCCGTTGTTTGCCCCAGATTCTTGGTCCGATTTGGGACAGCTTCCTTTACAGCAAGGAAATCATAGAAAATGAATTGAATTCGGTCAATGATAACCCGGTGATAGACGTAGAGGCGGGCAATGTATATCATGGTGGAAATTTTCATGGAGACTATGTGGCTTTGGAAATGGATAAGTTGAGGATTACCATGACCAAACTGACGATGTTGGCCGAAAGGCAGTTGAATTTTATGTTACACTCCAAGTTGAATGGGAAATTTCCTCCTTTTGCCAATCTGGGAACACTCGGTACCAATTACGGACTACAGGGGGCACAATTCACGGCGACATCTACCACTGCTGAAAATCAGATGCTTTCCAATCCGATGTATATCCATAGTATTCCGAATAATAATGATAATCAGGATATCGTAAGTATGGGGACCAATTCTGCGGTAATGACGGCCAAGGTTATTGAAAACGCTTTTGAGGTTTTGGCTATACACAGTATGACCTTGGTACAATTGGTCGATTATAAGAAAGTCGAGAAGGAACTGTCTTCCATCACTAGTGAATTCTATCAAAGTATCCGTGAAAATGTTCCTACGATAGTTTCGGATAAACCATTGTATAGGAGGATTGCAAACGTGAAGCGATTCCTAATGGAAAACAACCCTAAAGTGATTGGGTGACTTTAGGGGGGCGTTTACATTTCTACACACAAAAAAGGTGCTTCATTCCAATGAAGCACCTTTTTTATATACATTATCCAAATATTATTTCTTGGATTTCTTTTTCGGTTGTAATACGACTGACATTCTTCTTCCCTCCAATCTGGGAAGGGCTTCGGCAGCAGCTATTTCTTCCAATTCCTTGATGAAATTCAATAATAACAATTCACCTCTTTCCTTGAAAACAATGGAACGCCCTCTAAATTGAACGAAAGCTTTCACTTTGTTACCATCTTCCAGGAAACCGATGGCATGTTTGAGTTTGAAGTCGAAATCATGCTTGTCGGTATTCGGTCCGAATCGGATTTCCTTAATGACGGTTTTTGCCGTTTTGGCTTTGAGTTCCTTTTCTTTCTTTTTCTTTTGATAAAGGAATTTCTTATAGTCGATGATTCGGCAAACGGGAGGATCGGCTTTTGGGGAGATTTCTACCAAATCCAATTCCATCCTCATCGCCCAATCCTGTACGTCACGGGTTTTGTAGATACCGGATTCGATAGTCCTTCCGGCGACTTCACTTACCTTGTCCATGTTGTCTCCAACCAAACGGATTTCAGGGATTCGGATATAAGAGTTGATCCTGTGTTGGGGCTTTTCACGCTGATTTCGGTTATTGTTCCTTTTGAATCTTTTAGCCAATATGTAATGATTTAATAAACAATGAGATTTACAATTCCATAACCCATTTGAGAATATAAATAGTTCCCTTAGTGTTAGGATATGGCAAATATGGGTTTTTTTAAGGAATAAATAAAGGGCATGATTAAATAAAAAAGCCGATCCTTATGTTGGATCGGCTTTTTGAATAATTATTTGAAAGACTCGGTTTAAATTTTGGCCGAACTCTTTTTCTTTTTGATATTAAGGCCATCCTTGTCCTTATTCATGACAGCTTCGAACTTTGTCCCTTCTTTAGGGTTATTGTTCAAAATGAATTCTGCAAGGGGATCTTCTAAATATTTCTGAATCGCTCGATGAAGTGGCCTCGCACCGAATTTAGGATCGTATCCCTTCTCCGCTACAAATTTCTTGGCTTCTTCCGTTAAGGATAATTCGAATCCCATTTCCTCCAATCGCTTGTACAAATCTCCCAAAGTAATATCAATGATTTGGAAGATATCATCTTGGTTCAGACTGTTGAAGATGATGACATCATCAATCCTGTTCAGGAATTCAGGAGAGAAGGTACTCTTCAATGCATTCTGAATCATCCTATTGGAATCTTCTTTCGAATTTTCCTGACGGGATTGGGTGTTGAAACCTACTCCCTGACCGAAATCCTGTAAATCACGGATACCGATATTGGATGTCATGATGATCATGGTATTTTTGAAATTAACCTTACGACCCAAGCCATCCGTCAATTGACCATCATCCAATACTTGAAGCAAAACATTCCAGACATCTGGATGTGCCTTCTCGATCTCATCCAATAGAATAACGGAATAAGGTTTCCTCCTTACCTTTTCGGTCAATTGCCCTCCTTCTTCGTAACCGACATATCCCGGAGGCGCTCCAATCAAACGACTGATAGCGAATTTCTCCATGTATTCACTCATATCTATACGGATGAGTGCTTCTTCGGAATCGAAAATGTATTTAGCCAATGCTTTGGCCAGTTCCGTTTTACCTACACCGGTCGGGCCGAGGAAAACGAATGAGCCTATGGGTTTGGAAGGATCTTTCAAACCTATCCTGTTTCTCTGTATGGCTCTAGTTACTTTACTAATAGCTTCATCCTGACCTATGACGGCGCCCTTGAGATCATCTGACATTTTAACCAGCTTGTTACTCTCACTCTGAGCTACTTTCTGGACAGGGATATTCGTCATCATAGCAACAACCTCGGCAATATCTTCTTCCGTAACCGGATACCGTTGTGTTTTGGATTGCTCTTCCCATTCCTGTTTGGCGAATTCCAATTGCCTGTGCAGTTTGGATTCGTGGTCTCTCAAATCTGCGGCTTTTTCATATTGCTGATTCTTAACCGCATTGTTCTTCTTTTCCTTGAGTAACTCAATTTTCTCTTCAAGCTCCACAATGTGTTTGGGAACGTGGATGTTTTTCAAGTGTACCCTCGCCCCGGCTTCATCCAGCACATCGATGGCCTTATCCGGAAGGAAACGATCACTGATATACCTATCACTTAACTTGACACAGGCATGAATGGCTTCCTCATCGTAATTCACATGATGGAATTCTTCGTATTTGGGTTTGATATTCTTCAGGATATGGATGGCTTCCTCTGCTGATGGTGGATCAACGATGACCTTTTGGAATCTTCGATCCAAAGCACCATCCTTTTCGATATATTGACGGTATTCATCCAATGTGGAAGCTCCGATACATTGTAATTCACCCCTTGCCAATGCAGGTTTGAAAATATTGGAAGCATCTAAGGAACCGGTAGCTCCACCCGCTCCGACTATGGTATGGATCTCATCAATGAAAAGGATCACGTCTCTGGATTTTTCCAGTTCGTTCATGATGGCTTTCATCCTTTCTTCGAATTGTCCCCTATATTTGGTTCCGGCAACCAAAGCTGCCAAATCCAACATTACGATACGTTTGTTGAAAAGCGTTCTGGAGACTTTCCTTTTATTGATTCGAAGGGCCAAACCTTCCGCAATGGCCGTCTTACCCACGCCCGGTTCCCCAATTAGAATCGGATTGTTCTTTTTACGGCGGCTGAGTATTTGGGAAACCCTTTCTATTTCATTTTCTCTTCCTATGATAGGATCCAGTTTTCCTTCTTCTGCCAATTTGGTGATATCCCTACCGAAATTATCCAAGACCGGTGTTCTGGATTTGGAAGCACCTTTTCTGGGTTGTGAAAATCCCCTTTCCTCATCAAAAGGTTCTTCCGATTCGTTTTCATTGCGGATATCGGGCATTTCATAATCTTCTTCGGTATGTCCATAGACAAAATAATCCAATTCGGATTTGAATGCTTCATAGTCCACATCAAACTCCCTCAATATCTTATAAGCCCGATTATCCTTGTCTTTCAGCATGGAGAGAATCAGGTGTTCTGGACCTATGGCTTCGCTCTTCATCTGACGGGCTTCCAGAAATGCAACCTTGATTATTCTCGCAGCATGTTTATCCAAAGGGAGTTCGCCTACATTGAGATGAGCCTTGGGTAATCTTCTCCTGAAAACGGATTCTTCAACCAATTGACGGAGTTCATCCGCACTGACATCCAAGGAGTCCATGACTTTACATGGAAGGCTCTCTGTTCTGGAAGCAATGCCGAGCAAAAGATGCTCCGTTCCGATATAATCATGTCCTAATCTAAGGGCTTCATCCCTGCTTTTGGATATGACTTCTTTTACTTTTGGTGAAAATTTTTTCATTTATTATTATGTGTCTGAATTGTTGTTGTATAAACAATAAACGGTTCAATTTGATAAATCGTGCGGTTAAACCTATGTAATTTTAGTCGATAAAGAAAATATCACCATAAAAAATCATAGATTATCCTAATTCGTATTTCCCTACAAAATAATGCCAAGTCTGAAATTCAGACATATCTGCAGTAGGTATCTGCCGGATATGGGGAAATTCTGCACATATGTCTTATTACGCTTATTTCGGCAATAAGTTCGATAATATCCTTGAAAAATTATGGATTTTACAACTTTGACCGTGACGTTGTTTCGTCTGATTTTATTTGCACATGAATGTTTATTTATCTACCTTAGTTCTTTGGATAAAGCAAGATGTTATCCCGAAATGTTTTTTATGTAAGACAAATGAGGAATATTGGAAATAGGCAAGGCATTCGTCGAAAAGCGAGCGATAGCTACGGTTGAGAGGAATAACGCAGGCATATTTTCAAAAAGACCGGTTGGCTATAATCAATTTTTCGTGATAACATCTAATATACTTTAATTGGTTTTCATATTTAAAATCGTATTATAAATGAAGTTTTCCGTTAATAAACAGGAAAAATACACCGTAATGACCTTACAGGAGGAAAACCTGAATTCCCTAGTTGCTCCGAATGTCAAATCAGAATTCGTTATTCTTAGGAATGAAGGCGTACCAAATTTCATTTTGGATTTGAGTGAAGTGAAATTTGTGGATTCATCGGGTCTGAGTGCCATTTTGACAGCTAATCGTTTGTGGAAGGATATCGGAACATTTGTCTTGACAGGTGCTACCCATCCACACGTTAAGAAATTGATAGAAATTTCCCGCTTGGAAACCGTGTTGACGATTATTCCTACTTTGGATGAATCCGTTGATTTCGTTTTCATGGATGAAATAGAAAAAGAACTGAATTCGGACGGTGACGAAGAATAGATGAAATTCGAATTGACTATTTTAGGTTCCAGTGGAGCCATGCCGTTTAAAAACCGTTTTCCGACTGCTCATGTACTCAATATACATGAGCAGTTGTTTTTATTGGATTGTGGCGAAGGGACACAGATGCGGATGTCAAAATTCAAGGTGAGAAAAGGAAAAATCCAAAGTGTTTTCATTACGCATCTTCATGGCGATCATATTTTCGGCCTGCCGGGTTTATTGACCTCGTTGGGAATGAATGGAAGGGAAACACCATTGAATATTTATTCCCCTCCCGGATTAGAAGCGATGATAAACGGTTTGTTTCCCCAAGCAGAGAAGGGCCCGCCTTTTAAAATCATCTACCATGAATTGGATACTACAATCAGCCAGTTGATTTTTGAAAATGAGATCCTAACGGTTGAAACCATCCCCTTGAGTCATGGCATTGCGTGTAACGGTTATCTTTTCAGGGAAAAGAAGATGCCCCGTAAAATGATCAAGGAGAAAATATCAGAATACGGTATTCCCTTTAAGGATATTCCCGGGATCAAATTAGGAAATGATTGGAGCAATCCTGAAGGTCGGGTTATTCCCAATAATGAACTTACACTGGCTCCCCCTCCTCCAAGAAGTTTTGCATTTTGTACAGATACTTCCTATGATGAAAGAATCATTCCTTATATAAAGGGTGTGGATATGCTCTATCATGAGTCCACTTTTCTTGAAGAAGATGCGGATAAGGCATTGGCAACAAATCATTCAACTGTAATGCAGGCAGCGGAAATTGCTAAAAAAGCCGAGGTAGGGCGATTGATACTAGGCCATTATTCGGCAAGATATGAGGATTTGGATCCCCATCTACTTGAGGCCCGAAGCATTTTTCCTGCCTCTTATCTAGGATATGATGGTGCTGTTTTTGACTTACCCATGAAAAAATCCTGATCCGACCCAACCTTTTTTTATACTCCTTTCGTCATTGTAATTGTAAGGGCTTTGATTTATCGAATTGAATTTCGGTTGATTCCCGAAGTCCTTTATTTTAATAAAAATCCCATATTGGGAATCAAATCCATATTCGTAATGAAGAAAGCAAGAATTTTATTATCGTCCATAGTTTTGTTGTCGTTGTTATTCTTTCAGAGTTGTATAGAAGACAAGTGTAAGAATAAATTGACATACACCCGGTACGATCCTGTTTACATGCCTATGGATGATATCCGTATTGATATCAGGGCCGAGGCTGCAAGAGATTTGGAAAATCCGGGTAAGATATATTTTTACAACAATTATGTTCTGATTAATGAGCTGAGGGAGGGAATCCATATTATAGATAATGCGGATCCTTCCAATCCAAATAATGTGGCTTTTATCCCGATTCCGGGGAATGTGGATATGGCTGTCAAAAACAATATCCTCTATGCAGATAACTATATGGATTTATTGACTATTGATATCAGTACGTTCTCAAACCCCGTTTTAAAGAAAAGAGTAGAGGATGTCTTTGGTTGGTATTACGAAGAGCAGGCCTTAGGTGTTTTGGTTTACCATGAAAGAACCAATGTTACCGAAACATTTGATTGTTATTCTTCGCATTGGGGTGACGATGTCATATTGTCCGGAAATGGTGGAGAAGTATTTGTGGATCCTACGACATTCGATGGACAAACCGGGACTGTCGGTACTCAAGGAGGAGAAGTTGGTATCGCCGGTTCCATGGCCCGTTTCGGAATCGTAAATGATTATCTGTATGCATTGGATGAAGGGAATATGGATGTGTTCAGTATTAATACCATAGACTGTCCCGAACTCAGGAATACCGTTTATGTCGGATGGAATATCGAAACCATATTTCCACATGGGAATCATTTATTCATCGGTGCGGCTGATGGGATGTACATATTCGATAATAGCAATCCCGAATCTCCCAATCAACTGTCCAAGTTCCAACATGCCCGTGCCTGTGATCCGGTTTATGTGTCCGGCAACCGTGCGTTTGTAACCTTGAGGAGTGGTAATCCTGAATGTGATGGGTTTACAAATCAAATGGACATCATTGATATAAATGATTTGACGAATCCTACATTGATGAAGAGTTATGAAATGTCAAATCCTCATGGATTATCCATTACCCCTAGTGAAGTATTGTATTTGGGAGAAGGCTCTGAAGGGATAAGGGTATTGGATGTTGAAGATACCTATAATGTACATGAATTAGGAAGACTGAAAGGTTTCGATGCCTATGATGTCATTGCATTAGGCGAAAATCATATTATGGTAATTGGTGCGGATGGGTTTTATCAGTTCGATACATCGGATAAGGATAATATCCGTCAATTGAGTGTAATCCCGAATTCGTGATTTCAGATTAAGTGTAAGTTTGGTTTGATTGGGGACGCCTTAGGGCGTCCCATTTAAAAAACAATAAATGAGACGGACAATATTAATGTTGATATTTGCAGGATTGGCTTTATCACTGAAAGCCCAGGATGAAAAGGAAATTAATTATTATTCCCATATTTCCTTTGGATTTAATTTGGGTAATTTACAGCGTTCGGAGTTCGGGTCCAATACGAAAAGTGGGGGAATAGGATTCAGGTATTCGATGGGATATGAATTCAATAGGTGGCTGAGTGTCGGAGGAGGAATAGGATATGAATTTTACAATTTTGATAACCCGGATGTATTTATTCCTGTGTATGCCGAAATAAGAGGGGATTTGACGGAATGGAAAGTGCGGCCTATTTATAGTATGGAATTGGGATGGGGAGTAAAGGTATTGTCACAATTCGAAAATTGGGATAATAAACCGAATGGTGTTTATTTCCGTCCGGCAGTTGGGTGGAAATTCCAGAAAAGGGAAAGATTCGCTTCGTCCATATCTTTCGGATATGAATTGCAACATGCGAAATTCAGGCGTGATGATAGTTGGGATGATGATTTGTATATTGTTAATATCAAAAGGTTGTACCAAAGGTATTCCATTAATTTCGGGTTTGAATTTTAAATTCCCATTCGCCTAGAAACGATTCATGCTTTTTAGAAAAAAAACATATTCGGAAATAGAATTGATTGCGGCTTGCTCAGATAATGATCGGAGGGCTCAGGAATACCTGTACCGCAAATATTTTTCCAATATGATGGGGCTGATGGTCTATCATGTGAGGGATAGGGAGAAGGCGATGGAAATTGTCAATCAGGGATTTTTAAAAGTATTCAAAAAAATAAATACGGTCAATGATCCAAAAGCTTTGGGCGGATGGATAAAAACGACAATGATGAGAACCCGTGCTGATTATTTCAGGAGTGATGCCAAATATCTTAGGGCGGTTATCTTGGAAGAACCTGAGGACTCACGGACGGAAAGCAATACGCTTTCTGATTTATATTTCAATGATATTGTCAAGTTGATAGAAAAACTGCCTCCCGCTTCGGCAGAGGTTTTCCGTTTGTTTGCGATAGAAGGATACAAGCACAATGAAATAGCCGATAAAATGGGGATAAGTACCGGGACGTCCAAGTGGCATTTGTCTGCTGCACGTACCCGTTTAAAAGAATTGATTCAGGAACATTATGATATAAGAGATGTCGGATAGCAATAAAAAATATAATCTGGATAAAGATTTCCTGGATCGTTCTTGGAGTGACATGGAATCTCTTTTGGATAAGGAAATGCCTGTGCGTAAAAAGAAAAGGCGTTGGTTGTTTTTCCTTTTCTTTTTGATAGGGATTTCCATGATTTCTATTTCCATTTATTCGATGACGGATTTCAGGGAAGATAAAAAACTTTATATAACAGATACCGAAGAACCCAAAGATGAACATGCAAAATATGTACCCGCGGATAAAGTAGAATCATTAATTCAAAATGAAATTGAAAATACTGAAAAACAAAATAATTCATCTACTCCCAACGATCCAATAAAAAACAATCCCGAAAAACAGCTAGGAAAAAATACTCGGTCCAATCCCGTAATTAGGAAAAATGAGAATATTCCTAGTCGTTATGATCTGAATTATTCGAAAAAGGAATTAGGTGTTAATGATAGGGCCGAATTGGAAATTATTTCCATTGAAAAAAAATCCGGAAATAATAGTTCAGTCATACAAAAAAATGAAAATTTTCAGGAAGAATTAATTCAAGAAATATATGAAGAAAATCTTCCTTCGATTAATTCCGTAAAAAAGAATTTGAATCCATTTGAATCCGAAAATGAATCCAAGCAGAAAATAGAATTGAAACTCATGGCAATGATTGATGCATCGATTAAAAATAAAGTGGAACAAATCCAATTGATTGAAAATATTGTGGCTGAAATTGAAGATGGAAAAGAAGATGAAGAAAAGGAAAATAAAAAATGGTCCTTGGGAATCGAAACAGGTTTCCAATATTCATCCTCGGATGAAATAGGAGGTAAATTGGGGCTGTCTGCCCGATACCGATTCAATTCGAAATGGAATTTGTCTCTTGGAGGCGAATACCACTTGTCCCGTATTGATTATTCGGATGAATACCTGAATGTTGCCAATGTAAATCTGGATGAAAATTTATCCCCGGGTTATGAATATGATAGTTTGCAGAACGTTATAAACAATGTTCCCAAAATAATGAGACATCATAAAATCAAAATTCCGGTAATGGTGGGGTATCGGTTTTCTCCCCGCTGGCAATTGGATGCCGGAATGGCATTGAATGTCAATTTGAAATCTAAAAATAGAGACTCCGCTCAGGAATTACTAGGATTCGATCCTTTGGGTACGCCCGCTCAAAATACCTCGGATGCCCCCCCCTCCATAACCCCGTTGTTAGACCCCCAGATTTTAGCAGGTGTCAGTTATTATCCTGTTCGGAAATTGGCATTGGGCATCCGGTTCGATTACGGTCTGATAAAACGGAATTTGTCCGCATTTGACGATGAAGTTACCCAGCAGACTCAAAAATATGATTTACCCGGTTGGGGGAAAAGGGAAACGAGCCTAGGTGTTTTCCTTAGGTATGAATTCTAAAAATCAAAATAATGATAATCCGGAAAGGGGAAGTTGTCCAAACAACTTCCCCTTTTGTACTTTAGGCTTGTATTTTCTTGCATTATCCGTGACCGTTCATGAATTCATACATCACAATAGCAGTTATTCCATGTAATTATTAAACAAATTACCCCGATTGTACGTTTTTAGACGTGGATACAATTCAAATACACATATAATGAAACTAGAAAAGTCGGTTGTGAGTGGAAACAAAAATCCTAATAAGGAAGACAAAAACGAAGGGCTGGGGGACGCCCATGTAGGTACATCCCTTGAAACACCGATGAAGGATAATGCCTTCGAAATGCCCGATGAGGACAAGATTGAGAAAATCGAGGAACACTTTAGGGAAATCATGAATATTCTCGGTCTTGATTTGAATGACGACAGTCTTAAGGGAACTCCCTATCGGGTCGCTAAGATGTTTGTAAATCTTTGCCGGGATG
>JAHDFN010000160.1 GCA_020628145.1 Saprospiraceae bacterium | reverse complement strand
AAAATCTACCGTACTATAAAACGATCCTAATACGTAAATATGATTATCAGGATCAACGATAATAGATCTGCTTATTTCATAATTTACGCCTCCGATTTGCTTAACCCATTCAAAATCCCCATTAGAATCAAGTTTCTCAATGAAAATATCATATAGCCCCGAAGATGTTAAACTAGCACTTTCTCCTTCAGGATTAAAATCCACAGTATTCCTGAAAATTCCTGAAAGATATACGTTCCCCTGAATATCATAGTCAATAGAACTAATAGCTTCCCGATCTATTCCACCGATTTGTCTAATCCATACTCTATCACCATTCGGATTAAGTTTTTGTATAAAGGCATCCGTCTGTCCGACAGAAATGAAGCTGGTGGTTCCACTTTCATCATTCAGATTCAACGTATCCGTAAAAGAACCGGCTGCATATATATAACCGTTATTATCAGTAGTGATGGAGCCGGCTTGATCATAGTCCGTCCCTTTAATCTGTTTCACCCATTCAAAATTACCATAGGTGTCAAGTTTTTGGATGAAAATATCAAAGCTACCTACAGATGTCAGAAATGCGGTCTCGTTTTCGGAACCGAAGTTTACTGTTCCCCAAAAATTTCCTATCGTATATACATTTCCCTGGGCATCAGTAGTGAGCATGACCTTTGAATTGAAATTGTTTTGACTTGTATTCTTTATTTGTCGTACCCATTCAAAACCACCGTTAGCATTAAGCTTATGAATAAAAACATTTCTACTGTTCGCAGAAGTCAAATTGAAGGTGCCGCCCCCCGGATTAAAATCAACGGTATTGGAAAAAAAACCTGTTGTATAAATATTACCATTAGGATCAAGGGAGATGGAACTCCCGACATCAAAACCTACTCCCCCTATTCGCTTCGCCCATAAAAAATTGCCTTGTGTGTTAAGTTTTAGAATAAAAATATCAGAATCATATGCCTCTGCTGTCAAATTGAAGGTTCCTGGACCGGGATCGAAATCTACAGTACCCCCAAAATAACCAGTAACATATATGTTGCCTTGATGATCAAGAGCAACAGAATTCCCACTATCATAACCCGAATCGTTACCTATTTGCTTGACCCAAAGTAAATTACCCGAAGCATCTATTTTCTGTATGAAAATATCAGAAAAATCCAGTGAAGTTAAATTATAGACACCTGTTCCAGGGTCGAAATCTACTGTATTTACAAAATTTCCAACGAAATAAAAATCCCCATTGTTATCCATTATCATTTGACTTCCATCTTGAAGCCCTATTCCGCCTGTTTGATTCACCCATTCAAAAGTATGATTTTGGGTATACGATATCTGAAAAAATGTATTTAGGAAAAAAATGGGGATTATTTTCTTTAGCAGCATTATTGTAAGATTTATACCATCATTGAATGAAGCCTAAATATTTCTTAGAAAAGAAATATTTAGCTGGGATGTTTTTTCAATCATCGAAATTTACACTTTTCTCTTCAAAGAGAAAAATTACAAACTTGATTTCCTGTCATTTGGAAATTAAATCGTATTAGATGGAAGTGGGTATTAAGGACTTGCTCAAAAGAAACCGTATAGTTCAAAGGCAGTGATTTTTATCTTCATCGAGGCAAAAAAACTGAAGATAGCGGGCTATCAGATGATTTTTTGAACGAAGAGGAAGATGAAAAGGACAAGTTTGAAACTACGAGAACTTTTGAACACGTACTTAATAGAAATAGCTCCTATTAAAAAAAAATCATTACCCGTGCAGCAAAATCGAAACTAATTCGATTTGTAATCTAGGGATAGGTTTTTAGACGTAAGCGACACTCCTTAGAAGCTAAGTCGAGTGTCGCTTCTTTATTTTTTATTCTGATTGACCAACAGCGATTTCAATTCCTCTATCTGGGTCTGCAACTCATCGATTTTTGTCTCCAAACCGTCATTATTGTCCATCGTCATTTCATCTACGAAAATGGCATTCACAAGACTCATTCCCAATATTCCACCTAGGAGAACGATCATTACAAAATAAATCCGCATCCCCCAAAGAGCGAATGGGTTTTCCATTTTTTCCTCCAATAGCCCCGGCATTTCATACCAGCCTTCAACGGTAAACATCTGAAAAATAGAATAGGTCGATTTCAATGGATCGCCGAATTGATCGGGAGCGATATCACCGAACATATGGCAGGTGAATAGGGCAAACATGAAATTCAGGAACATCAAAGCCAGAAAAACGAAAACGGATGCTTTCATCGCTCGGCTTACGCCCTTGAGTAAATGTTCCATATTGGGAATAAAACGGAGGAACCTGAACATCCTTAATAACCTGAACATCCGGAAAACCAACAAGAGGGAAGTCTGTGGGATGAAACTGAACATTTCAGGGGCCAGATTCAATAAAATTGAAGGGACACTCACAGCTACAAGGAAAAAGTCGAAAATATTCCATCCGTCTGAAAAATATTTCTTCAATCCTAATGCTTTCCATTTGACTAACATTTCCACAAGGAAAAACCAAATGAAAAAATGATCGATATGGTGTAATAATTCCATATTCCGATAACTCGGAAATGCCATCCAGGTGATGACAACCGCATTGAGGACAATGGCGGATAAAATGATGTTATCGGTTAGAAAGATTTTATTCAATACATTCATCTCAGGCTCGCGATTCAATCGTGTATGTAATAATTGATTTTTGTGAAATATGTAAGGGTGGTTCTTTTATTCCTTTTTCAATTTCAATCCGAAATTGACCAATTTATTATGATAATAATAAAGCAGGTAGAAATCCTGACTGTATATGATATTTTTCTTATCCAGCCCCAAAGGATTTTTCGAATGGTATAGTCCGATATTTTCTATACCGTCTTTAATCAACTCTTCCGTATCCCAATGGATTTCATCGGATAGTTTGATTTTATTTTCAGCATTCAATGAGAACAATTGTTCCTTGATGCCATCTACCTGTCGTATGAATTCCTCTAGGGGAATGCTGAAATCATTAACGGGCAATCTCAATAAACCGTAAAGATCCGGTGTCGGATTTTCATCCCTCAGAATCAGAAAAGCGGTAAAGGCGACCAAGTGGCTGCTCAGAACGATATTGTCCCGATGATAACTTTCAACGATTTTACCCGCCAATCTTCGAGTGTATTCCTGTTCTCTTTGAAGGTTGGCATCCACTTTATCATCCCAGGTGAAATAACCTTGTATGTCCATTGGATTTCCCTGGTTGTCCAGGCTGTTCCCTTCCTTATCCACGAAGTTGCCCAAAACATCCAAAGGCCGCCCGATGGAGAATGTGATTTCCGAACTTCTGGAAAAATATTGCCAGGCAAATTTGATGATTTTCGTGATACTTCTGGATTCATCCAGTTTGTTGGTAATGAATAATTCTTCCCCGGTTTTTTTCAAATGCTGGTTGATCAAACTCTTAGCCTCCAATACGAAATGATAACCCATCACCATCGGTACGACATAGACCTTTCTATCAAATCCCTTTTCCAATAATGAACGCTGGGCTTCTACGGCTGTGCCTAACAATCCCAATTTGAGTTTGGTTTCCAATTTTCCCGAACGGGAACGGGTCCCTCCCGGAAAGAAAAGACAATTGGCACCTCTTCTGATAGCCAGATTCGACATCCCTTTAAGGGTTTCCAGATAAATCTTGTTCTTTTTCCGTCGGTCCACCCGGTAGGCACCCAAACGGCTCATATAATAGCCGACAATCTTGTTATTGAAAAGATTAAGTCCTGCACCATAAGTGAATGAAGGAATACCGATTACGGCGTCCAAAGCATATCCCACAATGATGGAATCCAGATTGCTGAAATGGGTCGGTACTATGACAACCGTTCCTTTTTTCATGAGTTCCCTCAATTCATCTACATGACCATAGACTTTGATTCTTTCCTGTAATTCCCTCCGGTTTCCGAAAATTCTTCCTTTTCCCAGGCTCCAGGCGGTATTGAAAATGATTTTGAAAAACAGGGTGAGGAATCTCCTTGCAAATTTGAATGTGCTGACTTTAAATCCTCCTACGATTTCTTCCGAGTATCGATCAACGATTTTCCGTAGGATTTTTTCATTGGCGACGGCCATTTCCTCGGGGCTGTTGCCTAATGAATGTTTCGCCAGATTCTTCCTGGCCTTACGCCAGAAAGACATTTCGTCCTCGGGATCCACCTTCCAAGGTTCATCCTTGATTCTAAGGGTTTCCAGATAAGCTGCCCGGGCAATCTTATGGGACACGTTTTCAGGGGTGTCCTGCATGATACGGTGTAGGGTGAACTCGCTCACTTCCCTGACAAACTCATCCCTTCTTTTGTATAATTTATTGACAGGCCAATCCTTGATTTCAGGAATGACATGTTCATTGACGGCCGAACGTTTTAATTCCATGATTATGATTGGAGTTTGGCTTTGGCCGCAGCAACGGCTTTTTTAGTAGTAGCAAGAAATACCTCGTCGTCAATGACAATGGTCGGTCTCTTGAGAAAGGTATATTCCCCCAGGATAAGTTTACGATACTCCTTCTCGCTGATTTCCTTATCCTTCAGTCCCATGCTTCTATATTTCATGGAACGTCGATTGAACAGCTCTTCATAACTTCCGACCTTCTTTTTCAACATGTCCAATTCCTTGGCGGAAATATGCTTTTCCTTGGTATTCTGCAAGTCGAAACCATCTTCTGTAATCCCTAATTCGTCCAGAACTTTCTGGCAGGTTTTACAATGGGGGAGGTAAAATACTTTTCGCATTTCTATTTTGTTTATACAAAGATAGGAATCTTGATAAATTTGATTGCTAATTTATTTAATATGATATAAATTGCGGGCAGCAAATTTCCTTTTGACAAGAACTGGAACAAGGTGGTTTTTATAGAATCCTATATAGTATAGATATGGAAAGGAAATTCGTATATGTCATGAGAGGGACCAAGTGGATGTACAAGATCGGAATCAGTAATGATCCTCAAAGGCGGCTCAAGGAAGTTTCTCATAAGCCCAAACTGGTCGCCAGTTATAGTTATTATTGTGCCGAAGCCGTAGAAACCACCCTACACAAGTTTTTTCTCAATAGTAGGCGAACACGCTCGGGGAGCGGTAAGACGGAGTGGTTCAGGTTGGGTCCTCTGAGATTGTTATTCCTACATGTATTCCTCCTCTTCTTCAAAATCGTACATGAATTATCCATACTCGTCCTGATTCTTTCGGTTTTCATTGGTATTTGGTGGCTTTTGAATACTTATCTGTTTAATTAAAATATCTTAGGTCCGGGACAAAACTTATAGAACCGCCTGGTCGGGTGTTTTCTATGTTAAATTCAAATTCTAAGTACAGGACAAAACTTATTCAACGGCCTTGTCAGGTGTTAGTTCACCTGACAAATGCTAGTGAAATGGAGTGTGCGAGGTGAACAAACACCACGCACGGCAACTGGTTTTGTTTTTTGGTCCTGTACTTAATCCCAAGATAAGCCAAGAAATATATTGAAATTCAAGAAAAGGAGGCCCGGTTAGGTCTCCTTTTCTTTTGTATATCATGCTACAATTAAAACAAAGTGGTATGGCATCCATATTATTAACCAATAATTCTATTTTTGCGATTCCAACAGAATATTGAAATGAAAGATAATATAATATTGGCCTTAAAAGGAGCCGCTATGGGAATGGCTGAAGTGATTCCGGGAGTCTCTGGAGGAACCATCGCCTTCATTACCGGGATTTATGAACGTCTTCTCAATTGTATTAAATCCATTGGTCCTTCCTTGCTTTCCGCATTTAAGAATGATGGTATAAAAGGAGCCTGGCAACACATCGATGGAAATTTCATTGTTACCTTATTGATAGGAATGGTCGGAGGTATTGTCGTGGGGGTTTTCGGTATCAGCCACCTGATGATTGAAGTACCTGAAATATTATGGTCTTTCTTTTTCGGCTTGATTATCGCCTCTGCGATTTATGTTGGTCGTCAGGTGAACGGTTGGGGAGGAAAGGAAATCATTGCCCTGATTCTGGGTATTGTCATTGCTTATGGCATTACATTAATCAGTCCGGCAGAAGGAAATGAAGCTCTTTGGTTTGTCTTCCTTTCCGGGGCAATAGCTATTTCAGCCTTGATTCTTCCGGGGATTTCAGGTAGTTTCATCCTGCTTTTGATGGGAATGTATATGATTATTATCCCTGCAGTAAAAGAATCACTCAAACTCAATACGGATAGCATGCTCATTGCTTTCGTCTTCGGATTGGGCTGCCTTGCCGGATTAATGACCTTTTCAAGGGTATTATCGTGGACTTTTAAAAATTATAGGAATACCACATTGGCACTTTTGTGTGGTTTTATGCTTGGATCATTGAACAAGATATGGCCGTGGAGGCAAGTGACCTTGACGATGAACAAGGAAACCGGTGAACTTTCGGATAAGTTTGATAGAAAATCCGATGTATATAAAATTCTACAGGAAGCCAATGTCTCTCCTTTCGAATATACTGAATTAACATCTTATCCCGATTATTTCTTATTTGCGGTCTTAGCATTTATATTCGGTTTTGCGATTGTTTTCATTATGGAAAAATTAGGAGGTGAAAAACCGGAGCATGCCTGATCTGGGATTAATCGGTTATCCTTTGGAACATTCCTTTTCTCCCGGTTATTTCAAGGAGAAATTCGATAAGGAAAATCTTCATGATTGGACTTATCGAGCATTTCCATTGGAAAAAATAGACCTGTTTCCTGCCCTATGGGAAGAAAATCCTTTTTTGGTAGGACTGAATGTAACCATTCCTTACAAGGAAAAGGTAATTCCTTTTCTGGATGAGTTGGATATTTCTGCTTCTAAAATCGGGGCGGTGAATACGATAAGGAAAGTAGAAGGACAATTAGTCGGTTACAATACGGATATATACGGATTCAAGCGTTCCTTGCAAGATTTGTTGTTAGGGACATATCCTGCCAAAGCCTTAGTCTTGGGTACAGGAGGAGCATCCAAGGCAGTAGTACATGTATTGGAAAATCTGAAAATCAATCCTATCTTGGTTTCAAGAACACCCTCTGAAGGAGAAATGGGATATGGTGAGATTACTCAAGGTAATATTGAGGAGTATCCACTAATAATCAATACGACTCCTTTAGGTACATATCCCCATACGGAATTTGCCCCAAAATTACCTTATGAATTCATCACAGCCGAACACTTTATGTATGATTTGGTATATAATCCCGTAAAAACCTTATTTTTGAAAAAAGGAGAACTGAAGGGAGCCCAAATAATCAATGGTTTGAAGATGTTGCATCTGCAAGCGGACAAAGCCTGGGAAATTTGGAATAGTCCGATTTAGACTGAAAAGATTAACTGATGTCGCTAAAACATACTGACCTTGTTGTTGACTTCAAGGATACAAAAATCGCTTTTGAACACAAGCCCGATGATGAACTCAAAAAGGCTGCATGGATGTTCAGGATGATGAACAATCCGAGCATGGTCAAACTTGGCTCCTCTCTTGGATTAAAAGCGCTGTCTTGGGGGGTCCCATTTGCAGAATCTATTGTGAAGAATACTATTTTTGAACAATTCTGTGGAGGTATTTCTCTGATTGAAACCCAAAAAACTATCAACCGCCTTTTCGAACATAAGACCTTGACGATTCTGGATTATGGTGCGGAAGCGAAGAAAACCGAACATGACTTTAACAAAACCATGTCCGAGACACTTGCTGCAATTGATTTCGGTGCTACGAATGTCAGTGTTCCTGTCGTCAGTGCCAAAATAACAGGCATGGCCCGTTTTGCCTTATTGGAAAAGATACAGAATGGAAAGGAACTTATAGAAAGGGAAAAGAAGGAATGGAAAAATGTACTTAAAAGGGTTGATGTGGTTTGCCATCATGCTTGGGACAAAAAAGTCGGTATTTTTTTCGATGCAGAGGAAAGTTGGATTCAGGATGCGATTGACGGAGTTGTCAATTCCATGATGGAAAAATATAACCAAACTTCGGTCATCGTTTACAATACTTATCAGATGTATCGGCATGATAGATTGGAATATCTGATGTCTTCTTTTGAGGATGCGAAAAGAAAAGGATATTTCTTGGGGGCAAAATTGGTAAGGGGGGCATATATGGAAAAAGAACGGGAAAGGGCCGAGGAAATGAAATATGATTCTCCTATACAACCGGATAAGAAATCAACGGATAATGATTACAATTCCGCTTTGCAGTTCTGTATAGAAAATTACGATTCGATTTCTTCCTGTAATGCAACACACAATGAATTTTCGAATTACTTCCAAGCAGAATTAATTGATCAATTGGATATTCCGAATAATCATCCGCACATTAATTTCTGTCAATTATACGGTATGAGTGATCATATTACATTTAATTTGGCCAAAGGCGGTTTCAATGCTGCAAAATATGTTCCCTATGGTGCTGTAAAAGAGGTCATTCCTTATCTGATTAGAAGAGCGAATGAAAATACTTCCATGACAGGAGAGATGAGTCGTGAATTAAAATTGATTAAACAGGAAATTAAAAGAAGACGTATATAAACAATGGAATTTTCTCCCATAATTACGGAGGTATTGGACGAGTCCCAATTAGAATTTTTGGAGTATCGCTTTTTATCTATTTTTGATTCTAAGGAATTGTGGGAAGAAATAAAATTAAAATATTCGACATCTTCAAGATCCTATCATAACCTATCCCATATTTTTTCCATGTTGGATTTATTGGATAAATCAAAAAAACAATGCAATAATAAATTATTGGAGACAGCTGTTTTTTTTCATGACGTCATTTATGATTCCCGTAGGAAGGATAATGAATTGAAAAGTGCGGAATTTTTCCTAGAGAAAAAGAAGGATGTTTTTTTAGAAAAAGAAAGAGAAAAAATATATGATTTAATTCTTTCTACCGAAAAACATTCTCCAATTAAAGAAGAAAATGATTTTTATTTTTTATTGGATTTGGACCTGAATGTTCTTGGTGCTGAAAAATCAACTTATAAAAAATATACTGAAGCTATAAGGAAGGAATATGCATGGGTACCCGGATTATTATATAAACGAGGTCGCAAAAAAGTATTGGAAAGTTTTTTGAAAAGGGAAAAGATTTATTTTACCGATTTTTTTTATTCCCAATTTGAAGAAATAGCCAGAGAAAATTTAAATTGGGAATTCAATCAATTGTAACTGAAAGATAGATGAATTATGATCATTACGACAACGGAAAATATTCCAGGTAAGGAAATCAAGGAATTATTAGGTATTGCTAGAGGAAGTACCGTTAGGACTCGCCATATTGGAAAAGATATTTTTGCAGGGTTGAAAAATATCGTAGGAGGTGAAATTTCCGAATATACGGAATTATTGGCCCTTTCCCGGGAACAGGCATTGCAAAGAATGATCAAGGATGCTGAAAGGTTAGGGGCGGATGCCATAGTAAATGTCCGGCTCAATACTTCTGCCGTTATGCAGGGTAGTTCCGAAATTCTGGCTTACGGGACAGCAGTTAAAATAGGGTAGTATGGATGGTATCGCTTGGGCAATATTTATCGGTTCGATAATTCTCGTCATTTTCCTGGTTTGGGGGTCAATCCGTTTTCTAACGTTTTTATTCGTGCTTAAAAACAGAGTGGATGAATCGAAAAAAGAAGATTTCGAAAAAAGGGAAAATTAATTCATAAAAAAATCCCGAAGGAAATTTCCTTCGGGATTTTTTTAATGTAATGGTAAATGATTATTCCCCTTCTGTCTTAACGATTTTAAACG
>JAHDFN010000159.1 GCA_020628145.1 Saprospiraceae bacterium | reverse complement strand
TCGATAGGACTGAGGGTCATGCTTTTCAAAGCCTCGATATCTCCGTGAAAAACATTGAAATCAACATCCCCTTCAATTCCTTTTATCTGACCTTTGTTACCATATTGCCAGAAAGACCATGATTGTTTGAAGGGCATATCGGGCGTTTCGGTGCTGTAGCGGGCTATCCATATCGGATATTCATCAAAATTCCCCTGGATATATTTCCGATATAATTTCTGGTTGGTATAAATGATGGGGCGGATATTATATACCTCTTCCACAATGGATAACCAAGTCTGGATATTGGAAATCATACCGACCCGGTGTTGGTTGCCAACAACCTCGAAGTCAAGTACAGGGGGTAAATCCCCGACTTCCAATTGAACGGTTTGTGTGAAATTATATGCCTGAAGATAAGGACTGACCGTAGGGCGGAAAAAGTGATAGGCTCCCTTTGTAATCCCTTGCTCCTTCATTTCAGACCAATTCTTACAAAACAGGCTGTCACGGTAAGTCAGTCCTTCCGTAGCCTTAACAAAAGCAAAATCAATTCCCTGCTCTGCTACCATCCCCCAATCTATATCTTTTTGATAATGGGATACATCAATACCATGCACCTCAAAATCATCTCTCCTCTCCGTTAAGGTAGAACAAGAGTTCCACAGGAAGATTGTAGAAAGTAATAAAGCTGTAAATGTGATTATGTTGGAAGTTCTGAGCATATGCGGTTTAACGGGAAATACCCGTTTTTGTTACTGAAACGATAACAAATTAACTTTAGCTGTTAAAGCACCAACTTATTTTATACAAGGTAGTGTCAACAAAGTAATATAGTTTTGGAATAGGTTTCATATCAAAAATATTATTTTTATATGAAAATTCCTAATGTATTACAATCTTTCCTAATGAGTTAAGGTTGGTTACTCTTGATAATAATATCTCTTTTTACAGTAATGCCATTGTTTAATTCTATGATATGATATCCGTTTTTCATTTCGTTCAAAGATAATTTAAGGGATTGAAGACCCTGTTTACAGCTATGATATTGTTCTAACACCAATCTTCCATTCAAATCAAATAATCGGATATCCACACCATCCGACTCCGGGTTTTGAATAAAGCTGATAACGACTTCATCCGATGTGGGATTCGGTGAAATGGAGAGCAATTGGAATACCGATTCGGTTTGGCGGGTGGAAGCATTTGTGAAATATCGTAAATCTGAAAAAGGGCCATAGGAAACCTCACACCAAGAACGGACTTTCCACTCATAAGTTGAGCCGGGAAGTAGATTGTTCAATACCCTATAATTCATGCCTTCTAAATAAGTGACCATTGTTAGCCATTCATCATTACTTCCGGCTATTCTATACCACACTTGGTATTTGTCTGCATAGGCATAATCGGCCCATTCTACCCGGACTTTGTTGTTTGATAATTGAACATGTGTGGGTTGTGAAGGCGGCCGGCAGGGTACAGTCCTGAATTTGTCAATATCAATAAGGGGAGACCAGGTTCCATCAGAACACATGGCCCTGATTCGATAATCGTAGATCTTATTCTGAACCAAACCGGTAATGGCTTTGGTGGTTGAAGTTGAGATGAGATAAGACCAATCAGCCGTTAATGCCCTCCTATATCTGATTTGGTATTTCTGGGCATCCGGAACCGGCTCCCAACTCAACATGACCTGATTCGGATCCGTACCCAAATCGACAATGATATTTTCAGGATGCCAACAACTTACACAGCTCTGTGTATTGGGATCTATATAATCACAATCATTGTATTCGTAAGCACCGATATCTGGATTGAGATCCTTTGTGAAATAGGTAATATCCGAACTTGGGATGGATGTCACAAGGCTTGAACTAACAATGCCGGCATCAATACAGGGCGATCCGACTAAAAGGGAGTAATCGCTATTGGCGGTATCGGCCATAATGGGATTCAGTCCTATTTGCATTCCTGTTCCGTCGGAACGGAAACCGTTTCCTATTAGCGAGTTTTCCATCATGAAATGGTTTTCATGCCAAACTGCCAGATCACAAGGCCCTCCCCATGTGCAATGATTTCCCCAGACGATGGAATTGACAACAATGGGATCGTTGGAATTACTTCCATTCGGTTTGTAACTCCCGGTGTATAATCCGGCACCGATATCCGTAGCACGGTTATTCGATATGGTACAATGGACGAATACGGGAGTGGAACTCCCATCTATGCTGGCTGCGGCTCCCCTTATGGCTCTGTTTTCAACGATTAGGCAATTTTCAAAATAAGGTGAACAACTCCAATCCATATAAACGGCACCTCCCTTATCCCCGCAAACATTACCTGAAAAAGTACAATTCTTGAAAATAGGATCTGCATAAAGATCCAAGGAAACCCCCGCACCTCTTCCTCCTGCATAATTATCCTTGATGATACAGTTTTCAAAGGTAGGTTGGGGGTAGGTTCCTGCAATAGTGGAAGTAGCCGGCATCACATAGATTCCTCCACCCTTACCGGCAGTATTTTCCGAAATGGTACAATTAAGAAAAGTCACCTCGGATTGATGTACCAGAATACCTCCTCCGTTTCCTTTTCCAACACAGGCTAATACCGCCTCCTTCGATGTACCTCCATCTCCTTTGTCGGCAACGGAACAGGCCGCTTCATCCAATGCCGAAGATTGATTGGTCGCACTTCCATGTGAAATGGTAAAACTTTCTACAAGACAGTCGGAGATGCCACTGGCGATAATGACGTGTCGTGCATTTCTGGTCAATCCTTCATCTCGACCATCCAGAATGGTGATATTGTTTTCCGTATCCCTTTGTCCGATAGTGGTCTCGATACCTGCAAAACCACCATACAAATCAACACCGGATTTAAGTTCCAAGGATACGAATCCCGAACTGCCTCCCTGATGGATGTGGTACGTTCCTTTGGCTACCCAGATCTCATCTCCATTATTAGCGGCGGCCATTGCATCCAAAATGGAAACATAGGCATCATTCCATGATTGGCCGTTATTTTGTCCTGTTGCATTGACATCCACAAAGATCTGAGCATTCAGATTTGAAAATGATAAAAGAAGTACGGTTGACATATATATGATATTCCTAATCATTGCTTTGGTATCTGTATTCGTTTAGGTAAAGGATTAATATTGGGTTACATGAGTTCCGGAAGGACTATCAATGTCGGAAGCACCCGATCCTCCCGAATTACCTGTATAGGTATTGTTTCGAAGGATTACAGTGCATTCGTTGTCTAGGGCTATTGCTCCTCCACCTAGAGTACATGAATTATTATTGAAGTTACAATCAAAAACAGAAGTGGTACTTGCTCTTTCATAAGAGGATATGGCACCTCCCCTAAAAGTGGAAGTATTATTCAGGAAGTCAGTATTTTTGAAAATAGGATCCGTGCCGGAAAGTTGGGAAGCGTTATTGTCGATATAAACGGCACCTCCGTTACCATCGGTTACATGATTGCCATCAAAAATACAGGACAACACAACAGGATCCGCTCCATAATCAATGAATAAACCGCCGCCACGCCAAGTAGCCGTATTATTATTGAATTCGCAGTTATAAATGAGTAAGTGGGAACCCACCCTGCAAGACACAGCTCCTCCTTTATCCGCTTGATTGTCCATGAAGGTACAATTGGACAATATGGCGGTTGCTCCTTCACCAATGCTATAAATGGCCGCACCTTCTTCTGCATAATTGTTTTTGAAAATGCAATTATTAATCGTTGGTGCTACATCATCAATATAGATTCCGGCTCCTAATCTATTCCATCTGATGCCATCGGCATAACCATCCTGAATCGTAAATCCGTCTATTATGGAATTGTCGAACCCTTTTATGATATGATAACTGTTATCCGAAGGATCTCCCTGTACTCCTATATCTCCACTTAATATAGTGATGTTTGTAGCTGGTGAACGTTGATCCCTTGAGATTTCGGTACCGTTGAATCCACCATATAAGGCGACTCCCTCTTTGATTTTAATATTGTTTTCCCTCGAAGCGGAATTGGGCGTATAGGTATCTGATTTGACCCATATTTCTCCACCCCCGGCATTGAATACTGCATTGATGGCCACCTGAATGTTCCTAAAGGCATTCGCCCAGTCTGTTCCTGAATTATTACCCGATGCGCTCTTATCGAGATAAAAGATGTTTCCTGAGTTGTTTCCGGCGAGTATTTCAAAAGCGGCTGAAAGAGAGACTGAACAGGTAGGAAACTCCATTGCCAAAGATTTCAGCCCTGTAGGTGCATTTGGAGGGAGGTTAAGCGTTCCGGTAATAACATTGTCATTCCTTTCTATATTGCTGACCGGCCATCCGTCAATCGTAACCTCATAAGGGACTTCCCCAAGCGGTATTCCATCCATTGAGATGGAGATGGAAATTCCATTGCTTCCTTGAACAGCAGAGGTTGGTTGTATGAAATCAATCTTACAATCCATATCGGTATTGAAAACATAAGGATCTTTTCCTGCATTATACTCGGTCAGGTTATCGAATCCGTCATTGTCAGGATCGTCGGTAGCACCATAATTATGGGTAAGCATCCATCTGAACTCCCAAGTATCATCCATCCCATCCGAATCAGCATCCGTACCACTACCGGGATTGGAGGAATGTGAAGGATTCAGGGTCGGAAGGGGAGCTTGTACATCCTTGAGATAATCCCTTAGTTCCAATTTAAGAGATTCTAAAATGGCCGGTTGTGAAGATGCGATATTGGTGGTCTCCCCGATATCGGTTGACAAGTCGAATAATTTAAAATAATCTATGGTTGCTTCATAGTCCACCATGAGCTTATGGTTCCCATCTATGATACATGATTGGGGGATGATAGATGTATTGGTTTCTTCATAATGGGGATTATGGAAGATGAGCTTATTGTTTCTCAGGACTGTTCCGGTTCCATTATTGGTAAGGATGTTATTCAGGCTTCCTCCGTCCACATTATCAGGTACGATGGAGACGTCATTAAAAATCCAGTCTATGAATGTTGGGTAAAGATCATATCCTACAACAGGTTCGTTACAATGGGTGTTCCCGGTTATTCCGGGGCCTTTAATGACTAAGGGAACCCTGATCCCTCCTTCATCCAGTTTGGATTTGCCCCCTGCCAAAACACCATTGTTGCTTTGCCCGTTGGCGGCTCCGTTATCAGACATATAAACAATGTAGGTATTGGAACTCAATCCCAAAGCATTCAGAGAATCCAATAACATACCGATACTATAATCCAAGTCTTCGGTCATTGCACCGAATTCGGTATTATCATGCATGTTTCCGGGAGGTCTTTGGTTCGGGTCATTATAGATATCGAAATTCGATTGAGAACATTCATTAGGGGAATGGACGGCGTAATGGGATAATTGCAAATAAAAGGGTCTATTGGCGGCAATGGCATCATTGATGAAAACCATAGCAGAATCCGTCAATTGAAAAATTCTTTTGGGGTCATCCTGGATCAACCCTCCTTGATCTCCTACATCGTTTGATGTGTTTCCATCTCCTCTGTCAAAGCCATGATTCAATGGGCCGGCAGCATATAAATGCCATTTCCCATAATGTGCAGTCATATAGTTGGGATTATTTTCCTTGATGAGTTCCGGAAAGGTCTCTAAAGTATTATCTATACTCGTCGCTGTGGGAGCATGTATCAACTTTCTACCTGCGATAGAGGGGGAACCTGTATTAGTAAAGGCACTTTTAGCTGTCGTTTGGCCTGTGAGGATGCTATTTCTAGTAGGAGAGCATTTTGGAGCCGGGGCATAAGCGTTGGAAAATACCATTCCTTCATTGGCTAAAGCTTCTAAATTAGGGGTTTGATAAAAATCACTTTTGGACTCCGGAATAGAAGGGTTCATCAGTTCGGAAGTTCCATTCCAACCCTGATCGTCTGTTAGGATGAAAATGATATTGGGTGATTGGGCAATTGTTGTAAATGGGAGAAATAGAAAGATGAAAAGTAGAATTCTATACATTTTTGATGGTTTATTCCATTGCTAAAGCTTAGGTCAGCCAAATATACCCTTTTCAGGATTAAGAAGTCATGTCAAAAGCGTTTCAAATTGTGACGTGGAACCGTTATTATAGAAGTTGTTTAAAAATGATTCAATAATTCGATTGCCAACCATTGATTCCTAAATTCTTCAGCTATTTTTCGTCCCGTAGCTTTGGCTACGAAACTCAAAATCAGCTTCGACTTAGAAATCAAGCGATTACAATCGCTCTTACCCACCACTTTTTAAACAACTTCATATTTTAAATACTGGAAAAATGTTATATATTAACACTTTGAAAAAAACACTGAAGAATCTAAACCAAAACCAAAATGAAATTCATTAAATCAGCTTCTTCCGGCTCTGCTGTTCGGAAGCTCCAATTTTATCTGAGTCTAGCCGGATATCCATTAGCAGAAACCGGAGTATTCGATTCCATCACAGAAACGGCGGTGAAGGAATTCCAAAAGAAAAAATCTTTGGATATAGATGGCAAGGTTGGAAACATGACCTGGGCGGCTATTTTTAAAAATGTATATAAGGACGATTTCTTTTCGGATCAAATCATCAACAGTTTTTTACAAGCAGATGAATATTACCATGATGTCCTGCCAAAAAATGCCATTTATCTCCACCATACCGCCGGGAATTTCAATCCGAAAAGTACATTGAGGTGGTGGGAAACCGATCATTATAACAGTGGTGCGTCCAGGCATATCTGCACGCCTTTTTGTATTGGTCGGCGATCATCGATTGTAGGAAAAGAAAATACGGAATATGATGGAGTAACCTATCGTTGTTTCAATGAAATAAATTGGGCTCATCATTTGGGGGTGAGGGATAATTATAAAAAAGATAAATCCACTGTCGGAATTGAAATCTGTGCTTTCGGATGGTTGTATAAGGATGATGGCGGTTTTTATTATCAGGCAGATAAGGAAAAAAATACCCGGAAGGTTTATTTAAAGGAAGAAGAAGTCCATCAATTTGAAAATCCTTGGAGAGGGAAATCATATTTTGAAAAATATACGGAAAAACAAATTGCCGAAACCAAGCGATTGATACTTACATTGGCTTATCTGTTCGACATCGAATTGCCGGATAGGGAATATTCCAAAGATTGGTTCTCGATTCAGAATGATGCATTAGAAGGAAAACCCGGAATATGGACACATGTTAATGTGAGAAAAGATAAAACCGATTGTTTCCCACAACCGGAGTTGATTGATATGTTGAATACTTTGCATAAGGAACAAAAAGATTTCAAGCCCATACTCAAGGAATCCGATAGGGTAGTGGAAGAACCTGAGCCGGTTGTGGTGGATTCGACAATTACCATAGAAACCGAAAATACTGATGATAACCTTGAGGGAGTGGATGAAACACAACCACAACCTGTTGTAGAGACTGAACCAATTGTTGAACAACCCGTAGTTGAAGTTTTGGACAATGATACTACGGATGTTGTTGTGGAAAATATTACGATGGAAGCCGAAACCATAGAAGTCGTAGATAGATCAGTGTCTGCAAACGTCCCCGCATTCGAAATGCATGATTTATTCAGAATAAACGAACTATAAGAAAACTAAAATAATAAAAATGAGTACCGGAAAAAAAAATATTTACGCTTTAGTTATCGGTATCAATAATTATCCCGAAAATAAATTATGGGGATGTGTTAACGATGCCGTTGATGTCAAGGAATTTTTAGAACAAGTACAAATTGGAAACCATGAAGAAATAGGTGCTGTAAAATTCAAATTCCTTTTGGCACCGCTTCCTGATGAACAAGCATTCGGTATGCCGACCGATAGGGAAATGCTGGAAAAGGCAGGCATAACCGAATACCATGCTCCCACCCGTGAAAACATTATTGATGCCTTCTCTTTTTTTCATGATGCAAGTAATGAAAATGGAGACATCTGTCTTTTTTATTATTCCGGGCATGGTTCTTTTCAGTTGGCACCTTCGCAATTCTGGCATCGAAAATCCGGAAAGCAATTGGAAACCATCGTTTGTCAGGACAGCCGGGAAATAGGAGGGCGTGATTTATTGGATAAGGAACTTTCTTATCTGATTTGGAAAACGGTAAAGGATAAGGAAGATGTACATTTTTTAGCGATTATGGATTCGTGTCATTCCGGAGATGGAACCCGCTCAATCCGTCCTTCGAATACCGAAGAAAATAAAATTCCCGTGCTTTCCAACAGACAGGATCAACCCAATCGGAACCTGATGGAATTGGGCGAGATGTTAGGATTCGATACCGACGAAGGTTTTTATTATTATTCGGATACGGCAAGGAAAAATATCAATACTAAAGTAGGAAGGCACGTTCATTTAGCCGCTGCCCTTGAAAGCCAATCGGCCAAAGAATTGCGGATCAATGGACACAGCCGAGGAATATTTACCTATTCGCTTTTGAAAACCCTGAGAAATGGTGGTTTGGATTTATCTTATTCCGACTTAATCGATAAGGCTGCTACTAAAATTAAAAGTTACGTAAAGGATCAGATACCTCTAGTAGGTGTCGATGTGGAATCTGACAAGGGGAAAACATTTTTTGGGCTGGGTAATACCTTGAATATTGCCGATGAATATAATATCGAACATGTTACAGAAGAGGGGCAATCCATTTGGAAATTACTCGCCGGAAAAATACATGGATTACAATCCCCGGATGCGAATGTGGATAATACGGTTCGGATAATTGATGGAGAAAAAAATGATCGGATAGTACGGATTAAAAAAGTACATGATTTCCATTCCATTTTGGATGCCGATGCTTTTTCTTCCGACGATCTGGGAAAAAACCTGAAGGCTGTAATAGAATCCATGAGTCGTCAAAAAATAAAAATCGGTTTTTCTAGAAATATTTCTAAAGAGGCAAGGAAAAAAATAGAATTGTTTTATTCTATTTATACGAAAAGAAAGTATTTCGAAATTAATGAAGAAGAATATCTTTTTGAAATCCACGAAGAAAATAATCGCTTTTATCTAACGGATAGTGGTGATGATTCGCCGTTGTTCCAACGACAACGTGAAGTCAGGTCTTTCTTTTCCGCTCTGGAAACTTTGGGTAATTGGCATTTTGTCAAGGAACTCGGAAACGATAATAAATCCATTTATAAAAAAGAAGATCTCGATATAGAAGTAAGAATAGTTGAAGGGCAGATTCTAGGTTTGGATAAATGGGGCGGATTTGAAGACAATCCGAATTTAACCGTTCTGAAAAATCCCGAATCAATTAAATTAAATTATGTGAATACCGATGGATTGGATGAGGAAGGAAATACCATACAATACCAACCGGGAGTCATTGTAAAATTATCCAGTCCTAAAAAAAGAATGGCTGTCAAGGCTTTTCTGTTGAATAGCGAGTACGGAATAGATCCCTTATATTCTACTTCTGCCCGCTTGGAACCGGGAGGAGGAATGGAGAGGTTGGAATTCGATTATGAGACGCAAAGAGATCCACTTCTTGCATTTAAACTTGATAGGAGTTATTTAGAAAAAGGGATTAGTGGGCGTACCTATTACCTGAAAATATTTTTAAGTAAGGAACCTGTTAAATTTGAATTCCAACAGGATGAACTTCCGATAGATACCGAATTTACTTCGAAGAGGGGCAGCATGGGTTTTGAAAATATCGGCGAAAAACTGGATGATTGGATGGCTTTTACGATTCCTATTCATGTAAGGAGGCCGATGGAATCCAAATGGATGGAAAAAGAAGTCAATGCCGGTAACAACGAATTGAACGGAGGTGTGAATTTGGAAATCCC
>JAHDFN010000158.1 GCA_020628145.1 Saprospiraceae bacterium | reverse complement strand
TATTTTCAAAAAATCAATTTCACTATAACCAATTATTCGTGATAACCTTTATTATAAAACGATAATGAAGATGCGGCAGTCACTTTCCTTATTCCTATTCCTAGTCCTTGGCTTTGGGGGGATTACCCAAGTACCTGATAATTATTTTCAACAAGAAATCGGGTATGATATCAATGTTGAATTGGATGATGAAGATCACCAACTGTCAGGTAGTACGGATATTGCTTATAAGAACAATTCATCAGAAAGCCTGAATGAGATCTATCTCCACCTATGGCCAAACGCCTATAGGAATAGAAAAACCGCATTGGCTCAGCAATTTGTAGAAAATGGGAGTGACGAATTCTACTTTGCAAAAGGTGAAGAATTAGGAGGATATAAGGAGATCAATATTAAGATTAATGGAAAAGTTGTGGAATGGGATTATTGGGAAAATAACAAGGATATTGTCTTGGTTGTCCTATCAAAACCGCTTCCTCCCGGAGAATCATTGGAAATCAATACTTCGTTTCTGATGAAGATCCCTGATTCGTTTTCCCGTTTGGGGCATGTCGAACAATCCTATCAAATGACACAATGGTACCCCAAGCCGGCTGTATATGATCACAAAGGTTGGCATCCGATGCCTTATCTGGACCAAGGGGAATTCTATTCCGAATTTGGAAGTTTCGATGTGAAAATCACGCTCCCACAAAACTATGTAGTTGGAGCCACAGGGGAACTGCAAACCGAAAAAGAAAAGCTGTTTATCAATAAGAAAGTCGTTGAAACCCAAAAAAGAATTAAAGAAAAATCATTGATTCACCTCAATAGAGATACTTTCCCCCAATCTTCTGAAACGATGAAAACCATTCGTTATACTGCTGAGAATGTGCATGATTTCGCATGGTTCGCAGATAAGCGGTTCCATGTCAATAAAAGTGAAGTCAATCTGGCTTCCGGCAAGACAATAGATACTTATGTAATGTTTACGGATGTCCAAGCGAATAAGTGGTCCAAAGCGATTGATTATGTCAATAAATCGGTGAAATTCTATTCGGACATGGTTGGTGAATATCCATATCCTCATGCAACAGCTGTCCAAAGTGCTTTAAGTGCCGGAGCCGGGATGGAATACCCGATGATAACCGTTATCGGTTTGTCGGGGACGGATAAATCCTTGGATGAAGTCATCACCCATGAGGTCGGACACAATTGGTTCTATGGAATCCTGGCTAATAATGAAAGGGATTTTGCTTGGATGGATGAAGGTTTCAATAGCTATTATGAACAATTATACATGGCCAGGCAATATGAAAAGAAGGAATCCTTTTTAGGGTATGATAAATTGGCAGGTGTTTCTGCATCCGAAGCGAATCAACTTTCCTTTTATCTACCCATGAGAAGACATACGGATCAACCTATCAATACACCTTCCCAAGATTTGAGGCAATTGAACTATTGGATGACGGCTTATGATAAAACAGCATATCTCCTTCATTATCTGAATGATTATCTGGGGGATGACGAGTTTAATAAAATGATGCGTTCGTATTATGAAACCTGGAAGTTCAAACATCCTTACCCGGAAGATGTGAAGAACTTGTTCGAGAAGGAAACCGGAAAGGATTTGTCTTGGTGGTTCGATGGATTAATCAATACCGTTGACCCCTTGGATTATAAGGCACAATCCGTGAAAAGAAATGGGGATAACTATGATATTGTAGTCGCCAATAAAGGCAAAATAGCTGCCCCTTTCCCATTGGATGTGGTCAAGGAGGGCCAAGTCATTAAAACAGTTTGGGTGGAAGGATTTGAAGGGGAGAAAACGGTAAATGTACATCTGAGGGCTGATGAACCCGACCGCTTTGTAATAGATGCCAATAAAAGGATGCCCGATTTCAATAGAAGGAACAATACCATTACCCGTAAGGGAAAGAAAATGGAGCCTTTCAAATTCAAATTTCTAGGAGGAGTGGAAAATCCGGATAGGACTACACTCTATGGTACGCCAATCCTGGGCTTCAATCAGTATGATGGATTCATGTTGGGAGCTGCATTTTATAATACGGTTCTTCCTTCCAAGAATTTCGAATGGTCTGTTGCTCCCTTGTTCGGCTTCAAGTCCAAGGAAGTAAGAGGACTGGCCAATTTGAGGTACCATATCTATCCCGAAAAATTACAAAGAATAACTATCGGATTAGGTTATAAAGGGTTTGGAAGGACTGAAAACCAATTCTACAATGATTTAGGCGGCGACTTGGATTTCGATTATCATAGATTAAGGCCCAGCGTAGAATTCGAATTCAAAAAGAAAAGGGCAAGAAGTAATAAGAAACATACTTTGCGGTTGGAAACCCTAGCGGCCCATTTCCAAACAGACGGAACAACAGAAGAGGTAATTGTTGGAACAGATACCACATTGACTTATTCAGGCCATAGGGGAGAGTGGGCCATTTTGCCGAGGGTCATCTATAATTTCCAAAACAAAGATGCTCTTCAACCCTTGTCTTTTGAACTGATGTTGGAACAACACAGCTATGAAAGACGATTGTTGGAATCCAAGGAATCCTATCTGAAGGCAACTGCGGAATTCAAATACAGGTTGAATTATAAATCCAAAAAAGGATTACATATTCGAAGCTTTATAGGATATTTCCTACAAAACACCCGAAGGGAATCCGGGAGTGTGTCCAATTACGTTTTTACGAGAGGTTCCCTTTCTCTTGCAGGAATGGGCAGAACCGATCCTTGGTTCGATGATTATTATTTCGGAAGAAATGAGAGTTCGGGGCTTTTAACACAACAGATTCATACTCAGAGTCAAGGTGGTTTCAAAGCTCCTTTGAGTCCTTTGACACCATTTGGACATAGTAATGATTTTCTGATGACTGTCAATCTTAAATTCGATTTACCCATGAATTTTCCTTCCTATATCCCGAATATAAGACCCTATATCGATTTGGGATATTTCAGTGATAAACACACCTCTTCTGAAGCGAGTCCTTTTGTCGTCAGCTTGGGAATAGGAGTAGAATTCCTGGATGATCGCATTGGAATATATTTCCCATTATGGAGTACGGATAATCTCAAAAGTGATTTGAATACGAATAGGGAAAGGTATATGTCAAAAGTTTCATTTGCTATCGATTTAAATCGGATGGACCCGTTTAAATACACTTATGATTTTGATTTGTAATGGAGGGTTAAAATATCATTGACTACGCCCGGTGATTCCAAAACCATTAAAATAGTAAAGTCTGAATAAAAACAGACATTTATAATCAACGCATTTCTTTTCTATACTCTTATCCTTACTTTTGTGGCTTTCTAATAACAACAAAAGGAGAAAAGAAATGGCCAAGTTAAAAATCGGATTAATCAGAGAAGGAAAAGTACCTCCGGATTCAAGGGTTCCCTTAATCCCGGAACAATGTAGGTATGTCCTTGAAAAATTTCCGGTTGACATCCATGCTTCTCCATCTGTCGGAAGATGCTATAAGGATGAGGAATATCAGGATTCGGGTATTGATATGTCCTTGCCTATGGAGGAATGTGATGTCCTCATGGGGGTGAAGGAAGTTCCAATAGAGCTATTGATACCGAATAAGGCCTATTTCTTTTTTTCCCATACGATTAAGAAACAGCCCTATAACCGTAAATTGCTTCAAGCCTGCATAGAAAAAAACATCCGCCTGATTGATTACGAGGTATTGACAGATGAAAATAGAAAACGGCTGATTGCATTCGGTGTTTTTGCCGGAATGGTAGGAGCCCATAACGGTTTGATGACCTATGGTAGAAGGACCGGGGATTTTGATTTGCCCCGGATGAACTCCTTCTTCGATTATGCCTCTGTAGTAGCCAATTATAAAACCATGGATTTTCCTCCTATTAAAATCATTCTTACCGGAACGGGGCGGGTAGGCAGTGGTGCAGCCAAAGTATTGGATGACATGGGTATCAGAAAAGTGAAACCCAGGGAGTTTCTGGAAAACAATTACAATGAACCGGTTTATGCCCAATTGGAATGTGGGGATTATGTAAAACCGAAATCAGGAGGACAATACGACAAAAAGGAATTCTATGGAAATCCCGAAAGCTATGAAAGCATATTCGAACCTTATACCCAAGTAGCTGACATTATGATCAATGGTATCTATTGGGATAGTAGATCCCCGGCCTTTTTCAGTAAGGAGCAAATGGCTTCAAAGGATTTCAATATCAAGGTCATAGCAGATGTGACCTGTGATATTGCTCCTGAATCATCCATTCCTTCCACAATCTTCGCATCTACCATTGCCGATCCCATTTTCGGCTATGATCCACATACCGGAACGGAAGTGGAGCCGCATAAGGAAGGTGTAATCGATATGATGACCATTGACAATCTACCCAATGAATTGCCCCGGGACGCTTCCAAGGCATTCGGTGAACAATTCATCAATCATATCCTACCCGAATTGTTGAAGGAAAACAGCTCGGTAATTCGAAGGGGAACCGTTTGCGAAAATGGAGATTTAACCACCGAATTCGAATATTTGAGGGATTATGTAGAGGGAACGGAAAGCCTTAAAAGTTAAAGAATAAATAAACATGACCACTCTGTCGGAAATTTTTCTTAATCAATCGTTTAAATAGTAAGGAACAAACTGCTTTTTAAGGGTTTGCATCTTATCTTTGTTATCATTGCTTAAGTAGATAAATAAAGGGTTATTTCGGTACAAGGGAACATACAACCGGAAGAGAGTGGAAAAACCGAACCGCCCATCAAGCGGAAAAAACCCCTATGGGAAAAAATAGGCCGGTTCCTTTTCGGTCTGATGGTGTTTTTTGTCCTTCTGATGATTATCTTCTGGTATGCCCTCAAATTAAAATCCGTACAGAATTATCTGGTAGATAAAGCAACGACTTTCCTATCCGACGAACTCAATACCAAAGTCGAAGTAGGTCGGGTGGATTTTTCGCTTTTCAGCAATGTCCTCCTGGATTCAGTCCTTATAGAGCATCCCAATGGGGATACCTTGTTGTATGCCGGCAGATTGGATGCCCGGTTTCGTTCCGGTTTCATGGGTATCGTCAGGCAGGATATGGATGTTTCGTCAATCGATTTACACGATACCTACTTCAAACACCACAAGGATACTTCCATGATGGATAGTAACCTGGGGTTTCTTTTGGATTATTTTTCAAAAGGAAAAACAGAACCGGATACTACAAAAAAAGAATCCGTTCCATTCTTATTGAATGTTGATAGATTCGGATTACATAATCTCCATGTGGTTAAGATTGATGAAACAAAAGGTGAGTTCATTGATGTGATTTTGAAGGAAGGTGAATTTACCGGTTTGGATTTTGATTCGGATATCAAACAATTGGCTTTTGATAAAATATATCTGGATGATTTCCATTTCCATTTTGATAAAAAGGAAAAAATAAGAAAACCACAAAAATCAAAACCTAAAGAAAATAAAAAATCCAAAACGGAAAAAGATACTTCATATATCCATTTTACGGCTACGGCCAATCATATTTTAGCCAATGACGGCCATTTTTATTTTAATGACCATACCAAGGAATTCAAAAGGGTGAAATACGAAAACACAATGGATTTTACCGACTTGGATATCAGTGAAATTAATGCGGAAATCGAGGATTTCTGGTTTAGGGAAGATTTATGGTTCAAGGGAAAACTGAATCATATTTCGGCGGAGGAACAATGTGGTTTTGTTTTGGAAAGCGGAAAGGCGGAAGACGTGGAAGTTAACCGTAAGGGTTTTCATTTGTATGACATGGAATTGAAAACCCCCAACACCATACTAGGGGATACTTTGGAAATGAAGTATCGTAAAATGGGATATATCGCCTTTGAAGAGGATTTCGTCAATGAGGTTTATATGACTGGGAAATTCAGGGAGGGATCAAGGGTCGCCCTGAAGGATATTTTCACTTTTGCACCCGAATTAGAGTCCAATAAATTCTTTAGCAAAAATAGGGAAGAGGTCATTCAGGTCGAAGGAGTGGTAAAGGGAAAAATAAATAGTTTAAAGACCAAGGGATTTACACTTAAAGTCGGAAACGATTTCGTAATGAAAGGTGATTTCAGTTCCAAGAACCTAGCGGTTAAGAATGAGGAATTCATGAACCTCAAATTAACCGATCTTAGAACGAGTGTTCCGACCCTGAGAGCCTTGATACCGGGCTTCAATCCACCTTCACAATTCGATAAATTGGGATTGTTGAAATTCAAGGGAACCTATTTTGGTTTCTTTTCTGATTTTACGGCTATTGGAGAATTGGAAACCGCCTTGGGAAGAGCCGAATCCGATATTAACCTGAAAGGCGATAAGAATGATGCCCGTTTTTCCGGTTCACTTTCCTTAATCGATTTCGACTTGGGGAAATGGTCGGAAAATTCGGATTTGGGTGTCGTTAATTTCTCTGCGAAAGTCAATAATGCTTCCGGCCTAACATTGGCATCCATCAATGCGGATCTCGATGCGAAAATCGAATCCTTGACATTTAAAGGGTATAAATATCAATTCCTGAATATCGGCGGGAAATTCGATAAGAAGAAATTCGACGGTCATTTGGATATCAGTGATAATAATATTGATTTATCTTTCGATGGTCTAGTCGATTTCAACGAAAAAATCCCTCGTTTTAATTTTGTTGCCGATGTGGAAAAAATTCTTTTCCATCATTTGAATTTGACAAATAAACCCATGCAATTGAAGGGACAGTTGGATTTTGATTTCCAAGGTTTGAAAATTGAAGAACTGGACGGTGTGGGTTCTGCTAAAAGTGTTGAATTTACCTACGATACCTTATTGTTACAATTGGATAGTATTTACGCCTATTCAAAACAATTGGATGAAAGAACAAAAAAAGTAGGCATACAATCCGATGTATTGAATGGAGAATTGGAGGGGAGTTTTCAAATAACAGAAGTGGCAGATGCACTGAAAAGTTATGCGACAAGAAATTTTCCGGGTTTTTCAAAACGTTTGAAAATACCAGCACCTAAAAAAGATTTTTCAAAAGATAAATATTTTACATTCGATTTTTCAGTACCTAACTCTAAGAATTTCACTTACCTCATTTCCCCCAAATTGGATACATTGCATAATGCATCCCTGCAAGGATATTTTAATAATGTAATCGATACCATTTTTATTGATTTCGCTTTTGAAAAAGGGAAGTACGATATGGTGGAATTGAATGATGTTGTTTCTACTGTACAATTTTTGCAGGATGAAGGGACATTGGATTTGGGAATATACCATACCGTAATCCGTGATTCATTCCATATTCCTATTGTAGCCATTTATAATTCGCTACATCGCGATACTTTGGATTTTGAATTGAATGCCAATGATTTCACGGAAATTCTGGATGATATTAATTTGGAAGGAAGAGTAACCTTGGAAGATCCCGATAGGTATAAGGTACACTTTGAAACATCCGATTTGGTTTTATATAACCAGTTGTGGGAAATACCTGAGGATAATTATATTAAATTCGGAAAAGATTTTGTAGAGACTCGGAATTTTATTTTACATAACCATGATTTAATCGAACAAAGCGTGGAGTTGAATAGTGTTGGGGAAAAAGGACTCGAATTGAAATTAAATGATTTTGAATTAGGTTTTGTCAATCAGTATATCAATTATGATAAATTGGGTCTTAGGGGAGAACTGGATTTTCGGATTTTAATGGAAGACGTTTTCAGGCAGAAAGACATTACCGCATTCATCGGAATGGATTCGCTGTTTATCAATGAGGATTATTTTGGTTTCTTGGAATTGAATGCCAGTGCGGATGATTTGAAAACAAGGGTTAATAATGAATTGAAAATAATAAAAGGAAATCAGCAACTCATTACTACGGGATATTATCACCCTCCTTATGTAGAATCGAATAAGAATTATTTTAATCAGGATATAGACATTGAGAATTTCCCACTTTGGATTGGAGAATATTTTATCGGGGAAGAAATTTCAAATACGACCGGAGCCATTAATGCGGATTTGAAATTGGTGGGAACACCGGATAATCCACAACTGAATGGAATGTCCCGCGTTTTCGATGCAGCAACGACAATAGATTATTTGCAAACCCGTTTGCATGTTCCGGATGATACGATTCTGGTAACCTCTAATGAATTTGATTTTACAGGTCTTACGGTTTATGATGTCGAAGGAAATCCGGGGATGGCATTCGGAGGCATAAAAAATGATAGGTTCCGCAATTTCAGTTTGGATGTTGTTTTGAAATCCCCGAAATTCATTGCGATGGAAACAACTGAGGAAGACAATGAATTGTTTTATGGAAAAGGGGTGGGGGACATCATGGCTGAATTTACCGGCGATTTTAAAAACACGACTATCAATGTCGTCGCAACGACGGGCCCGGAAACCAAAATATTCCTTCCTATTACTTCCGGCCAAACTGATTCCGAATTGAGTTTCATTACTTTTAATTCGGATTTGGAAAAATCCGATTCTTCGGATTTTTATAATCAGTTCGTTCCCGACGAATTAAAAGGTTTGGATTTGAATATGAACCTGACCATTACCCCTGATGCGGAAATTCAAATGATTTTTGATCAGAAGGCCGGAGATATCCTGAGTGGACGGGGAGCTGGGAATATTGCCATAGAAGTAACCAAGGATGGGGAATTTAATATGTTCGGTGATTATGTGGTGGAGGAAGGGAGTTATTTATTTACTTTATTAAATGTAGTCAATAAACCTTTCCGGATTAAAAAAGGAGGAACGATTTCTTTTTCCGGCGATCCGCTTGCTGCGGAATTGGATATCGAGGCATCATATGCCAAACTTTCGACTACACCTTATAACTTTATTCTGGAATATTTATCCAATGATGCGGATAAGGCCGAGGCCCAACAAACCACTCCAGTGGATCTAACCATGAAATTAAAAGGTGTGTTATATGAACCGGATATTCAGTTTGATATCGGATTTCCTAATTTGAGAGGTCGCTTGAAAAATTTTACCGACAGTAAGCTCCGGATTGTTAGGGAAGATGAAAACGAACTGAATAGACAGGTGTTGGGTTTGATTGCATTCGGTTCATTTTTTCCATCGGACATGGCCTATTCCAATTCAGGATTATTGGACGGAAGTATCAATACCCTGAGTGAAATGCTGTCCAACCAGTTGTCTATTTATTTAAGTGAATTATTATCCGAAGTAATTACCGAAGTGGATTTCGATATTAATTACCGTTATTACGAATTATCGGATATTGATGAGTTCAATCCTGATGAAATAAAAACAGGTAGTGAATTGGAAATCCGTTTCAAGAAAAGATTATTTAATAATAGATTGACAATTAATGCGGGAAGTAATTTCGATGTGGATGGTGGTGATAATGGTGCTTTTCTAGCCGGCGATTTATTAATCGAATATTTATTGACAGATGACGGTCGTTTTAAATTAAGGTTCTATCAACAGTCGGATCAGAATATAACGGGAGATAGAAGGAATAGAACGGGTATCGGTTTGACATATCAAAGGGAATTCAATACTTGGCGGGAGTTATTTGTCAAAAAGAAAAAACAGAAAAAAAGGTTATACGAAAATTATGACGACTTCAAGCAGGGGGCAAGTGAGAAACTAGAAGAATCCAAGACTCAGGATCCCTTATAGTTCATCACAGTAATAAATCGTCTTTTTCCTTTTTTTTACATCCCATCTGTCTTCGAATGATGTAATGATGATGGCCGGCCTTCCTTCTTCTTCACTATTGATTTCATTACATTTTTTTTGTCCCAATTGCTTTGCCGTCCAATCGCTGAAAAATATGGGGCAATCCAAATCTTTTGTAGCCCACCCTTGGAATGATATTCTTTTTATAGGTCGTATTTCTTTTCCTTCCTCATCCAGATAGTTG
>JAHDFN010000157.1 GCA_020628145.1 Saprospiraceae bacterium | reverse complement strand
GGTGAACAAACACCACGCACGGCAACTGGTTTTGTTTTTTGTCCTGTACTTAGTACATTTATCTTCTCCAAATACTTTTTTCGAATCCTACACCGTCCAGACTCCCATGGGCAAACTGTAGATCCCTTGACTCCAATCAACTTACCAAATTCCCTTTGGAGTAATCCATTAACTTTCCTATATAATGAGTAATCGTCTTACTGATTTTAACGGATTCAGCCCAAGAAAGCTTTGAATAGTCCAAGGCAATCGCATTTAAATTTTTTCTAGCTTCAAATCCATTTTTTTGCAGAAAAGTTGATCTAAATTTTCTTACATTTTGTTCAAAAAAGCTGATTTTGCCTCAAAAGATTGAAGAATTTACATGAAATCGAATGAATTAGGTTAGCATATTTTTAAATGCGATTGCCCTGTTGAATAGTCTGGTTTGAAGTTTTTAGCGAAACCGCCAAAAGGAGTAAGAAATCTTGGCTACATAATTCAAATAAAAAACCCTTTCCCGGGTAAAGGAAAGGGTGGCGTCCAAAAGTAGTTTTGTCTGTATGTTATGGCCGCACATTATAATCGTTGTCAGTGGTTTCTTCACCGGTGAATTTCGTTATCCATTGATTCATATTGGTTTTTATTGGAGATTCATTTCCCAATGTCGAAACCCAAACTGCACAAACGACGAATATGTGGAACAATACTGTTAGGAATAAAGCCTTCTTACGACTTTGCTTTATATTTTCTTCAAATAAATACCGACTCATAACTATCCATTTTTTGATTGTGGTATAGAAACGGAGGCATTAAAGATATTATTATGGGGCTAAAGTTAACAATTGTTAATCATAAATCTCATTTTTTGAGGCTTTTAGCGTATTTATTAACAATGATGCTACAGTCATAGGCCCTACACCTCCGGGAACCGGTGTGATATGACTTGCCTTTGCAAGTACATTGTCATAATCAACATCACCTTTAAGACGATAGCCCCTTGAGGCCGTCACATCATCTACTCTGTTGATCCCCACATCTATGATTACAGCTCCGTCTTTTACCATGTCGGAAGTTATGAAATTGGCTCTTCCGATGGCAGCAATGATAATATCAGCCCTAAGTATTTCTTCCTTGATGTTTTGGGTTCGGCTATGGGTGAGGGTTACTGTACAATTTCCGGGATATCCTTTTCTCCCCAACAGGATATTCATTGGTTTACCAACAATATTACTTCGGCCTATGACGACACAATTCTTTCCTGAAGTTTCTATATTATATCTCTTCAGTATTTCAAGGATACCATTTGGGGTAGCCGGGAGATAAGCCGGAAGCCCGAGGGCCATTCTGCCGAAGTTGACGGGATGGAACCCATCTACATCTTTTTTGGGATCTATGGCAAGCGTAATGGTTTCTTCATCGATATGAGCAGGTAAGGGTAATTGTACAATAAAACCGTCGATATCCTCATCCCGATTCAAATCATCTATTATTTTCAATAATTGGGGTTGGGTGATTTGCGTACTTTTTTCAATGAGTGTGGATTTGAAACCGCATTCTTCACAGGAACGGACCTTATTCCGGACGTAACTTCTGCTGGCCGGATTATCTCCGACAAGTACGGCGCAAAGATGAGGGATTTTGCCTGCATTACCTTTTATTCGTTCCACTTCTTCCCTAAGTTCGGCTTTTATGGTTTTGGCTAAAGCCTTACCGTCCAAGATGATTGTTTCCATTCAGATTGAAAATTTTTGTAAAAATAGAAAAACAAACCATCTATATGATTTTAGTTGGGGGATCGTTTTTCCCTACAGTCATAATTTTCATATTTTGCAGTAACTCAATTATAAAACCGAATTAAAAAATACCCATGTATAGAAATCTCGAATGTCCGAATTGTAAAAAAGGAATCCTAGCCGGTGATATCAATATCAATACGGGGCTGGCCAAATGTAGCAGTTGCAATATTGTTATGGAATTAGAAAGTGAATTGGACAAAAACAAGCCACAAAGGAAGGAAGAAATTTTTATTATCCCAAAAGGTATTGAGATGCTGACCGTTTTCGGTGAGTTGAATATAGAAATGAAGTGGAGGCAGTCAACAAGTCTTTTTATGATGTTTTTTACCGTTTTTTGGAACGTAATGGTTTTGCCATTTGCCATTTTCGCTATTCTTTCCGGAGAAATAATGATGCTCTTGGGTATCAGTATTCACCTTATGGTAGGAATAGGCTTAATCTTATGGGCTTTATCGGCATTATTCAATACGACATATATTACGGTAGATGAACGCTTCCTTAAAGTAAAACATAAACCTTTCAAATTGTTTTATAAGGAATACGAATTGGAGGTCGGACAGATTGAACAACTCTACGTGAAGAAATACCAGAATGGAAGTACAAATGGAAATCCCAATTATGCCTATGCTGTAATGCTTAGAAAGAAGGATAAGGATGAATTTCAACTTATTAAGGGAATTGCCAAGCCACCTCAGGCTTTATATATAGAACAGGAAATTGAAAAATTCGTGGGTATCCAAGACAAGCCTATGCTTGGAGAATATTGAAATAAAATAAAAAAGGGCAAAAAGATAGTAGCAACCCCCCAATTAGCCACATCCTTCGCCCTTATAATCTTTAAGGTCTGATTTGATGATTATGTAAAAGTATCTTCTTAGGCCCTTCCGTTTTCAGAATAGGGGAGACCATCCGAAGATGACTGCGGAATATCCACCATATGATTTTCGGCACGTATGCTCATTAGCTCGTCGAAAGTCTTTCTGAATACACCGTAATCATTTGTTTTCAAAAACAATACCAATTGTCTATTTTCTTTGATTCTTAATGAAATTTCAAAGCACATATCTTCTCCGTCGTATTGAAATTTGGTAACTAACCTACTGATATCCTTGCCACTAACAGATAAATAACTCATAATATGTAATAATTTTAATTATTTGGGCTTCCCCTCAATATTCGATTCATTATCGTTAATGCAATGATAATTCCATTATGCCAATACATTCTAAGTTTTACCTCCGGTTTGTGACAGCTTCGAAAATCAATTATAAAAATTTATATATATCAGTAGGGGAGAGTGTTTTATGCATATCTGTCATTCTATTCGGTCAGTTTGGCAGGATTTTCCAAACGGTATGGGATTTGACCATAGAGAAAAGAATAGTTTAACCGAAAAAAATCGTTCAAGAACATGCAAAAAGGTCAGATTTCAGTCCAGACAGAAAACATATTCCCCATTATCAAACAATTCCTCTATTCGGATCAGGAAATATTCCTACGGGAATTGATATCCAATGCAGTGGATGCCACTACCAAACTCAATACTTTGGCATCCAAAGGCATATTCAAGGGGGAAATAGGTGATACGACGATAGAAATCCTTTTGGATAAGGATGCCAAGACCCTTACTATCAGAGATAAGGGAATTGGTATGGATGAGGATGAAGTAGAAAAATACCTTAATCAGGTCGCTTTTTCAGGGGCGAAAGATTTCCTAGAAAAATATAAGGATGAGTCCGGTATCATCGGTCATTTCGGATTAGGATTTTATTCGGCTTTCATGGTCGCCGATAAAGTTGAGTTTATTACAAAATCCTATAAGAAAAACAGAAAAGGAGTGACGTGGGTTTGTGAAGGTAATCCGGAATATTCCTTAGGAAAAAATGATAAAAAAGAAAGGGGAACAGACGTAGTTCTTCACATCAGTGAAGATGCGGTAGAATATTTGGAAGACAATAGGATTTCCGAATTGTTGAATAAATATTGCAAATTCCTACCTGTTGAAATCCAATTCGGTACCAAGAAGGAATTCATTCCGAAAAGTGAAGAGGAAGATGCCGAAATGGAAGAATTCGAGGTGCCGAATATCATTAACAATCCCGAGCCGATATGGAAGAAAAAACCGGCAGATTTGACCGATGAGGATTATAAAGCATTTTATAATGAATTATACCCCTTTTCACAACCTCCTTTGTTCTGGATACATTTGAATATCGATTATCCGTTCAATCTGACGGGAATCCTTTATTTCCCCAAATTGAATAATTCCTTAGAGGTTCAGAAAAACAAAATCCAATTATACTCCAATCAGGTATTCATTACCGATGATGTGAAGGAAATCGTTCCTGAATTCCTTACCCTGTTGCATGGAGTCATCGATTCACCCGATATTCCTTTGAATGTTTCCAGATCCTATCTCCAGGCCGACAGGAATGTAAAGAGAATCGGTAGCCACATCACCAAGAAAGTGGCAGATAAGATGAATGAAATGTTCAAGAATGAAAGGGAGGATTTTCAGGAAAAATGGAATGACGTAGGGCCTTTGGTCAAATATGGAATGATTACGAATGAAAAATTCTATGATAAAGCGACCAAGTTCGCTCTGCTGAAAAATACGGAGAAAGAATTTTTTACGATAGAAGAATACAAGGCAAAAATCAAGGACAACCAAACCGATAAGCATAATAAACTTATCAGTATTTATACGAGTTCTCCTGCGGAGCACGACAGTTTCATCCAAGCAGCCAAGGGAGAAGGGTATGATGTATTGGTAACCGATACCATGATTGATAATCATTTCATGCAGACTTTGGAACAAAAACAAGGGGACATAACCTTCGTCCGTGTCGATTCGGATACAGTGGATAACCTTGTGCAAAAGGATGAAAAGAAAGAATCCGTTTTAAGTGAAGATGAACAGAAAACCGTTGAGGAAGTGTTCAAGGGGCAAGTAACGGAAGTGGGTGCGAATGTTACTTTGAAAGCATTATCTCCCGAATCCTTCCCGGTGATGATCACCAAATCCGAATTTATAAGGAGGATGAAGGAAATGCAAAATCTTCAAGGAATGGGAGATGCCTTTCCGGACAATTACAATGTGGTGGTCAATAGCAATCACCCTTTGATTGCCGATAAATTGTTGAAGATGGAGAACGAGGAGGAAAAAGGGAAATTGGCCAAACACCTTTATAATCTGGCATTGTTGAATCAGAATATGTTGAAGGGAACCGAATTGACTTCCTTTATCAAAAAAAGTTTGGATTTTATGACCAAGTAAGGCATGATTCAAATCCAATAAATTGTAAACGGACGGAATTCTTGAAAAAGGATTCCGTTCTTTTTTATCTTTGGATTGAAATCAGATAAAATATCATGTTCGGTTGGATTATTACCTTATTGGCTATATTCTGTTTTTATGCAATGTTACAATCCATCATAAAAATCATTCGCCAACAAAAACATTTGGATGATGATGTATTGAGACAGGTTGTCGATACGACCATCAAATACGAAGACTATTACGAAGCAACCATCGGGCATTTGGGTATTTGTGGAAAATGTCAACAACGTTTGGATGAAATCAGTAGGGAATAATCTTACCTTGTCAGGAATGTACATGTAAACCATAAAAGGTCGGATAATCGAGCAACAGGAAAAAATATGGTTGGATTCCCTGAAGAGGGGGGAACAGATTGGGTTGAAAAATATTTTCAACCACTATTATAAGTACCTTTGGGTTACAGCCTCCAATTATGTGGTGGATCAGAACGTCGCCAAGGATATTACCCAGGATGTTTTTTATGAATTATGGAAGAAAAGGGAAAGTATCAATGTTCAAACTTCCCTGAAAGCATATTTGAGAAGAGCGGTTGTCAATCGTTCCCTCAATAAAATCAAAAGTGATAAGAAATATAGCTTTGGAGACGAAGGGATGGATGAGGGACAGGCAGATACTTCTTCGGATTTACAAGGAAAAATAGAAGCCTCCGAATTGCAACAGGTCATCAATTCGGCAATAGAAAGCCTCCCTGAAAAATGTAGGATGGTTTTTTCACTCAGCCGTTTTGAATCCCTTTCCCATCAGGAAATTTCAGAACAATTGGGCATCTCCAAAAAAACGATTGAGAACCAAATGACCAAGGCATTGAAAATTATTAGACAAGCTGTTAGGAAATATGGCATCAGCCCCGTTTTATTATTAATCTGTTATCTTTTCGGAATGGGATAGGGGATGTGTACATTAGGATTGTCATATAAAAGATAAAGTCCGTTTGACGGACACGACAATGGATAGAGATTTATACATACTGCTGATATATAAGGAACTCAAGGGTGAGATTTCCGAAGAGGAAAGCCATACCCTGACCGAGTGGCTGGATGCCGATCCCGAACATCTGGAAATCGAAAGAAATATCCGGCTGGATTGGCAATTGAGTGGTAATTACGAGCCGAATATCAAATTGGATTTGGAAGAAGAGTTTTCTTTTTTGCAATCCAGGATAGAAGCAGATGAGCAATCCGTTCCTAAGGAAGAGGCCAAGGTCGTAGGAATCGATAATAAAAAGAAATCCGGGAATACCGGAAAGTGGCTCGCCCTTGCAGCTTCGATAGCCTTGTTTATTGCTGCCGGTTTTTGGGTATTCAATAATAGTATGCCTAAGGAGAATTGGGAATATATGGCTACGGCTGAAAATGAAACAAAGTCCGTTGTCTTACCGGATGGCACGGAAGTTATTCTGAATGAAAATTCGAGATTGGATTATCCCGATAAATTTCTAGGGGATTCCCGACAAATAGAGCTAAAAGGAGAAGCCTTTTTTGATGTGGTTAGAAATGTATCTCAACCCTTTAAAATTATTTCTCCGACAATGGAAACAACAGTACTGGGCACATCTTTCAATTTGGAAGATTATCCGGAAAAAGATGAGGCGTTACTGTCCGTATTTACCGGAAAAGTGAAATTCGGAAGAAAGGAAAACCCTGAAGGAGCCTTGATTCTAGAAGAAGGAGAAAATGCATTTTTTGTGAAAAGCAAAGATGAATTATTCAAAATGGGTAAGTCGCATATCAATGCCAATGCCTGGTACACCCAGGTGCTTACTTTTAAAAACCGACCCTTACCTGAAGTCATAGATGATTTAGCCCATCATTTTGATGTGACAATCGGATTACACGAATCATTGGTCAATTGCCGATTCAATTCTGTTTATAAAAATCCGGATTTGGAGCGGATTTTGGTTAATTTGTCTTCGATATATAAAGCCGAATGGAAAAAAACGAATGAAGGTCGTTATACCATCGGCGAAGGTTCCTGTAACTGATATGTGGTTTTAAGCGTAGATGGATATTTCAAAATTCGGATGGGTCTTATTATTTATTTTTTTAGGAACGGTCTTTCTCAAAGGCCAGTCAAACCTATTGGATACCGAAGTAGATTTTAAAATAAGGAATACCACCATTGTCGATGCACTGTTGGCTTTAAGTGAACAATCCGGCGTTTCCATTTCTTTCGACAGTTCCATTTTTCCCGAAAATAAAAGAATTTCCATCCGGGAAAATGCATCATTGGAAACAATAATCGAAAAATGCCTGTACGGATATAATGTGGAGTATGAATTGGGCGACGGCAGTGTTTTATTGAAAGCCAAAATGCTCAGTCGATATACCTTAAGTGGTTATATAGAAGATGCCGAGTCCGGAGAAAGGCTCATCGGAGCTTACCTGGTCAATGAAGATACGGGAAATGGAGTAACCAGTAATGAATACGGTTTCTTCAGCTTGGATCTTTTCGAAGGAAAGAAAAACATTTCCATTTCCTATATCGGATATGAAATCCTGAATCCCGCTTTGGATTTACAAAAAGACGAAGATGTCGTATATGGAATCAAACCGGAAAATACCCTTCAGGAAATCGTAGTGGAAGCCAAGCCGATTTATTTCAAGAAAAAAGAATCGGTACACAGTCGGCTCAGTAAAACTTATTTGAAGGAAGCGGAACAGACCCATGCCTCCTCCCTTGCCGGGGAAGACGATGTTCTACAACATTGTTATCTCTTGCCGGGGGTTGAATCCGGAGCAGACGGTTTTGGAGGCATGCATGTGCGAGGCGGAGAAGTGGACCAGAATCTGATATTGATGGATGGTGTTCCGATTTTCAATCCTTCACATACCCTGGGTTTGGTTTCTGTCTTCAATTCTTCTGCCGTCAAACATGTGGTTTTGGAAAAAGGAGGGTTTTCCGCCCAACACGGCGGCCGTCTTTCTTCCGTTTTGGATATCAGAACCAATGAAGGCAATGTCAATCGTTTTGCCGGCTCCATCGAAATCGGAACCGTTGCTGCAAGGGCTACTCTGGAAGGGCCGTTCAAAAAAGGGCGGGCAGGATTTTTCGTTTCCTACCGAAGGACATTTTGGGACCCTTTGATTAAATTGGGATATAGGATTTCAAGGCAAAATAATGGAAGGGAAGGAGATGGGAATTATAATTTTTTCGACTTCAATGCGAAGGTGCATTGGGGGCTTGGGAAGAAAAATAAATTCTATCTCAGCATGTACAGTGGTGAGGATAATTATTACGAATCGGACAGCCTTTATATCCAACAGGATTCTACGATATTATTCGATAATGATACTTCAATTTATATTCTCGACAGTACGACCATCCAACGGGAGAAAAAGGAAAGGGAAATTCAATGGGGCAATTTTATCTGGTCTTTTAGATGGAACAGGGAATATAATTCCAAACTTTTTTCCAATACGACACTGACGTATAGTCGGTTCGATTACGGAAGTAGATTCTTGGATGATAAATATCTTGCTTATTTCGGCAAGGATACGATAGAAGGTTACAATGCATACCTATATACTTTTGGAACAGAAGTAAGGGAATCATCCATTAGAACCGATTTCGATTATTTACACAGCCCCGAACACAGTTTTAAAATGGGAGGAGGCGTCCGTCTCCGCTCTTTTAATCCGGGGTTCGTTTATGCCGAAGACAAGGTAGGAGAGTCCTTGGATTCCCTGATTTCCGAAGTAGAGGAAAATCGGAATAAGGGGGGACATTTTAATACCTATGAATTATTTTTTTACGGACAGGATCGAATGAAATTCAATAAATGGGATATCGTGGCAGGGTTGCATTATTCCCATTTTTATACTAGGAATAAACAATATATTTCCCTTCAACCTAGAATCAATGTGGATTATGTTTTTTCTGAAAAATGGAACATCAACGTATCTCTGACCCATATGTCCCAATACATACATTTATTGACTTCCTTCGGAGCCGGGTTTCCCAATGATTTATGGTTTCCTTCTTCCGAGGAAATCAAACCGCAAACGGCATGGCAGTTTTCAATGGGACATGATTGGAAACTATCCGAAAATTTTTTAATCGAAACAGAAACCTATTATAAAAAAATGAAAAACCTGGTGGCTTATAAATCCGCTGCCAATTTTCCCCAACTGACGGATATTCAAATCAACGGATGGGAAGATGAGTTGACTTTCGGTAAAGGTTATGCCTGGGGTTGGGAAACCAAAGTACGGATGTCTTTCAAACCGATTGATTTTACGGCGTCGTACACCTTGTCAAAATCCGAACGTCATTTTGATGATTTGAATGAGGGCGTTCCTTTTCCTTTTTCTTTCGATAACAGACATTCTTTCAAAACGACCTTGTTTTTGAAAATGGGTAAAAAGACGAATTTATCTGCTTCCTATATTTATAATTCCGGTCGCCCCATTACATTGGTGAAAACATCCGGCACTCCTTTGTTTTTCAGTAATGAAGATCAGGAAATAGAATATCTGAGTACGATCAATGGACATCGGTTAATGCCTTATTCCAGATTGAACGTGGGCTTTGATTTTAATTTTAGAAAAAAATGGGGCGGACAGGTTTTTTCCATCGGCGTTTATAATGCTACCAATAATAGCAATGAAGTCTTCAGATATGTGGAAGAAGATTTTGACGACCCGAATACATCCCAATTAAAAACCACTACCTTATTACCCTTTTTCCCTTCCTTTAGATATGAGTTATATATTAAATAAGCCGGACTTTAGAAAATGCTAAAGTCCGGCTAAGAGTATGTTTAAAATTTGGTCTTTATGTCGAGAAACATCAATTTATTGCTT
>JAHDFN010000156.1 GCA_020628145.1 Saprospiraceae bacterium | reverse complement strand
GCGTAGCCATAGCTACGGTTGAGAGGAATAACGCAGGCATATTTTCAAAAGAACCAGTTGGCTATAATCAATCTTTCGTGATAACATCTATTATACGAAAGATGAAATTACAGATTTTGTTATCTGCTGAAGAAAAGATACATACCTTAATATTATCCTATATGAAGTTAATGAATGTGAAAAAAACTGCGATTTAGTCCATTATCTAACATATGTGAAATTATTGGCACATATGTTGCATGGGTATGTATAACGGTTCTTTACCATATATCTTATGTTGGAGAATCGACCTCCGGAAATATCAGATTAGACACAAGAAGAATGATTTGATTTCAATAAAGGGGGGAATCAAATTCAATTGGTGGCCACTAAATGTAGTGGCTGCCTTTTTTTATCTTCGCATCCTACATGGATTCACCTACTCCCATACAGGAAATAAGACTTCCCATATTATTAGAGAAAAGTGTCCGTCTTTTCATCAAAAGGGAAGATCTGAACCATTCCTTGATCCAAGGTAATAAATGGAGGAAACTCAAGTATAATCTGGAAAGAGCTTCTTTTGAAGGTAAAGACACCTTATTGACTTTTGGAGGAGCATTTTCCAATCATATTCATGCCACAGCTGCTTTGGGAAAACAATCAGGTTTCAAGACCATCGGTATCATCAGAGGAGAGAAGCCTGAAATTCCGAATCCTACCTTATCCGATGCCGAAGCATTCGGTATGTCATTTCATTTTGTAACCAGAAGCCTGTATAGGGATAAATACAATCCCGATTTCATCGAGGAATTAAAACAAACATTCGGCGACTTTTATCTTATTCCTGAGGGAGGCACAAACGAATATGCCATCAAGGGATGTGGGGAAATGATGGAAGAATTGGAAACCGAATGTCCTACTGCTACACACATCGCCGTTCCTGTAGGAACAGGAGGAACTATTGCCGGAATGATAAGGAATCGGAAAAATATCAAGATGGAAATCATCGGTTTTTCTTCCCTTAAAGGTGATTTCATTCAAAAGGATATCCGAAAACTATTAGATAATGATTTTCCCAACTGGTCGGTAAATACCGATTACCATTTCGGAGGTTATGCCAGACATACATCCGAACTCATCGAGTTTGTCAATAGGTTTAAAAAAGAAACGAAAATCCAATTAGAGCCCATTTATACAGGCAAAATGATGTTTGGGGTTTTAGACAAAATTAAACAAGGATATTATCCCAAAGGGTCGAATATCATTACCATACATACAGGAGGGTTACAAGGAATCAGAGGCTTCAATCAACGCTTTGGAAACCTGTTGGTTGAATAATCGGAAGTTAGCCCCTTAGCTTTTTCTTATTGTTTTTTACCATTAATATAACAGGGATGGAACGAAATATTCCCGTTATTGTGGAGGAATAAATGCAGCTATTGACCTATTGTAAATGTTACTATTTTACAAAGGAAATAGTCTAAAGGAATGATACAGGAGTTGGCTGGAATTATTTTGACACAACTTTTCATACCTACCCGGCATCTATATATTGAATTAAACGATTAATCACCATGAAGAAAATTCTGTTATTATCAAGTATTTCGGCACTTCTGTTGGTTGTAGCCTGTTCGCCTAAGACAACAGAAAAGACCAAGGAAAAGGAAGAACCTAAAACAACTACGGCTCCCAAACCCAAACCGGATGAGAAATTGAGTCCTTGTCCTTCTTGGGCCAATGCCGATAATAAGGATGCCATCATAGATAATTATGTATTGTGTAAGGATGAAATCCGTGCAAAGAATTACGACAAGGCATACGACCTTTGGAAGAAAGTTTATGATGTAGCACCCGCCGCAGACGGCCGGAGAAACACCATATACACCTGGGGCTTGGAAATATTCAATGACAAGTTCAAAAAGGAAACCGATTCCGCCAAGAAAAAAGCCCATGTCGATCAAATCATGAAGTTATATGATGAAATGATCGAATGCTATCCGGATGATGTAGGTTATACATACGGTCGTAAAGGGTTTGACCTTTTTTATAACTATCCGGATTATGCTACGGATAAGGAAAAGTATGACTTGTTCAAGAAATCCATCGATTTGAAAGGTATGAAAACACAGGCTTTCGTATTGAACCCTTTTACAGATTTGCTTATCCGTCAATTCAATTCCAAAGCAGTCAGTATGCCGGAAGCACAGAAATATGCGAATCAGGTCATCAAGATTGTAGATAATGGAATTAAAACGGCCAAAGGGAATGAATTGGAAGGCTTTAAAGTCGTAAAAGGTTATGCACCTGTCCGATTGGAAGAACTGGAAGCGACCAAAGGATTTTACGATTGTTCATACTACAAGAGAAAGTATCTCTACATTTACGAAGAAGATAAATCGGATTGTGATGCGATGATAGAAACCTATTCTATTCTTCGGTGGGGGGATTGTCCGGAAACTGATGCCAAATTGCGTGAAATCAATGCCGCTTATGAATCCAGATGTGTCGTTGCTGTAGCTCCTACAACTAACCCCGGCACCACAACAAACCCGACCAAACCAAGGGGGCCTAGTTGTAATGATATGTTGAGGAACGGCCAATACGGAGAAGCCATCCAATGCTTGGAAACAAAATATAATCAATCTTCTGATGAATCAAGGAAAGCATCCTATGCCTATTCCATCGCATCTGTACTGACAAGACAAAAGCAATTCAGCAAAGCCCGTGAATGGGCCAACAAGGCATTGCAACACCGTCCCGGGTGGGGGAAGGCTTATCTTCTTATCGGAAACATGTATGCTTCCAGCGGAGCAATTTGTGGCCCGGGTACCGGATGGAAAAGCCAAGTGGTCATTTGGCCGGCGATGGATATGTGGGAAAAAGCGAAAAGAGATCCCGAATCCTCTTCAAAAGCCCAACGTCAAATCAATAAATACTCCCAATATCTTCCAACAAAGGAAGATGGATTCATGAACGGGAACGTAAAAGACGGACAGTCATATAAGATAGATTGTTGGATCAATAGGACGACTACCGTAAGGCTGAAGTAACCGGAAGCAAAATAAAAAAAGCCGGTGGCTATGCCACCGGCTTTTTTTATTCCGGGATTTCTTCTCCATTTCGATTGGAAATCGGATCATTCATCCTATCCCATTTAAAGAAATGGACGCCGCCGCCATACACCCACCCCTGATGTCCCCGTTGGGTTTTGATGAAATACCAGGGTTCGTCCATGATTTCACTTCCATTACTGATTTTTTCTTTGAAATCGGTTCGTTTTTCCAAAAAGAAAACTTGTTCATGCAGGTTTAATCGAGTAATTATCGTGGAATCCCTACTCGGTCCCCGCCTTACTTTCAAATCCTGAAGCGTAACATACAAAGGCGTATAATTCCTATTGTTTGAAGATTCATTCCTCCCTACAACTTGTGGGTTTCCACTTGGCGGTTGAGTAGTCGTACCTGCCGAAGCAGATGTGTTGTTCTGCCCCATATCATAAGTAGGCGAAGCCGGATTGTCTGCTGCCGCCGGGGAAGTGGTTTCTTCCGGTTCGTCTTCAACAACAGGTGGAGTGGGCGATTTGCTACACTTGGTCAATGCCCAAGCAAAAAAACAAATTACCATGACAACAATGAAGATCACTTCCATTTTAGGAAGGAGGCTCGATGGGCCGCTGCTTTTTTTCCTCCGTGTGGGTTTTTTCTTTTCTGCCATTTTTACAATCGGTTTTCTCTGAAAAATTATGGAAAAAGATCCAAAATGCAATCTAGTGTAATGAATGTTTTCGTTTGCCAATGTTTAATAAGGTTGGTTGTTAAATTCTAAAAGGTATTAAAATCACAACACACCCTAAAGTAAAACATAAATCAATTCTTAAACAACTCCATGAAAAAGAAGATGATTCGGATTAAATGGATAATTTTCAATGTAAATGTCTGATTTATTATACAAAATAGCTGTTACAAAAATTCCCGGAGTAGGAGCAATAACCGCCCGACAACTTATTGCGTGGTGTGGAGGGGTAAAGGAAGTTTTTACAACTTCTAAAAAAGATTTATTGAAAATACCGGGCATCGGAAGGGCAATAGTGGAGCCAATTCTGACAAAAGATGCTTTACGACTTGCCGAAAAAGAACTCATATTTATTCAGGAAAATAAAATCAGTACTTATTTTTATTTGGATAAGGATTATCCCCAAAGATTAACCCACTTCCCCGATTCACCGGTATTGTTATATTATAAGGGAAATGCCGATTTGAATCATCCGAGAACGGTAGGGATCGTCGGTACCCGTAAACCCACGGAATGGGGCAAGACAATCTGTGAAGAAATAATAGAAGGATTAAAACCTTTTGATGTACAGGTTGTCAGTGGCTTGGCCCACGGGATAGATGTAACTGCACATAGGAAGTGTATTGAATTGAATATACCAACCATAGGTTGTTTAGGGCATGGCCTTCATATGGTATATCCTGCCCGACATAGAAAGATTGCCAAAGAGATGGAAAGGGAAGGAGGACTGTTAACCGAATTTACTTCCGATGAAAAACCGGATGGGCCTCATTTTCCAATGAGAAATCGTATTATAGCCGGCATGAGTGATGCCCTAATTGTTATAGAAACGGCAATGAAAGGCGGCTCCATGATTACTGCTGAAATAGCGAATTCCTATAATAAGGATGTTTTCGCCGTACCGGGGCGAGTAAAAGATTCGAATTCCATAGGATGTAATCGACTCATCAAAACCCATAGGGCCAATCTCTTGGAATCGACGGAAGACATCGGATATATCATGCATTGGGACAAAGGGGAAATCCCAGATAAAAACATCCAAAAACAATTATTCTTAGAATTAGATGAAAAACAACAGAAGATTGTCGATGTCCTAAAAACCCAAGATAGTATGCCCATAGATGCTATCAGTCATCGTACAGGGTTGAGTCAGGGACAATTGGCCGCCGTATTATTGGACATGGAGTTCAAAGGATTAATTAAAAGCCTGCCCGGAAAAAGGTTCGTCTTACTGGCTTAAAAAAAGGGGGGAACGGGTTTGCCGAAAACGGCTCCTCCTTTTTTGATCTTGCACGTCAATACCGAAATGTCATCGGGAAAAGCCTGATCCCCCTTGAATGCAACGATTTCTTTCGTTAGTTTTTCATTGAATGCCTCTGCGGACAAGGCATAGTTTTCCTTCACAAATTCAAATAGGATATTTTCATCAAAATACACACCCTCATCATTTTTCAAATCGATTAAGCCATCAGTATAATTAACGATGATGGCATCGTCGTCCAATGTCAGTTTTCCGACTTCAAGGAAAGGTATTTCATCAAAAGCACCCAGTATGGTACATCCTTTTTTCAAAGGGGTCAACTCTCCATTTTGATAAAGAATGGAAGCATTGTGTCCGGCATTCACATAAATCAATTCATTGGTCGCAGTATTGAACTCTCCGATGAAAAACGTAATGAACTTTTCACCCTTGGCGGACTCCATTATACTTTTGTTCAATTGGTGGATAAAAGGTTCTGCCTTGATCCGTTTATTGATAAGATACCTGACCGTTGCCTGTATGTTGGACATCAGCAATGCCGCCGCAGCTCCTTTTCCGGAAACGTCGGCAATACAGAACGCAAAACGGGGGTCATCATAATCTATAAAATCGAAATAATCGCCACCGATAGTGGAGTGGGGCTGGTAAATACTGGCCAATTCATATCGCTCATTCGACGGAAGTGTGCTGGGGATAAGCATTTTCTGCATGGCTCCTGCCAATTCCATTTCCCGTTTGATGGCTTCCTGTTCCAGTTGTTTTTTGAATAACCTCTTGTTTTCAATGGCTACCGCAATGATATTGGTAATCGTAGTAATAAAGGATACCTTGTCATACATGTCCTCGTTGGCCTCGAAGCCACCGATAAATGTATAGGCAATGGATTCATCCTTATGTCGAACAGGAACAACCACATCGAATTGGCTAAGTAGAGGATGCTCTTCTTCTGTCAGATTATGTAGCCGGGTATAGGTTCCCAGTTTTTCATGAATATCCTGTTCCAACATTTCATTGGGTATCCCTATGGCTGTGGCACAACACCAATGTCCGTCTTCTTCTTTAATATAAAGAGCCATTTTCTTGATGCCCATTTCCCAGCTCAAAAACGAGTTGTACATACTGAAGAGGTCTTCTGCCGGAAGATTGTTATTTATCGCCTGGGTGATATTGAGTAGCCGATTGATTTGTAGCTGCTTCAATGTCAAATCCCTTTCGAGCATCTCGAAATTGGACAGGTTCTTTTTTATGTTGGAGAATTCTGGCATGAACGATTCAATTCTAAATCCAATGGGGGATTTAATAGCAGTTAAAAATAGTCAAATAAATTTGCAAATAGTGTGGGCGTGACGTCGTTTTTTAAAAACTCTTGGTTTTTTATCGGGTTGTTACATCTAGGGCGTCTCTTAGTCCGTTTCCAACCAAGTTGAAAGAAAGCACTAAAAACATTACGGCCAATGCAGGAATCAAGGCAAGCAATGGCTTGCCGCTAATGGCATAACCATAATTCTCATTCAACATGGTTCCCCATGAAGGTGTAGGGGGCTGGACACCAAAACCCAGATAACTCAATCCCGCTTCAAGTAAGATAGCTGTTGCAAAATTGGCCGCAGCAATAACCATGACGGGGCCTAATATATTCGGTAGGATGTGTTTGGTAATAATTCGGAATCGGCCATAACCGAAAGCCTTTGCAGCTTCTATGAATTGCATTTGTTTGACCGCAAGCACCTGCCCTCTGACAATTCTGGCAACATCTACCCACATCGTCAGGCCGACGGCCAGAAAAATAATACCAATGCCCCGACCAAAGGCCAGAACAATGGCAAAAACCAATAATAATGTAGGAATAGACCAAACCGTATTGACAACGAACATAATGACATCATCTAACCGTCCCCCGGCATATCCCGCTATGGAACCCAAAGTAATTCCGATAAGGAGTGAGATCATTACGGCGATGAATCCGACAATTAGGGAAATCCTTGCTCCCAGTACTATACGGCTGAAAATATCCCTTCCGAAATTATCTGTCCCCAAGAGGAATTTTTTTCGAACGGTTTTGAATGATGTTTCTTTTTGTATGGGATGGATGATATTGTCTCCACCAAATGTAGTAATGGATAAGGTATCCCTTATTTCTTCATAGCTTTCGATGGGAATCCATTTGTATGGAGTTTCCTGTCCGCTGAACATCTGGGAAAAAAAATTCTTATGGGGGATGTCCAGACCTTTTTCTATCTGGATAATATCTGTGGAAAAACCAGGAGGTTGTAATTTGATACGAATCATTTGGTTGTCACAATCGGGGGTGCCATCCGGGGCAATTTTGTATCCTAGGATGGCAATGATTACAGTAAAGATAATCCACCCCATTCCGAACAAGGCAGGTTTGTTTCTTTTGAATCGATACCAGGTTTGTGCTGTAGGACTGTTATGTTTCATGTCGGAATATCCCTTAGGCTGGGATGTATGCAAAAATAGGGTTTCCAAAACAATGAAACCGTGTGTCAGGAAAACTTTTACTAGGAGCTTGTCTAAAATGGCTGTTTTTAGCCCGAAGTGCTATGACAGGAACAAACGCTAAGGATTAGAACGTGGGACATAGAATGGTTTCGTTTTCATATTCTCCCAAATACATGATAGAAAATTCAAAGGCTCCATGCATTTTGCCATAATTGGCAATACTATTAATATTGGAATCATAACTCAATCCGAATAAAATATTCGAGAATTCTACACCAACCATAGCTATGACGGCATCCAGATTCATGGATTTGTCGTTTTTAACCGGGCGGAGCCATGCCCCCGCATGGATAGCCATACTATTGAAATCACTAAGAGCCATTCTTAGGTTCAATCCGGCGTCCAATTGTAAGTGCGGCCCTTGCAACATCATGAGTACACGTGGGAAAATCTGTTTGTTTCTACCAATAGGAAGTCTGGCACCGAGATGCAGAACTGATTTCATATACAATGTCTCTTTCGGGTCGTCTTCCGAACGGTAGAATGAAGCATTAGGAACATTGAAATGGTGGAGGGCTAATCCTGCGTAATAACTGGTTTGCCTTTCGGGAGTAACTGTATAATAGATTCCCGTGGCCATATCCGAATAGGAATAATTATTGTTTTCCAATTCTTCTCCGGTAGGGTTTGTGAATCCATCCAATCCATTAAATTGATCCTGGAATGAGAGTTGATCGAAATTAAGGTTCCTTTGGGTTAACCCGAACTTAATACCGGCAGAAAGGTATTGTGTACTCCTCCTGTCAAGTGCTTTATGGTAGGCTCCGACCAATGCCATTTGATTCGTATTGAAATCAATGCCTCCGACACGATCCGTAAAGAATGCGATTCCTCCCGAAACGGCATCCCTGAAGACCCTTCTCTTACCAATGTCGAAACGAAGATCCAAGGAAGCTGCGAAAGTGACAAAAGGATTGTCCAATGCCCCCCGCCATTGATCCCTGTAAATGACGCCTACCCGGTATTTACCATCAAACGCTCCTGACAATGCAGGGTTGATGAGTATGGGAGAGGCATAAAACTGCGAAAAATGCTTGTCTTGGGCAAAAACGGAAAGACCGGAAACCAAGAGGAAAATTATAATAGAAAAAGTTTGTTTCATTCCTGTAGTATATTGTGCAAAACCCCATTAGAGGATAACGGTTGTGTTATGATTCAGATTAAAGCTTTTTGTCATGTTTTACAGCAAAAATAAAACCAAGCCCAAGCTTATTTGTAGAATCTGTTGAAAAATATCCCATAATTGGCAATATTATAACTAATAACAGGTATTATTATTACCCGTATCGTTATTTTTGTACTTCTCCTTCAGTTACTAAACGTATGGAAATCTATATTTGTCAAGTCAGTATTGCTCCGGTAAGGAGGTCTTCTTCGGATAAAAGTGAAATGGTGACCCAATTGCTATTCGGAGAATCTGTTGAAATATTGGCCCAAAAGGGAACATGGAGGAAAATCCGGTGCCTTTATGACAATTACATCGGATGGACGGATCACAAGTTATTGAAAAAAGTAACAACAAGTGAAGCCGAACGGGCCGATGAAAACCCTTCCTATAGTTTGGAGTTGACCCAGGCCATTATGGCAGAAGATCATTTTATTCCATTAGTAATGGGATCTCGTTTACCCGAATATGATGGGATGCGTTTAAAACTCGGAGATGAAGAGTTTACTTTCAGCGGCCAGGTAATTGTTCCCAATACAGGAAATCCCTCACTAGGTTTATTGATAAAAATTGCCCGGAAATACCTGAGTGCCCCTTATTTATGGGGAGGGAGATCTCCTTTCGGAATTGATTGTTCAGGATTTACCCAAGTCGTATTCAAAATGATTGGTGTCCGCTTGCTACGGGATGCTTCCCAGCAAGTCACCCAAGGAAGGAATATCGATTTTGTCGAAATGGCACAACCGGGCGATTTGGCTTTCTTCGAGAATAAGGCACGCCGGATAGCTCATGTAGGGATGATATTGCCCGAGGGACAGATCATCCATGCACATGGCAAGGTACGTATAGATAAGATTGACCATTTTGGGGTTTTCAACGAAGAAACCCAGAAATATACCCATAAGTTACGGGTGATAAAAAGAGTCCTCCCTGATGAAATGCCCAAAGCCATCGATAATGAAAATACAAATGAAGCCAAAATCGAAAATCAGATGGGTTTGTTCTAGATAAAGGTATTGGAAGTAAAACAAAAGATATTGGGTTCGATATTCTCTTAAAAAATCGTTTATGACAATGGAAAATATCGAACCCTAGAAGGAAGCACGATTTTCGGTTATTTATCTTTGAATATCCATAAGGTATAAGGAAATAAAAAGGACTTACCGGAAAAATCTTCCGATAAGTCCACTTGGGTGACCGCAGGAGGATTCGAACCCCCAACCCTCAGAGCCGAAATCTGATATTCT
>JAHDFN010000155.1 GCA_020628145.1 Saprospiraceae bacterium | reverse complement strand
CAAAAACATATACAATATTATTTTCTGGATTTCTTTTATAATAATAGGGTATATTTCATTCATAAACCTCACTGACTATCCTTTACCGTTAAACAATTCCCTATCCAAATATAATGAATTCCCTATATTTTTTACAATATTTTTCTTAATCTCATTAGCCAAACATTATGAAGATGATTATCGGAATAAAAACTTCAGCCTATTACTCATAGGCATATGTATATCATACCCAATTATATATTTCCTAATATATAATACTATAAACATTTGGTTAATTTCCATTCAGCTTTTTTTATTTATCACTGGAATTTGGTTCAGACATCGTAAATTGAGCAACAAAGGCTCCTATCATAGATTTAATTTCAACGTTACTTTACCCAGAATGCAGATGGCGATTTTATCCAGCTCAATTCTATTTCTTACGACCGAAGAAATATGGAAAGCTAATTATATGCTGAATCGTCAAACCTTATCCATTATTTCTTCTACAATCATTATTATTTCTTTCTTTTTCTTAATTAATATCTTGAACCATCGAATAAAAGGATTGAGTCTTAGAAGCTTATCTCTTCGTTCTTTGGTAGTAATAGGTTATGGATTTTCCATTGCAATTTTCTTTAACTTATCCATCATGACATTCCTTGGCAAAAACATGATTATGAATAGCGGCATTGTTTGGGAGAAAACCCCTCCAAAGGAAGTAATTGAATGGAGAAATTTTAAAATCCACAACTTACATCAACTAATGTTATTTGAAAGGGGGTTGGATCCTAATGAATATATGAAAACTAAAAGTACGCTAAAACACTTGATTCAAAATATGTGTTATGATAAAAAAATCAATGTTTTTGAAATCGAAGAAATAACACTGGAATGTAACGAAAGGGTTCATGAATATCTTGCCGAATTGGATTCTTTAGATAATAAAGGAAGGAACAGCATCTCCATCGTCAATGAAAAAATCAATAACCACTTCATTTATGGAATCAATCGAGCAAACAGGATACTGGAGTACATGGAATTGAATAAAGATTCGCTTTCTATTGAAATGATGAAGCAGCATCAAAAGATAGTCTATGTAGATCCATTAATGTTTTTCGGCATTACTGACGAAGAAGTGAAAAATCAAATCAAATCCCAAAGGAGAATCGCTTTTTTTCCTAGGATTTTAATATTCAATAGTCTTGTATCATTATTCATCGGTTTGTTTATTCAAGTAATTACCCAAGATAGATCCGTAACGGACCCGCTCTAAAGAATTCATGAATTTCGGGTTTGTTTTTTTGGGAATACAACTATTTTCCATATTGATTTAAAATAAAATCGAATGCATTTTCATGCTCTTTCATATCTTCGAGAAGGAGTCTGTATCCATTTCCGTATTCGTCATCTCTTAATTTGAGATTTTCGATGAATGAATTTTCATTTTTCGATTTATAATATTGCACCTGTGCCCAAGTAGCATGACCTTCTATATATAATTTCCCATATTTCTTTTTCATGCCTTCATAATCGGTATGGTTGAATTGCCAGATATGGGTTAATTCATGGACAATCGTACTACAGGTATCCAAGGGAGAACGATTGTTTTCTATATGGATGGTAAAGCCGCCATTCCGTTCGGAAGCCAAACCGACAGCCCTCATATCGAATCGTTTGGTAGGTTTGAAAAACATCCCCCTCGCTTTGGCTATGACCCGTGCATCCGTAAATTTAATATCTATGGACGGCCAATCCGCCAGTCCGAATTCATCGGTCATGAACCTTAGGGCCTCATCCAGTAATTTATTAAATGTCACCTTATCCTTCACTCCGATCCCATCACAATCATTACATAAAATCCGGCCGTCGTTCAATCTTGCAGCATTGGCATCCGAACAATTTCGCTTACCGCAAAAATCACAGGTTTCGGCCACGATGGGACTTTTATTATCTCCTGAAATTCCATAAAAAGCATGTCGGGTTTCCCTCAATTTATTCTTATTCCCCAATAAATACCGAAGGAGTTCCCGAAGGTGGATGAGATCGAAACACTCCGGCAGGTTTTCATTCATTCCCAATGAAACATCCGACAAGCCATAGGCCAGAAACGCATTCTGATCCTGAAAACGGTTGGTGTATTGGATGATGGGTTTGGGAACTATATAATCGGCATCCGTTTTCTGCTCCAAAAACCATGAAATATAATCTTCTACCGTTTCGAGAATATATTTCATATTGTCATTGATACCGATAAGATGCCCCTTATCCATATAACTGTCCTCAACGATTTTTATTCCGAGTGAGGGCGTATCGCCGATAGCGGATTCATATCCGTAATATGATTCTATTTTACGGGCATTATCTGCACCGGAATCACTACGGGTAAAATAAGCAGGTATCACCCGGATAAAATCATGGGAAGAAGGATACATCGTTTTCAATGCCTCTTCCAATAAGACGGACAGGGTGAAATTAATTTTACTTTTCAGGGCATCGGACCATTCCTCCCCTATCCCCTTGAAATCCCATTCCAAAAAACGGCCATGTTTATAATGACGGGTGAAAGGAATAGGAAATGTTTCATAACGAAGGTGATCCTCACTTAAATCAACTCCGGATTGTAATTCGTAATATCCTTTGGTTTCTACCGTAATGGAACTGCTCGACAGGGATTTTTCCAAACGGTTATCGCTGGAGGACTGGAGTATCTCCTTCTGACCTCCGATTTTGATTTCCAAATCGGATCTGTACATCAGAAAATCGAAATCGGGTTCCCTATTCGACAAGAGAATCCTGATTTCCCTTTCGTCTTCCAGTATGTCGTCAATCCGGTATAACCGCCCATTGAAATAATGGAATTGCCCGGGGAGGAATTTCTGATAAAGGAGATTTTTCCTCATTTCATAAATGGTCTCCTGATTGTCGTCCTTGAAAATCACAGGTTTGAAAAACTGTATTTCCTTGATGATTTGACGATCCAATGCAATCATCCACTTATGTTCATCCGACTCTGTTTCATTTTCGGTTATCCGAATATATCTTTTGACTTCCAAATCCAATTCTTCCCTTAATAATTCTTCAACATCACTAATGATACCCAACGGATTCCTATTCTTCCTTTGCATCATTTTCTTGAGTGCTTCCAAAGTCATAGGAGTAACCGTCAATGTTTCCACCAATGAAAGAGCCAAGGTCAGGGGATAACGGGAAATGGGAATAAGGGACAGGGGTTTTCTAGGATTCTGATAAAAGAATTCGAAATTGAATGAAAAATAAGTCCTGAAAAGATGAGGCGGAGAAACAACATGGATAAATGAATGCACCTTGCCCAAATCCGCATAATAAAGAAATGACAACGGAGCATTATTCTTATAATCAAAAAGCAGTTGGAATTTCTTTTCGGCCCTTTCCAATAATAAACCGGTAAAATTATTCTGATACCGCTTCCGGATTTCCTTGCTATCCACTCCCTTGAATTTGTCCTTGAGCGTAGGAATCCAATTACCTCTGTGGTTCGTCAGTTCTTCGAGCCCTTCCTGGTATCCACCCCAACTATTGACAAGATTGATTTTGGGAATACCTTCCTGTAATCCCAACATGCTCAATGCAACGGTCTGTCCCATCCGTTCGACATCACCGACAAACATTTTATCCTCATATCTTTCTTCCGCTTTCCATAATAGGAAATAGGCAAAAGGCGTCCGGTCATTGATAAAACGATGTTCGTTTAATTTATTTCCGATAGAGAGATTCGCTTTCACCGAAGATTGGATCTGTTCGGAATCCTCACATAATACTGCAAATTGTATGGGGTATTTACTTCTCCCCTTCAATATCTTACTGACAGTCACGGTTGAATCCGGATATTGCAGCAGCATCTTATCGAAATCGATAAATATGACGAAGCCCAAATCTTCCATCCATTCCAGAAAAGTAGGACTGAAAGTATGCTCCAGAAAATCTTCCGGACAAGTCAGATATATTTTCTTATTGACGACATCCATTTCGTTTTCCGAAATATCTTCCGTCCTGAAATCCTTGAGGAGTGTTGTTTTCACCTTACTGTAATAATCCAGTGCATAATCTTCCCTGACCGACCATTTTTTTCCCTGAGGTACAAATAAGATAATATTTTTCCGGGAAACAAAATGGCGTTTAATATTGGCTGCCAATTCTTTTCTCAATGCATAATATTTGGTATTGGCAAAAAGCGTAAGACGTTTAGCGTCCATTTCAAAGCCGGTGCTTTTCCTGTATTCGTCCTTGATATGGATCGCCGTAACGAAATACCCTTCCCAGGTTCTTTGGTATTTTTCCCAAAGATTGAGATAGTCCACATCGAAATTATTTTCAGGATCTTTTTCAACGGTAAGGGGCATTATGATTTTATCGGGTGGGTCACCTCCCAAAAACCAAAAGAGTTCTAGAAAAGGCAAAAGGAATAAAATAATAAACGGAGGGAAAGAATCTCCCCAATAAACCGAAAAGAATCCGATACAGATCATCGTGATGGAAAAAACAATCAACAATAGGATCAATTGTCGGGGAATTACGAATTCGGGTTTCAATTCGATCCTGTCATTTCCTTTTTCATAAAAAACCCTATTGCCTATAAAATCATCCTTATCCATCCATCCCAACTTTTTAAGCAGGGGTTCGATACTGTAGGTCAGATTTTTAAAAACGAGAAAAAACAAGGTGGAAAAAAGTGAAAAAACAAATAACAATACCGAAGCCTCATAATGCAAGGATAATTCGAATTTGCTGAATATTTCCCAAAATGCAGGTTCCCAATCCACTGCCCAATATTTACCATATGCATAATAAACCAAACCCCAATACAATATTGCCGCTATGGGAACACAGACCTGCCTGTATCTGTCTTTTTTTTTCAGATTGGCCACCCACATTATAAAAACCGTGAGCAGGGTCAGTAAGACCAATACTATTAATACCAGGTCTTCCATCATCGGGGATATCCTTGTTTTATATTTATTTTCCGAATTACATTAATCCTATCCGTATGGGAATAATCTTCGTCTTTCGTATTATCATTCAATATCGTCATTCTGTGATCCGATATTTTTTTCATTTCACTATTGAATTTATATCGGATGTCCGACCAAGCATCTATTTCTTCGGTAATATGCTCTACTTCAACTTTCGGAATATGTTCGGGAATGATTTCATGGATGAATTTTAATTTCTCCATTTTCTTTTCCAACGTAGCCTTTTTATTTTCAAAGTCCTTAAGCACATTTTCCAGTGTGGACAGATGACCATTCAACACCCTTAATTCCTGTATGGTCTGTTGGTTATGGAATTCCTGTTCCAAAATGTTTTTCATCCGATTACTGAAACCGGCCAATTCATTCCTCCTGTCTTTAATAAAATCCTTTATTTGTTTTTCCACTTTCCTTTTCAGGAAGAAAAAAGCCAGCCAACCTGACAAGATGAGAATCAATATGACAGATGCGTACCACCATATATCAGGGAACAACCCCGCCAAATACTCAAATCCGAATAAATAAACCACGGTAAAAAAAATAACACTTCCCCACATCAGCCAAGCATTCGGACAACGGGAATAGAGGAATTGCAATTCTTCTTCATGGCTCATCATATTATTACAAGCCTCTGTCAAATAATCATCCGTCTTCAAGGGAATAAAATAAATGGCTTCTTCATCTGCTCTTATCGCCTCCAACAATTCCCTTTTTTCCTTTAATATTCCGGAAGGGGTATTTATTTTATCATTGTCCTTTAATTCCAGATAATTTTCCCCATTAAAAATATTTTCCTGCCATTTTAAAAAATCAGCATGTATTTTTCCCAATTCATCTACGAATGATGTAAGGCTGCCTTTATTATCACACGAAAAAGCATTACCCAATTGCTGCCACCTTTTATTGATATCGACCCAGGTTTTATGATGAACCGAAGCCGAGAACGGGTTTTTTTCTATTTCGGAAACCGTGTAATGGATTTCCGTTTTCAAAAGTCTTTCCAAGGATTCCTTGAGCTTCTTATCCAATCTCAAACACAAACTCTTTACGACGGAAAGTATTCCGTCCATTTCGGAATCTATTTTCATCAAATAATAATTCCCCGTATTTAATTTTATCGGCATTTCGAAAAGACAGAACAATTGAATGAGGGAAAACAATTCCAAGGGGAATCGAAAATTCAAAGCGGCCGGCCCCGGCAATCGAACAACACCTGAATCCTGAAATACAGAAAGAGAGTAGTTCAGATTCCGGATATTCTTATTCTCATTAAAGAAATGTAATGCTTTTTCCGAATTCAGCTCCGGATTCCCTCCCGATTCGGAGTCAAAGGAAAAAACGGATTCCGTATGTCGATTTATACTTTCCGGACTTATATCGAAAAACCAAACCGTTCTGGATTGGAAATAAAAATCATGTTCGGATAAACAATTATTGACTTCATAAATAATTTCAGCAAGCGGCTTTTTATTTTCCTTCGGATCGACAATGAAAATAAAAAATGTTTTTTCAGGCATATAACGAATCTGCTCGGGTAATATCTTATCCCCTATCGTTTCGTTTATCTTACCAATGTCATAATTACTAATTTTGAAATGGGAATAATAAAATCCGGGCAGTTCCAGAAATGTCAGGACATTGCCGGATTTCATATTCAATTGGGTGATATCGAAAATATAATACCGATCCATATTGGATTTACTTCAATTGCTCTTCAAGCATCCTTCGCACTTCATCTGATTCTTCATCAAAGGAATTAAAATAATCGGCATTCCTTCTGATATGATGTCTCATCAGATTTTCATATTCATCGGACAATTTATTATCTCCTATTTTGCCAAATGCAAATGAAATAAGTTCGTGGATAATCTCCCTGAATCTCGAAGCCAAAAGGTTTTTCATTTCTCCATGATCGGATTCCAAGTAAAAAGGACTCTTCATGAAATGAATGAATAAATCCAATATTCCGAATTCTTTTTCATTTTTTAATTCAGGTATCCGATAATTGATTTTTTTAAGTCCCCCTATCAATGAATAGGATTTTACTTCCGATAAATGTTTTTTCTTCTGTTCTTCTTTTTCCTTATCAAAATCCTGATGGATTCCTTCATTGATAAACGGATTTTCCATTAATGCATAAACCAAACTCGTAAAATCGGTATCCGGAATCGGATTTCCATCACAATCCAAAATGAGATCCAATTTGTAATGCCACTTCAATTCACCATCTGTCGTCCTCAATTTGAGATGACTCATCATCAGTCCTTTTATCGCAGCATCAACAATTCCATTTAAACTCTTTTCCTTGTCCTCATTAAAAATTGGTGGCAGGTAGGTCGGCAGATGCCATCTTTTGTCCAAGTGAGGGGAAACCGTCGTAATATTCGGATTGAAAATCCGGGACATCCTATTGGCATAACTTTCGAAATATTCGCCACCACTACCCTTCCTATCTCCGGGCATGAATTTTTTGTATTGCGACAAACTCTGGCAGAAGATCATACTGGATCTGACGATTTCGAATCTACTGAACGAAGGGTCGTCAACGAATTCGGTACCGGCGGTTATCTCATCATTCGTCAACTGCTCGGTCACCTCCCTACTCAGACTCTCGAAAACTTCGGAGTTAATACCCCACATCGTATAATACGACACCTTCCCCTCTTCTATCAAATCCCCACTGGGCCCGAAGGGAATGACCACGTTTTTCAACCATTTCAATTGTTGATAAACATAGTCATCGATATTATCTTCTTCAATCCCCTTGTAACGGGCTTCCAACCGTATCGCAGAAAGGATATCCATATCCATAAAACCTACACTGTCGATGGCTTTGGAATTACTTTCCTTCATTTTATTACTGATGGATTTCATAAAGGATTCCGAAAGATCCTCCCTGATATTATGATTATGGAAACCGGCCGTAAATTTCTTATAAAGGGAAAGATAAACCGCCCTTGAAATATCATCGGAAGCCATATCCAAATCCACTAATTCGGATTCCTGATCCTGCCAAAGTTGCTGAAGGGATTCCGGTTCGGAAAGGATGAATCTTTCATAACCGCCCTTCTGTTTGAAGTCATTCACTATCTTGTCCTGCTTCTTATAAAGGGTATCCGCTTCACGGGAAATATTCTTAAAGAATCTTTCTATGATGCCTTCCTTTCTTTTTAGTTGGGACAACATTTTGGAGAACGTCAGGAATTCCAATTCCTTTTGGGTAATCTTGCGAATCATACCGGATCTGTCCCTTACACTCTGAACATATTCTTCCGTAAAATCCTTTAATTTTCTTCTCTTATTATAAAACTTTGCCTTTTCCGACATTTCATTGAAAGCGTCGTAAGCCGTTTCAACAATATGTTCCGTCGAAGGATCATCATATTTTCTCAATTGGGCTTGGAATCCATCCCGGTGTCTTTTCAAATCGGCACGGAGTGACTCGACGATTTCCTGTAATAAGACCACCGTTTCATAAATAAAACAACGGGCGGCCAGAGGATGCAATACTTCATCTTTCAATATCCAGGTATTGAGATAATATTCTTCCCCCCTGCAATTATTCGGACTGAACTCATCATCAAAAAGAATCTGATTCGGCAAGACCTTATTGTTATCAATGAATTCATCACTGGCTTTCTGGTATTCACCGATTCTCCTTTCGATATTCCTGATGGCATCCCTTGCCTCTTCGATTGTTGCGAATTGATCGATGTCGGGTTGTAGGGAAGAAAATATCTGAGACATTTTTTCATCCCCGTTCAACAAATCCAAAATCTTGGTGGTGATATTTTCTACGAAGATTTCGGATTTCTTACCGATGAATTCCTTTTCTTCATCATATAAGTTGAGTTGCCGATCAATGAGTTTATAAAATACATCGATATTATCCTTGGCCAATTCGTTTTTAAGATAGAACAGGTACTTTTCCCGAAGCACCGGCGTTTCGACATTCATGTTGCCACTCCTGCGTTGGTTTTTGAATTCACGATAATCCTTTTGGTACAATTCATCAAAGTAAGGCCACTTCCTGTCTATGGATTCAGTGGTCATCCTCAAGCTGAAATATTCCTTGAGTTCATCAACCGGAAATGCCAGTTTTCCGGCTCCACCCGCACAATACCGATTCAAGCCATTGGACTCGATGAGGTTGAGTATCTGATTATCTATTTTACTGAATCCCTTAGATGCCAATTTACTGAACAAATCCAAGTAAACGAAACTCGACAACATGGACATATAGTTTTCCATGCCACCGATATTATTCCCCTTGATATTGAGTTCATCGATAAGGTAAAGATAATCATAGGGGCTACCCACATCTTCAATACGGGCATTATGCAATGAAGGCATGAATTCGAATTCTATTTCCTTGGAACCGATCTTGTTTTTCAATCCGAGCAAGGTCAGTGCATTGAGTTCCTTTACACTGGCATAACCGTTGGCATAAATCCGTTCCCTTTCCTCTTCTCCCTTGATTTTACTATTAATCGTAGAAGGCAATAGGAAGAAACCTTTGATAAGAATACTCCTTGCATCGAACCTCTTCTTTAGGATTTCCCGAATCGTCAGAGCCAATTGTAAAAAGATACCGGAACCGGTTCCACCGGCCAGAGAACCCACGATCCCAACCCTGATATATCCTCCCGTATTATCTCCCCTTTCCTGGGAAATACGGGACAGTTCATTAATAAGCAAATTGATTTGTCCGGCTGCCAAAGCTGCCCTGAAAGCCAATCTGGAAACAGCCCTCACCTGTCCTGCACCATCTATCATGTTCTTTTTCCTTAGGAGGATGTTTTCTCCCTGAAACCATTCTTCCGGCGAAGTATCACCTGCCCTTTTCCGGATATCCAGATAATGCCCTACTTCCATATCCTGGCTTGTCCTCAGCTTTTGTTCTTCGGTAAGGTTATCCAAATTATCCATTGTGTTCTTGTCGGTATCCAAACACATGATGGAAACATAATCTTTGAGGTCATCACTCAATTTTCCTT
>JAHDFN010000154.1 GCA_020628145.1 Saprospiraceae bacterium | reverse complement strand
GGAAAATAGGGGCTGGTTTGTTGCTGCAAGTGTACAGCCACAATGGAACGGGCGTACTAACACGAATAAAAATGCCCGATTTACAGAATTGAAAGAAAATGTTTCCGAAAATTTCAGGCCGGGAAATAATTTCGGAATGAGGGTCGGTTATGAATTCAATGAAAACTGGTCGGTTTATTCAGGACTTCGTTACGAAGAGAAAAAATCCCGAATTAATTATAATGCTCATTTGGATTATTCAACTGAAATGGAAACCCTCATGCCGGATGGTAAATATTTATCCGAATATAATCATACACTGAACGATGATTTGTCGGTAGCACTGACAATGATTCGTCCCGTAGAAGTCGAAATGCTTTCAGGTAATGATATTCCTTTCGAAATGAAGGCGACCTACCGGCAAAAGGAATTGGAAATTCCTGTAGTGGGACAATATACTCTGCCTTTGAAAAAATGGAATGTTTTAGCTAAAATGGGATTAGTGGCCAATATGCAATTTTCCGAAACATTGGATGATCGTTCTTTTGCCAGCGTTTTGCCTGAAGTGGAAATCCGGGAAAGAGAGGCATGGAATGTATTGGACGATAATAAATTCTCTTTGGATTATCTTGTAGGAATAGGAGCGTCCTATGAATTGAATAAACGCATGAGTATTTTTGTAGAACCTACTTTGGAAATAGGTTTGAGGAAACCTACTACGACAGGAGTGGGAAGTGGATATAATTATTCCGTAGGATTGGAGACGGGATTGGCTTATAAATTCTGATACGATTAAATTGAGTTTTCCTAACCGATACTTTTTGTTAAATCCCACAAAAAAATATTGTATATTTTTTTATTGTTTCGCCGGAGTTTTACTCCGGCGTTTTTTTTTTTGGAAAAATAAATATTCCGTGCAACCAATATTAGATGAATTGTACTAAATATATGTAAGGTAAAGGTGTTTTCATTTCAAAGGAAAAGTTGCCGCCGGAATTTATTTTTTAGGGTTTTATATTTTCTTAAACATATTTTTGATTCCGGCGGTTTCCGAAAATGAAATTATTGTTGAGTAATTAATATATTTTTTTCAGTTAGTGTGTAGTTTTTTTAAAACCGTTCTCATTCGCATAAAGATGCAAGAGGAATTGTAGATTTTTTGATTACACCGCCGAAGCTCAAAACTTCGGCGGTTTTGAAAAAAAACTGAAAAAATAAAAAGATAAGCAACCATTTTCAATTTAAATGTACATATATAAATGTAATCAAATTGCTTGGTTCATATCAATTGTATTTAAAGTCGCCGGGAACCGGTTTTTATTCTTCAAAAGGTTTTCGATTTTGCCGAGTTTCCGACGACTTGTTTTTTTGAGAATAATGATTTTAGCAGTATAGTAGTTTTATAGTTTCATCCGAGATGGCGGCTTGGTTTTCCAAAGCCGCCTTTTTTATTTTAATTTCAAAATCTTCGTGACAAACCCATCCGGATTATCCGGATTGCCGCTATTGGCACTGAAAACCAGATAAACTCCGGAATTCGCTTCTCTGCCATTATAGTCCCTGCCATCCCAAATAGCTTGGCCCCCGTTGGCTCGTGTCTCAAAAACCAAAGTGCCATTAATATCTGTGATTTTCACATCGGCATCCTGAGGCAAACCTCGGATGGCTATTGGCCCTTCATAATCACTACGTACCGGATTAGGGAAAGCAAAAACTTCCGCATTATGGGTGCGGCCGCCTTTTGTTGCGTCTCCCTGATAGGAAATCACTCCGGCATCCGTTCCGATAAAAACTTCACCTGTTTTATGATTGATGGAGATGTCATTGATTTTATTTCCGAATAATGGGCTATTGTCAATCGTGAAGTGGGCCAATTGTTCCAAACCGTCTTCAGAAAGTAAATACACTCCGTTGGTCGTTCCGCACCATTTCCGGTTCGCACCATCTACGGCAATCGTCCTTACATTCTCGGATTCTAAAAGGTAGGCAAGATTTCCATCCGCCCGTTCCACTTTTCTTCGGACACCGATACAGCCGGGATCGAAAGGATTGCTCCCACATTCGAAAATAATTACACCATCGCCGGTTCCTACCCAAATGTCGCCGTCCAAATCTTCCTCTATGTGGAAAACCTGCTTGACGGTAATTTCGCTATTATTGGAAGTAATGAATCTTTTTTCATCATCACCACTGCTGTCGATATCATCACCTTCATTAAAAACAACAAGTCCGTCCGTGCTGGTTGTCATCCATTTATTTCCACTTTGATCGATCATTATTTTGGCAATATTATTATTGGAACCCATAGGGAATGATTTCCAGTTCGTATCGGCTTGTCTCACGACCAATGGATTGTCCGTAGCATGGTTGGTCATCCAAAGGTTCCCATCTTCATCCAGCACTACTCCGGCTACCCGGCAATTCTGTGCATCATCACCTTGTACCGATGTAAGCGGTGAATTATCATTATTGAAATTCTGAAAATTCTCGCCATCATAAATATATAATCCACGAATAAAAGAAGCGATATAGACCGTTCCGTTTCCCCTATCTATTTCTATATCCACTACTTCCTGTAAATCGGGTAATTGATTATTGTTGAATTGGTTGAAAACCGTCCACTGTCCATTTTCGTAAGAAGAAAAACCGGCAGAATTATTTCCATAATTCCAACCCTCGGTAATAGTACCTGTAGAAATCCAGAGGGCGTCGTTTTCATATTCCAATTCGAAATTGGAAACATCGTAGGGAGAATTGAACGTGTAAACGTTTTCGGCACCCGTATTGAAATTGAAATTCTTAAAACCTCTTTCGATATCACCGAACCACCAAATATTATTTTCGTCTTCCACTACGGATGTTCCGACTCCTGAAAGAAAAAATTCATAAACAGGTTGTGTGAGGTTACCATTATCTTCCAAAGCAAAATAACGTTGTCGTAAATCAGGAAACCATCTCATGTTGATGATTAATTTATCATTTCCCGATTGTAAAAAAGATACGCCGAAATCCGGTACACTTAGAATATAATCCAGAGAATTATTTTGGTATTGGTAAAGGGTATCGTTGATGTCTAGGTAGAATTTATCATTATAATTATAAACGACATTGTTAATGTAGTTGCCGGGTAATCCGTCTGAATCATCAAGCCTCTTCCAGTTACTGAAATCCAATAAATTCGTTCCTTCTATCGGAGCCGAATAAATTCCATCTTCACCCGAAACGTAAAAATGATTGTTGAAAGAAGTAAATGAATTTATTTTCTGATTTGTAAAAGTCGTGAATTCGAATTCCATCCGATCCAGATTCAATTTCACAATTCCGAAACCGGTAGAAAGAAAAGCGGCATCCTCATGGAAATAAATGTCATAAACCGATTTGTCTCCTTGTAAATTCAAATTCCTTTTAATGTCATTAAGGTTGAAAACGGAACGGGTGTTGGGGCGGATTAAATCGATGTTGCTATTGGCATACACGGCAATGATTAAATCATAAGTCGGATTATATTTTAGGACGTTTACATTCACATCACTCAGGCCGTCCGTCTTATCGAAAAAATCGGTAGAATTTTCTTCTTTGTCGAAAATGACAATCGACATATCAGAAGCAAACCAGACTTCTTCGGGTGTTTGTGTAACATATTTTCCCGTTGTATTTGGTAATAGGGAACGCCATTGTCCGAGGGCAAGATTGCCTTGTGCCACCGAAATGATAACCGGAAGACAAGAGAGTAAAAGGAGGAAGTATTTTTTCATAGGCTATGCCGAAAATATTTATGGTTCAAAGATAGGTTTAAATAAGTTGAATCCAATGTCAGATAAATGCTCAATCCTTATTATTTGCTGATAATGGTGAATTCTACCCGACGGTTGAGTTGGCGTCCGGATTCTGAAATGTTATCGGCAACAGGACGGGTGTCTCCAAAGCCTTTAAAATATAATCTGGAAGTATGAACCCCTCTTGATTTAAGATAACGCACCACGGCCTGTGCCCGATCCCGTGAAAGCCGGATATTGTATTTGTATCCCCCCTGGTTATCGGTATGTCCCATAATTTCAATGACCATATTGGGATAATCCAATAATACCTGATAGAGCTTGTCCAACTCCTTGTAGGATAGAGGTAGTAATTCGGATTCATCCGTTTCGAAAAAAATATTTTTCAGGGTAATGGATTGTCCTACTTCATATTCAATACAACAAAGGTCATTATTCTTTACCGGTTCATTGATGATGGGTTCTACCTTGTGGACTTTTACATCATCGATATAATAATAGCCGTATTTATAACTTTTCGGATTCTGATCCGTAAGGGTCAGGCTATCATGGAAAAAATTACCGATGATCAAATATTCCGAAGTATCCGAAGCGGTGAATTCTCCTTGGATCTTCTGCCATAAACCACCTTTCGATCTAATGATTTCCTTGGAATAAATCTGAGGTTTGGCTTCCAATAGTTCATCTGTGATTTCATCTCTGGGTCGGGTGGAAAAAAACATTCCGATATTATTAATCAATTTGGAATCGGATAGTGCGGTCGTATAGAATTCAGCATGGTATCGTTGCCCGACAACCAATGGCTCCATCATCTGTATCTGCAGATATTCCCGGCAATGGGGTTTTCCTTCCTTGCAGCCGAAAACAGTGATGCCGCTCATTGCCTTGCCGCTTCTGGGTTGTTCGATACCGAAGCCCTTTTGTGTCCAATAAATGGGAATCCTTACCTTCGGATGATAGACATCCGGAGAAGCATGGGTGGGAGAAGACCAGTATTTCATCAGTCGGGAATAATCCTTGCCTTTATAAAACCAACCCAAAGGAAAAGAAGAAAATTCTTCAAAACTACCATTGGGTACCAGGTTTTGACGGGTGGCATAGGAAGAAGGAGCCTGTGTGGATACGACAAGCCAATTCAAAAGTAATAGTATGGAGATAAAATATCTCATGGTTTAAGGATTTGCGAATCTGTCGAGTGTAAAACGCTTTCTCCTCTCTTATCGTTATAAGATAAGGTTTTTTAATGAATAATTCTTTCATAAATCGGCGAAGTGAAACGAATCTTGGATATTTTTGTTGAGTAGGGGAAACGAATAGCCCGATTTATACATCAGTACTATTATGGAAGATAACGAAATCAATGAGTTGAGGGAAGCGATCAAGGCTTCTCCTGAAAATATACCACTAAGGAAATATCTGGCTAAAAGCCTGATCAAATTGAAACGATACGAAGAGGCGGAATTGGAATATAAGAATGCCCTCAAGTATTCTCCGGATGACACGGCCCTTAAACTGGGTTTGGCAGCGGCCTTCTGTGAACAGGAAAAAACCTCTCTGGGCTTGGTAATCATAGAAGGGATCATTGAACGGTCGGCTCCACCGGCATCCGCTTGGTTGACTTATTCCAAATTGCTGATGCAAAGTGGAAATGCTTCCAAGGCAAGTGAAGCCTACGACAATGCCATCGCATTGGATGCCAATCTTAAAGATGCCTTCCTTGAATCCCAAATCAATTTGTCCAATAGGGGAAATGAAAATCCCACACCCGAAAAAATAAAATTGGGAGGATTGGGAGAAGATGAAGGGGATGAAAAACACATCGAAATCGAGCGACCCGAAATCACATTCGGCGAAGTGGGCGGTATGGAAAAAATCAAGGAGGAAATCCGAATGAAAATCATCCATCCGTTGGAGCATCCCGAATTGTATAAGATGTATGGGAAGAAAATCGGGGGAGGATTATTGATGTACGGCCCTCCGGGTTGTGGTAAGACCCATCTCGCCCGTGCTACTGCCGGCCAGGTGAATGCCAATTTCATTTCGGTGGGTATCAGTGATATATTGGATATGTATCTAGGGCAGAGTGAAAGGAATCTTCATTCGATTTTCCAACGGGCAAGGGATATGAAACCCTGTGTGCTTTTCTTTGATGAAGTGGATGCTTTGGGAGCCAACCGTTCCGATATGCGGCAGAGTGCAGGCCGTCATCTCATCAATCAATTCCTAGCGGAAATGGATGGTGTGGAATATGATAACGACGGTGTCCTGATACTCGCAGCAACCAATGCCCCCTGGCATTTGGACGGAGCCTTCCGTCGTCCTGGCCGTTTCGATAGGATATTATTCGTTCCACCACCGGATGAAGCTGCCCGTGCTTCGATTTTTAAAATCCACTTGGAAGGAAAACCCGTAGAACAGGTCGATTATACCAAAGTCGTTAAGAAAACGAAGGATTATTCGGGAGCGGATATCCGTGCATTGGTCGATATTGCCGTCGAATCCAAATTGGAGGAAGCCATCCGGACGGGTAAGCCCGTGCCTTTGGGTACAAAGGATTTGGTGAAGGCTACCGGCCGCCATAAACCAACCACAAAGGAGTGGTTCCTGACGGCAAAGAATTATGCCTTGTTTGCCAATGACGGCGGTCTTTATGACGACATTCTGAAATACCTCAATATCAAGAAATAAAATATGAACCCGAATTTCGAAAGAGCCAGAATCCTTTATGAACAGAACCGCCATACTGAAGCAGAACGAGAGTTGAAACAGGCATTGGCGGCACATCCGGATGATTTCATGGCTCATAATCTGATGACTTTCGTCTTGGCGGATCAGGAACGGAAAGATGAAGCTTTGGAATCCGCCCAAAGGACAATCCGTTTGGTGCCGGATTGGGATTTTGCTTGGTACAGTCTGGCTTATGCAGAGTGGATTCAGGAAAAAAGAGGGGCTTCAGAACGAGCGATTGAAGCAGTGGAGAAAGCCATCCGAATGGAACCATCCAAAGCAGATTATCATAATTTGAAAGGGGAGATTCATTTTGGTAAAACAGAATGGCAGGATGCCCTCGATGCGGCAGAAAGGGCTTTGGGTTTGGAGTCCGAACATGTGGCAGCTTTGAACCTCAGGGCGAAGTCGCTGGTCAAATTGAACCGGAAAGCGGATGCCAATGATACTTTGGATTGGGCCATCCGCAATGATCCTGAAAATCCGAATACCCATGCCAATAAAGGATGGGCCTTGATAGAACGGGATCAATATGATGAAGCATTGGTACATTTTAAGGAGGCACTAAGGCTCGACCCCGGAAACGAATGGGCAAGGGAAGGTTTGAAAAATGCCATCAAGGGAAAGAATTTCCTGTATCGCTGGATGCTAAAGTATTTTCTTTGGATTTCGAAATTGAGCGAAAAAAACCAATGGGTTTTCATTATCGGAGCTTATCTTTTGTATCGTGGAGTATTGGCATTGTCTAGGAGTAACCCTTCTTTGGCTCCCCTGACCTATCCGATTATTATCGCTTATCTGGTTTTTGCTTTTTCCTCGTGGATTGCCATTCCATTATCCAACCTATTCCTTCGGTTGCATCCTTTAGGGAAACATGCCCTCAGCCCTTTCGAAATTACGGGGAGTAATCTGATGGGAGCCTTTTTATTCGGAGGGTTGTTTTCCGGGATTATTTTCCTTTTTTCAGGCCAACTGTTATTCCTTTTGTTGGCGGCTTGGTTTTTATTGATGATGTTGCCGCTTGGAGGAACATTTTCAGCCGGAAAGGATTTCGACTATGTTCGAAATCTGATCATGTACACAGCCTTTTTAGGTGTCGTAGGTTTGGTGGGGATTTTCGGTCGGATATTTTTGGATAATGGAATGATGTTCAATAGCTGTGTTACCATTTTCGGATTGGGGATTTTTGTTTTTGGTTTTGTTGCCAATTACCTGGTGTCTAGGAGATATTGATTTTATCAATTTTTATTTATTGACTTAAGTCAATGAATCCTATTCCGATAAGGTATTCCTTTGTAGAAAAATTAAATGTTATGAATAAGATAGCTAAAATTCTCTACGGGGTAAACAGTGTACTTTTTATTTTAATCGGCATACTACATACATTGGCACATTATGCCGATTTGGTGACTGATGAAATCAGGGCGATGTTGGATCATACTGCAATCGTTTCAGGTATAGAATCAAGTATTTGGGAATTGTGGCAGGGCATGAGTCTGTTGATGGGTTTTCTTATGATCGCATTTGGATTATTGAATTTGTCTATCATCTACCGACTACCCAAAGGAGAATTTCCCCCAATCAGTAGTTCGGTGATCATGATTGCCATTTTGTTGACGGTGTTGGTCGTCGGATATAATTATTTTTCCTTCTGGCAGGTATATGGTTCTATTTTCGGAATTACATTACAATCCATTTGTTTGATTTTGTCCTTGAGGGGGAAATGAATTTTACCGTCCCTATTTTTCAATCCTTTGAAAAATAGGGATGGCTTGTTTCTTTATCGGATAATTATTTTTCCTTCATGGATTTTTCCGTCTTGCGTAAGGATTTCAAAAAAGTAAATACCATTTAAAAAATCTTTGTTCTCGAATTGGAATGCGGATGTGTCGTTGTGGCTTTTATGGACTTCCCTCCCTAGTACATCATAGATGATTAAATCCGTTTCTTCATTGAAATCCTTTCCTAGATCAAAAGTCGTACTTTCTGAAAAAGGATTGGGGTAAACCCTAACAGACGGCTTCGTGTTTTCCAATGTTGGGGTCGAAACTATATCGATTTCAATAAAATCTTCTCCTATTTTATGAAATGTAGTATTCGTAAAAATTGGATTGTTGAAATCGAAATAAATTTCCGCAGTATTTTCAATGACTGTCCCGATAGGTAAGTCCTCGTTTTGGGAAATCTTGAATTTGACAAAACCATGTGATTCAGCTTCATTGTTCAGGGAGTCCGGGAGATTGATGTGTTCAAAATTGAAAATCAATCGCCGGCCTTGAATATCCAAAACATATGGATGACTGCTTACCCCCGGATTGAAAGTGGTCATATCCAATTCCGAAGGAATCAGATCCTCGATGACAATACTCTGTGCCGGAGCAGTCCCTACATTCTGGAAACGGATGATATATTCGATATCCTGATTGGGATTGATATAATGTTCCTCTCCATAACCGATGGGGAAACCCTGCTTGTCATTCGGATCATATGGCCCGACGACGGTCGTACATTCATGCGAAAGAAAAGGAGGGATTTCATCCTGTTGGAATATATTGATGAAGCCCTGGGAAATGCTTTCGCCTTCTGCCGCACACCCTTCAATTGATGTAGCAGGTTGATTTCCCCAGGGGTGGTTGTCTGCTTGCTCTGCTTCCATCCGGAAGGTGCTTCCATTGGCATAATAACTGACAGTCTTTTCCTGTCCCGACTGTAATATATAAGAGCCTTGATCGAACATGACCTGATCTTCGATGACAATATACTCCTTAGGGAGGCTCATGTCTCCCGTTCCGATATTCGTGATTTGGAAATAAACCGAATCCCCTTCGCAATATGTGGATAATGCAACATGTGAACCATCCCATCCCGTAGGATTAGGGCCGCAATTCCCGGAAGGAAAAATATGAGCATATACGCAATAGGTGTTCCCGAGGAATTCTTCGGGATTCGTTTCGTCACATGGTAGTTCGATGTTGAGCCAGAATTGCCCTTCGTTACCGACTTCCAGATCGCCCAATTCGAAAACATATAGGTTGTTGGCCTGTGGGCCGGTGAATGGCAATTCGCTATCCGTTATGGTGAGTTGAGGATGGAGGATGAGATGAATATAGGTGTCTTCGGCTGGAGATGTTCCTGTATTTTGATAGGAAACATAATAGGTATTGCTTGTACATGCCTTTAGAAAGGGAGTGGAAACATCTACTTCTAGAAAAGGACAATCTACAAGAGGAGTTAATACGAGATCAAGTGAGGCGGTATCACTTCCGAAAAAAGAAATCGTATAGGACTCGCAAGTCTGGGTAAAACCTTCTGTCGGATAAGGGATGATTTCGTAAGTATCGGGATACAGTTCGAAATTATAGCAACCGGCCGTGTCTGTTATTGTTGTAAAAGTGAAATTGTTTCCAACGGCTTGGATGATCGTTCCGGGCAGGGGTATATCTCCATTCGAGGACAAACAATCTTCATCCTGATCCAAAAAGAGTTTGCCTTGTAGCAGGTTCCTGACTTCCAAACAGCTTTCCACATTGATATTCGGTTCGTTGTCGTCACAATCGGTGTAGAAACAATCTTCTATTATGATGATTCCGAAATCGCCGGTACATTGGTGGCTGATATAGAGT
>JAHDFN010000153.1:4745-10155 GCA_020628145.1 Saprospiraceae bacterium | reverse complement strand
CTTTCCGTGAATCCATTTCCGCTTTACACGATGTCGTAATTTCCGACATGCGATTCAAACCGAAAGATAAAAGTCAATATTTGGAATGGGTAAAAACCCAGGAGGATATTTGGCTTAGCGAATATATTGGAGAAAAAATCGGAGCTAAAGACGATATTGAAAATAAAATAAAATCAGTAAGGGAAGAATTAAAATCCGTCAATGCGGAGCAACAGAAAGTGATGGGTCCCTTCAATAAAGCCAAGCGTGAATATTTCGATTATATTTATCAAAAAGATCGGGACGCCTGGTTTGTATTGGACCCTGTCATCACCGTCCATCCGGATGAAATATTTTTCGAATGTTTTTCCCAAGACGAATCCACTTACGGAAAATTAGGATGCAATTATAATGTATTCAAAAAAATAAATGAATTCGAATGCGGAACAACGAATATCGATTATTCCGATGCTCTTTATAAGGAATTCCAAAAAATAAGGGATTATAAAGAAACAGAATTCAAAGTCGATCCCAGTGGTTTTGAGGTAGCGACAGAAAACGAAGATATTTATAAAGAAGTAAAAATCGATTTACCGGACAGTTGGGTAAGAGGATTTTTGCAAGTCAGTTCCGCTATGACTTTAGGTGGTGCCACTTTCGATTTGGAAGCTATGGATATTTACAATATCTGTTTATACCTGAGAAGGTATAAGGAAAAACACGGCCCTCGTTCCATGCGATATATTTTAAAACCGGGCGAACCAATTAAAGTAATTTTGGAACCGTGGAATTTCGAAATCAATTGTCCCCGATCCATTTACAAAGGAACCGAAGAAAAAGAAATCCGAGTTTGGGGAAGAAGAAGAATTCTGATTTTGGAAAGATTAATTCCCGTTGCAAAAAAATTCACCATTACTTTAATGGGGACGGGACTTCCTTCTTTTTATGTTGCTGATTTGGGAGATATGAATTTTACTTTAGGTCTTTCAGGTTGGACGGCCAATGATTGGTCGAGAGCCGGCAATTTCGATTTAATGGCACCGAGAATGGTTGTAGATGATTTGACGAAAAAAACCGTTTACAATGCATTAAAAGAAAACTGGGTGGAAGATGTGGATTCCCTTGCCGGAAGATTAGGACTGGGAACCGATGTTGTAGGAGGAGCCTTGTCTGCATATACACAAGCGGGCCGTGCCATTTATGATATGCGATTAAAAAAATACCGTATCCGTGAATTAAGTCGTGAACCTTTACCGATGGATGCATTACGTTTTTCCAGTCCGCAGGAAGAAAAAGCGACAAAATTAATTAATGCCGGAAAAGTAACGGTTCAAGCTTCTGAAAATGACGGCGTATTAAAATTGACGGGAACGGTAAGAGATAATCATCGGACTTTTCATCCTGAAGTTTTTATTGACAAAGATGAAAGGATTGTAAAAGGTTCCTGTAGTTGTAATTTCTACAATATGAACCAGATGAGGAAAGGACCTTGTGAACATATTCTTGCTTTACGGATGAAATTCAACAAAGAGAATTCAAGATTTTAATACCAGATAATTTTTTCCGAAAAGTCGGAAAACCAATTTGAAATCAAGTTTATTTATTCCCGGATTTTAATCCGGGAATAAATAAATCCGGAAAAGACCTGATGCACCTTGCATGTTTCCATTTTCATTCGGAAACAGGTTGCTGTTATCGGCATCCGGTCTCAATACTGTTCCAATATTCACCAAGCAGGAATCTTCATTGTGCCATAGTACCGGGCAATGCCATAGGTACGGAGAAATCCGTGTAAAGCCGAAGGCTTAGTTCACCTCGTACCTATGGCATTGCCCGGCATATGGCTGGAGTTGATTCACTTGGTCATGCAGAATGCACGAAGGTCAAAACAGGTCTTTTCCATATATTTTTCCGTTACTTTTAGTAGCGGAAAAATATTATCAAAATAATTAAATTTTATAACCAAAATACTTGCAAAATATCAACTTTGATCGTATCTTTATGATGTAATCAACGAACAACGAGACGTTGTAATCCCAAATCACCCTTAACCCCGAATTCAACTATTTTTCCCGAAAAGTCGGGAAATGATTTGAAATAAGCAGAAATTCCAATTTAAAGAGAAAGCACCTTGCAAAGTATCCTTATCGGTTTGAGCCGGCAAGGATCCGGATGCTGTCATCGGCATTCATGCATTTTACTTTTCCATACTTCACTAAGCGAAAATCTTAATTATACGGAGACTATTGCGTTGGCCCCATAGAAATTCCCTACGGGACCAAGTCGCAGACTTCATGTAATTTTTATGGGGCCAACGCAATGGTCTCCGCTGGAGTTGATTTACCTAGTCATCAGGTAGCACGAAGGTTAGTTTTATCTTTTTTTAATTGGACAAAGTACCGGAAAGGATTCCCTCCTTACTTCCGGTGCTTTTTTCCAAAGTTTTTATAACTTTGGGGTACTTTCTGAATGAAGGAAGAAACCGGGAGCACCAAAAGAGCTTGAATTTTGGTTGCTGTTATCGGCATCCGTGACAATTACTTTTCCATACTTCACTAAGTAGGAATCTTGATGATATGAATTAAGGGATATACCCTACTATTCATCAAAGACCGGTTCCGAACCGTAGGTTCAACTTTAATGAATAGTAGGGTATATCCCTTAATTCACTGGAGTTGATTCACTTAGTCAATAGAATGAAAGAAGCGGTGCTCCCTTTTTCCTTTTCCTCTTATTTCTCCCTACAATTTTTTAAATAGCGGTAAAGCTAACTATATGCAATTTTTGCAGGACTCCTTTTGAGTTCCGAATGCTGTCATCGGCATTCAAAAAACAACCACACTTTTCCTTTTCATTGTAGGATTCAACATCGGATTTCAATTCAATATCCGAATATCGATTTGCCGAATTAAGATTACATATAGTATTAGTTTTTTGTTCTTGCATAGGAGCCTTTAATCAGGCGACTTAATTTTTCATCAATTAGATGAATTGTTCCGACAAAGGTCGGCAACATTTGTTCCCGTAGTTCAACCGCTATTTCCAAAAAAATTGGAGGTAGCGGTTTTTATTTTAATTTTATCTTCAAATACCAATAAAATTTCGTCAATGGCAGACCAACAACCACGTACCCGTCAGGAGTTGTACGACATGATTCGTCAGACATCCAAAACCGAATTCATTTTGAATGAAATGAAAAAACTCGGTTTTTGGAATACCGAAGGTGGTGTTCCTAAAATGTCCGAAGAGCTCATTAAGAAAAAAGGTGAGTTGAATCGTGAATTACAGGAATTACTCCGTAAAAAAAGAGTTTGGCAAAACAAGGAAAAACTCCTCAAGGAAATGAGGAAAAAAAGAATGGCCGAAGCCAAAGCACGACGGGAAGAAACCAAATTGAAAAGAGAGGAAAAAAGAAAAGAAAAAGCGGCGGCGTGGAAAGAAAAAAAGGAAAAGGATATTATTTATCTCGGAAAAGGGGTTTCTGCCGGATTGAATAAAAAGGAAAATGACGAGAAAAAATTAAAATCCTACGGACTTCCTATTTTCAAGGATATGCCGGCATTGGCCAAAGCCATGAACATGGATATCGGCAAATTGAGATTTTTATGTTACACCCGGAAAGTTTCCCAAACAACACATTACAATCGTTTTTCCATTCCTAAAAAATCGGGAGGACAAAGAATTATTTCCGCACCGATGTATCATTTGAAAAATGCCCAATATTGGATTTTGGAAAATGTCCTTTATAAAATGGACACACACAATATGGCTCACGGTTTCGTACCTGAAAAATCAATAATCACAAATGCGAAACCACATTTAGGTAAGGATTTTATTGTCAATATCGATTTACAGAATTTCTTCCCAACGATCACGTACAAAAGGATAAAGGGAATGTTCCGTTCTCTAGGATATTCTGAACAGATTTCAATTATTTTTTCCCTGCTTTGCTCCGAACCTGAAATCGATAAAATAGAATTGGATGGCGAAATTTATTATGTCGCCAAAGGAGAGAGGTTTCTTCCCCAGGGAGCTCCGACCAGTCCTGCGATCACAAATATAATTTGTAATAAAATGGATCGAAGGATGGAAGGCATGGCTAATAAATACGGTTTTACTTATTCCCGCTATGCAGACGACATGACTTTTTCAAAGGAAGAAGAAGACAACAATGGGTTTAAAAAAATATTGGGGAATGCAAGGAATATCGTTGAAGATGAAAACTTCAAAATCCATCCTAAAAAAATCCACATCATGCGGAAGGGAAGCAAAAAAATCGTTACGGGAATTGTGGTCAATGAAAAATTATCCGTCCCTCGGAAAAAATTGAAGAGATTCCGTTCGGTTCTTCATCTTGTAGAAAAGAACAAAAGCCTGGATGGCATTCAATGGGGGACAGGAAACCCAATGAATACAATTTATGGTTTTGCTAATTTCGTCAGAATGGTCGATCCTAAAAAAGGAAAAAAATTGATAGAAAAAACCAGAAAAATCCTTCAAGATCCTGCTGTCAAAAAATCTGCAGAAAAATTCATCATTTCCCAAGAGGATAGAAAAGAAAAAACAAAAGAGGACAAAACAGTTCTGTCAAATACTCCTCAGAAACTACCCGAAGTCGAAGAAGGGGATTGGTGGAATATTTTCTAACCTAAACAAAAAGTCACGTAATGAAATATTACGTGACTTTTTATTTTTATACCTCCCCCCATCCATATTTGAAAAAAATTCCTTACCATTAGGAAAAAATAAAATGAAAATTCTTTCTACCCTTGGTTCTTGGTACAAAAAAATAAGAGATCTTGGAATTCAAGAAGAACAATCCTTTAGTGAAAAGGGGAAAATCAGGTTATTGAATCAGATGGCCTTGGTTTTTCTAGGATTGATTACTTTCAACCTGATAGACATCGTAATGAAAGAACAGTGGGAAGGATTATTTTTCCTTTCTTTGCAAACCATCGTAATGTTCATTACATTATTCTTACAAAAAACAGGAAAATATAATTTCGCCCGTTTTTTCTTTTTGATCTTAGTGACATTTATTATGACCATCATTTACATCTTATTGGGAGAAAAGATGATGGTTTCACATGCATATCTGGTTTTCATTTTATCTGCGATTATTTTCTTCAATCATATTCGCCACCAATTAATCTATGCCGTTTTTGTTTTTATCTGTTATTTTTCCTGCCAATACTTTTTCGTTCACTTTGATTCTCCTTTCGCCCACCAGGTCAATCAAATCAACAAACACCTTTATTTCATCATGGGAATTGCAGGAACGATTTTAATCACCAATAAAGTACTCAGGGAAAACAAAACCTATATCAATCGAATCAAAGGTTTATTAACTGATGTCAATAAAAAGAATGAAGAGTTAGAGCGATTTAATTTCATTACTTCACACAATCTAAAAACACCGGTTCGATCGATT
>JAHDFN010000153.1:0-4735 GCA_020628145.1 Saprospiraceae bacterium | reverse complement strand
GCAATTGCATCAGATAATAAATCCGAAATCGACAAATACCTTAAACAAATCAATTTCAATACTGAGAGAATGTATAATTTGATAGAAGATACTTTGGAGTATTCCAATATAGGAAAAGACGGGGAAATCAGATTTGACAACATTTCCCCTAGCGAAACGATAGACAAAATCAAAGAAGAATTAAAATTCAAATACCCGAATAAAAATATCAATATCCAAAAAACCAACCTCAGACCTATTCATACCAACGCTCCTCTTTTCTATGTATTAATTCTCAATATTATTGAAAACGGAATCAAGTATAATGAAAATAAAATACCGGAAATAGAAATAAGAACAGAAAAAGAAAACACAGGAATTGTTTTATCCATAAAAGACAACGGTATCGGTATCGAAGAAAAATATCATGAAAAAATATTCCGTATGTTTGAAAAACTACATCACGATTCAGAATATAAAGGTTCAGGGCTTGGTCTTTCCACTGCAAGTAAAATCGTAAATATATTAAAAGGAAAAATTTGGTTGGAATCTCAAGAGGGAGAAGGAACCACCGTATTTATTTCTTTTACGGAGCAAGCATAAACTAAATCAATAAGGAAAAATCATTTAAACAGCAGAAAAATAATATGATATTTTTCATTATGAAGGGATTTAATGTAACATACTCAAAACCAATAAAAGAATAAGTACCGCTACCCGAAGATAAACCTTACGGTTTTCTTTCGTGAGCATTTTTTGGATGGATTGATAATTGAATCGATTAATCCTTTCCCTTAGAAATTTTAAAACCGATTCATAATCCGACAGTTTCCCCTTATGGAATGAAATAGGCTGTCCGTTCTTTTTCTTGAGGATGATACCCCGAAAAGCACCCTTCCGTTGTAAATCGGATTGATCCATAGAATAAAAACCCGACAATTCCGATATGGGGATTTCACGTCTTTTCAATACCGTACCCCAAATTATCCTATCCTTATGGAATTGGGTTTTAAATGTCGTTTGGATAAAACAATAAATCGATAACAGGAAAAAACACAATCCGGTAAACAAATCCAATACGCCTTGTATGCTCGACCAATAATCCGGATAACTTCCGGAAAGAATCCAACATCCTACGATACAACTCCCTACCCCACCTATCAACAAATAGAAGAACATCCCTTTCCCGGAAAGCTTGGTAACTAAAACAGGTTTTTCATTCATCGTTTAAACATTAACATCCAGAAGGTATAAAGGTAATAAACTCCATGATTTAAGATGTGTCCATCCATCGTTTCATACACATCACCCAAAAGAACCAAACAACTGATTATCAACTATATAAATATCACAACAGTGTTAAAAAATAAATTTTTAAGAAAATTTTAGGAATCATTTCGGTTTCATATCCGTTTAAAAGGTAAAATCAGAGTAATGGAAAACCAATCCGATTATTTTGGATTTCAAAACGGTTTAATTATGAATACACCGGATTAACACCTTCCCTAGAGTCGGAAACCCGTGTACAACAACACATTCCGAACTCATGGCTTCTGATAGCAAAAGAAGTCATCATTGCCGCCTGAACCGGGTTTCAGGTCGAGCCTGATTTATACACAATTGAATTCATGTAGGCTTAGTACAACCGCTTCTTTCTTTAGGAAAGAGGGTGGACTCCTACACCTACATCATTCATTCACTTAACAACCAATTATCATGAACACAATAAGAATTAATATCATCATCGGCATCCTGATTTGGACGATTACTTCATTAGGAGCCCAGAGCATTTCCCTTGACGGGTTCATCAAGGATGCTGCCCAGAAAAATAAGATTAAGAATGTTACCATTACCGTTTTTGATGTTAATGGCAATATCGCAAGGGCTGTAACTTATTCCGATCAGGATGGGAAATTCTCCCTTAACCTCATCGAAGGAAATAAATATCGCCTAGTGGCAGAGAAAAAATCATATTTCTCCGTTTCGGAAGAAATAGAAGTCCATTCAGATGCGGAAACGGTAGAAATGAACATGGAACGTAAACCGGGGTACGTATTCGATGTGAGCCTCATCAATGCCGATTTCAAAAGAGGCAAAACAGAATTGGATGCAGTAAAAGATGCTCGGATTGAAATCTATAACAATACGACCCGGACAGAAGAATTGGCATTAACGGATCACCCCCAATCCAGTTTCATCTTCAACTTCGAAGAAGGTAACCACTATACCATCATGGTAAGAAAGAAAGGATACCTTACCAAGCGTATTGAAGCCTATATCAATGTCGATGGATGTATCCTCTGTTTTGACGGACTGGGTATAGTAGAACCCAATGTAGTAGATGTAATGGCACAGAACAATCAGTTGGGTGCATTCCTAGCCAATTTGGAAATGGAGCCTATTGCCATCAACACTACCTTCAGAATTGAAAACCTGTACTATGATTATGATCAATATAATATCAGAACGGATGCAGCCCTTGTTTTGGACAATGTGGTTCAGGTATTGAAAGACAATCCTTCCATCAAGGTCGAAATGGGTTCCCATACAGATTCAAGGGGTAGCGATTCCTACAATTTGGAATTATCCGACAAAAGAGCCAAATCCTCTATGGATTACCTAGTGGCCAATGGTGTGGATGCCAATAATCTGACTTGGAAAGGATATGGGGAAACCCGCTTGGTGAACAGCTGCTCCAACAGAAGGACATGTTCTGAAGAAATGCATCAGCAAAACAGAAGAACGGAGCTTAAAATCACCGGAATAGAATATGAAAATCCGATGGATAAGAAGAGCCTGAAGCAAATCATTGAAGCCGAAGGATATTATTCGGGCGATTTGTTTTCATATGGTTCTTTTGGAAAATAATTATTTGACCGTACTTAAAATCCATTAGCTATGAAACACCTATTGAAAATGCAGGTACTGGCCTTGTTACTTATATCATATAATGTATCAGGAGCACAGGATATCAAAGAGCAATATGCCGATGAAGACAATGGTCAGAATACGGTGATTGTCAAGGATAAGGAGATTTCCGATTTGGATATCCTTAATCAATTGGACATTGACGACTATTCGGTCGGGCAGGAAGTCAGGATTACTCCCGAAATGTTGGAACAACTCAAAAAACAGGAGGAATTATCTAATCCGGAAGCACCGGCAGTAAAACAGGATTGGGCCATAAGCACCAAAGAGGAAAAGCACACAGAAGTTGCTTCCCCTGTTTATGTTGAAGAAAAGCCTATTGAAAAAAAGGCTTCCACCAAAGCTGAAAAACCGGAGGCCAAACCGAATACATCCACAAAGAAAAGTACGAAAACGACTTCCAAGCGGAAAAAGTCATCTGCTAAGCGGAAAAAGACACGTAGGAAAAAAGTCAAGAAGAAGACGAAAAGGCAGATTTTTAACAGACGAGGTAAAGGAGTTTTAGGCTGCTACACCTTCTAATCCATACCTCTCCCACCCCTTACCAATCCCCCTATATGCCAGCATATAGGGGGATTTCACTATGACACCCTCTTCCTCTTTCCTTTCCCCAGAACCTAATAATATTGGCATCCTTATTGCAAAAGTTAAAATTTTTAACGCTTGACAGCACAATCATCCTGTCACATATTCTGTAAAACGAACAAAAATTGATATATTTGGTCGCTATTTTAATTTACTTGCAATAGCAACTATAATCTAATTTTACCAAATTGTTAGACCTCACCGGAAAATTGGATTGGAATGGGATGATATTTATCAGAACGTCAATTAACCATATCCCTATCCATCTTCATTATCACGGAGAACGTCTGCGCTAATCTTCATCACTAAATCATTAATAATGAAAAAGTATTTTTTGTTACTTCCTATTTTACTTTTCATGTTCCAAAGCAATTCCGATGCACAAAGAACATGTAATCATGAACAGCACATGAACACTTTGATGCAGGATCACAACTATGCAGTAGAACATCAGATTCGACAGTTGAATTTCGAATCCATCCATGATGCTAGTGCATATTTGCAACGTGCTCAATGTTCAAATCCTGTTATGCTTCCAATGGCTGTCCACTATTCCGGACTACCCAATGGTTATGATGCATCATGTCTGATTGCATTGGCACAGGATCAAATCCAAATCCTTAATGAGGATTACGGTGGATACAATGCTGATATCACGAATTGGACGAACAGTGCTTCTTCCTATTTCCCCGGCGTAAGCAATGGTGAGACATGTATCGCCTTCTGCTTGGCAACTGAAAACCACCCTTCTGGCTATGGACTATCTAGTGGAGATCCTGCTGTTACCTTCAACCAGATCACTGGTGACAATAATGGCTGGAGTGGTTATATCAACATCTTTGTAAAGCCTCTGAGTAATAGTATCCTAGGTTATTCTCCTTTAGGGGGTTCCGGTAATGGAGACGGTGTAGCCATCGATAATGATTATTTTGGAAGTGGTGTGGGATGTAGTAGTAGTAATGTTGTTCCTACTGCCCCTTACAACTTAGGTAGAACCTTGACCCATGAATTGGGTCACTACTTGAACCTCAACCACATATGGGGAGGTGGAAATGGTAGCTGTAATGAAGATGATGGTGTAGCCGACACGCCTAATTCATCACAACCCTATTATGATTCTTGCCCTAATTTGGGTGCTTCTTCCTGTAACTCTACAGACATGCACATGAACTACATGGATTATGTCACTGATGCATGTATGTATATGTTCTCTGCCGGGCAATCTACTGTCATGGAAAATTAT
>JAHDFN010000152.1 GCA_020628145.1 Saprospiraceae bacterium | reverse complement strand
TTTCAGGTTGTTGTGTATTAGGAGACTTACACTTGTCACGGTATTATTATTTTTTCAAATTAATCATTGTTCATGACAGCAGGATTTATCACTTATAAAAAGGAAAAACAAATAAGCGGTGAAACAAGTAATGATTCCAAAAATCATAAAAGGCAATTTACTTTCTAAGAATTTCCTATACCTTAAATCCCTTGCTGCACGTTCCTCATACTTTTTTCTTTCCGCTTCAGTTAATTCCAATCCACCATCGGGATTGAATTCCAATTTACTTTTCACTTTCAGGCCTTTGGCTTTATCATACATTCCGCCTTTACTCTTCATGGATAGATTTTCACGATTCCGCTTCATCATATCCGATCCTGATCCTACTAGCATAGTTGTTATTTTTATGGATTAAAAAATAAAATTCGATATAACCGGATTTATTTGTCAATATTCCATTAACCCCTTCTTCTTTCCAATAAAATCATCATCATCAAACCCAGCATTACCCGATCGTCGTCGTTGGAATCCATCTCTCCTATTTTTTCCACACCGAAATTCCTGCCCCAGAAAGAAGGTTTTTTACTTAATCTTACCACCGGTTTATTTCCATTATCGGTAACGATATAAGAAGGGTTGAAAAAATAACCGGTAAACATTCCGATAATCGGGATTTCTCCCAATAGGGAATCAAATACTTTAACCCATCCGTTTTCTTCCCTGATGATATATTGGGGATTTCCGTTTTCATCTATGATTTCGTATTCTGCTTTCCAAAGCGACCGCCAGCCTTTCCTAACGACTTTTCCGAATTCTTTTCCGGCTTCATCCATAAAGGCATATGCGGTAGAAAAATCCAACCATTTATCCGCCTTGATGGTATAATTGATTTTGCTTTTCGATTCGTCGCTGTAAATCATGATTTCCTCCTTCAGTTTGAACATCTTCTGACGGACATAGGCCATCATTTTGCCGGTCGCATCGGTAGCGATAAAATCATTGTGAAAGGATGAAATCTTAAATTGAAAATTAATGGGGAATTGAATTTCTTGCATTTTGAAAGTTTAATTATAAAAGTTGTTTAGAATAAAGGTTATCACGAATAATTGATTATAGTGAAATTGATTTTTTGAAAACATACTTCATCATTCCTCTCAACCGTAGCTATGGCTACGCTTTTCGAGTACTTCTTCGCCTATTCTCAAAACCTCTAATTCCCCTTTCATAAAAAACTTTTCGTGATAACCTTTAATGGATTCAATTTTTTCCACCCCGCTTCGGCGGGGCGGAAAACAATTGTTATTTCAATAAGTTACTTGCCTTGACACCACCGATACCTACGGTTTTCACCATTTCCATCAATTCGGAAACCATCCCTTTATCTGAATCGGATACATTGTCTCTCAACTTCAACATCAAAGCCGCCATAGTCAGGTTCTTGATGTCATCCGAACCGAATCCTACAGATTCTGTCAAGGATTTCACTTTATCAATCAAGTTTCCACCACCTAACAAGTTGGCTTTCACACTCGACAATGTTTTGCTGTTATCAATGAATCTATCTACGGCTTTACCGTTATTGATGGCTTTCATGATATTGTTGATGAAGGTTTCTTCTCCTCCTACGATATCGATATTCGCATGCTTGAAGGCCTCGGCCAATGCCAATGCCTGAGCTTCAGCAATCGCTTTTTGGATATCGATTTCAGCCAATTCAACCGCTTGCTCTTTCGCCAATTTCAACTTGAACTCCTCATGCTCTTTGCCTACACCATCCAACTTCTTCATGGCCAAAGCTTTCTGCTCCACGCCTTTCGCTTCGGCAATCGCTTTCTGCTCCAAGACTTTCGCTTCGGCTAAGCCTTGCTCCTCTATCACTTTCGCTTCTGCCAAACCTTGCTTTTCTATCGCTACAGACCTGTGCTCGATACCTGAAGCTTCGGCAATCGCTTTCTGCTCCAAGACCTTTGCTTCTGTCAATCCTTCCAACTCCTTTGCTTTGGCTTTGGCTTCAATGACTTGTGCTTCGGACAAACCGATTGTTGCTTCTTCAGCTGCTTTCGCTTCGGCAATTATCTTTCTGGATTCTGCATCTTTCTCTGCTGCTTTCATAGCTGCTTCTGCATCGATTAAGATTTTGGCGGCATTAATTTCTGCGGCTAATTTTTCCGCTTCCGCTAATTTCTCCTTCTCAATTTTTACAGATTCACCCGCCTCTGTTGCAGCAATGATAGAAACGTTCTTCTTTCTATCCGCTTCGGCAATAGCACGGGTATCCTTGATCTTCTCCTCCTCTTCGACCACTTTCTTCTCTACCATAATTCGCTCCCGAATCACATCTTGGATGTTTTTCTTCTCTTCCTCTACTGCTCGGGTTTTCTCGATTTCTGCCAAGGTGACAATCTTCTCCTTTTCGGTCTGCTCCAAAAGACGATCCTTTTCCACTCTTTCGTTTTCCACCGCTTCTGTTCTCTCCTTATTCTTAGCTGCTACAATGACCTGACGCAATTTATTCTCTTCAGCAATATCCAACTCCTCTTGGGTTTTAATTCGAACCAATTCTCCTTTCAAACGCTCCTCTTCATTAACTTTCTGAATTTCAGCATGTTCCCTTGCTTGAATATTAGCAATCTCCCTTCTTTGTCTTTCTTCCTTCTCTGCTAATTGTCTTTCATACTCCAAAATTGCTTCTCTAGCTTCTACGTCCTGCTCCTTCAAGGTTTTTTCCTCTTCCCTTCGGATAAAGTTGGCTTTTACTCTTTGGTTTGCTGTCAATTCGGTAATTTTCTTGATACCTTCTGCATCCAGGATATTGTTGTCCTTCAAGTACTCAATTGGCGTTTGTTCCAAATAATCTATAGCACAGTCATCCAAGACATATCCATTCAAATCCTTACCGATAGAATCCAAGATTTTTTTCTTGAAATCATCACGGGAATCATACAATTGCTCGAATTCCATCTGTTTTCCTACGGTCTTCAAAGCCTCGGAGAATTTCGCCTCAAATAAGTTTTTTAACGTTTCAGGGTCCGAAGCCCTCTTACAACCGATAGTTTGAGCTACATTCTTAATATCATCAGTATTTTTGTTCACCCGAACAAAGAATACCACTTTTATATCCGCCCTGATATTGTCCATACAGATCAATCCATCTTCTTTTAATCGAGCAATCTCAATCGTTTTTACAGATAAATCCATCATTTCCATCATATGAAGAATTGGAACGACATGCATGCCTTTATCATATTCCACTTGCGTTCCACCTCTACCGGTTCTCACCATAGCCATACCTTGCGGAACTTTTTTGTACCACATTGCCCATAGAATGGCATATACGACTGCGAAGAAAATAATTAGGACTAATACTACTATTCCTACCATCATTGGTGTACTCATTGCATTAAAATTTATAGGGTTTATTAAATATAATTAATTCGTTTTCTTAAATAATGTCATCTTTTGAAATCCAGTAGAAGGATTTATCTTCCGAAACTCCAGTAACATATACTTTTGTTCCTTTGGGTAACATCATCTCATCTCCTTCCATTTGGGCCACTGCAATCCTGTGAACATCCCCATCTATTATGACTTCAATCTGACTTTTCTCATTAGGTGAAACAGGTAATAATAATTCTCCTTTCAACCCAATATAATCTGTAGGCTCAACTCCTTCTTTCATGCTTTTAAAAGCAGGGATTAAAGGAGTTGTTACTACTTTTGTAATGATCAAACTGATTAATGTAATGGGAGTCATTAGCATTAAAGCATAGGATACATTTCCTCCTAAATAATGATTACTTATCATACCTATCATCCACATCAATAATGAAGTAATGGAATATATTATCATAAAAGGTATCCTTCCTAAATTGAAGAATGACAATACTTCTACGAAAAACCCTCCTCCTTCTACATCTGTGTCAACATCCGTATCAATATCTACATCGGCATCAACATCTATGTCAATGTCGAAGGCTTCCATGTCTAACACTCCAATAACTACAGTCAAAGCGTATAATATAGCTAACCCCAAAAGGATAGTATATATCAAATTCGCAGGCTGTACCGCTTCATACAATAATTCCATCATGGGATCAATGTTTTAAATTGTCCAATAATTAATGATAATGAGAACCTGAACGTATATTTTAGAAGATCGACAACATAAGGAAATATGTGTCGGGGCCTACTGGTTTTTCATCCGTTCCGTTGTTGTTCATCAGTACCGTCAATATGGGCAAAAGTAGGGTTAAATCCAACTTTTATCGATAAATCCAAGGAGAAATCAGATATTTCCAAGTAGAAGGAATTTTGGTAGAAATCTAATTGATATTTTCACATTTCAATTGAACTTACAAAGAATCGAATGTCGGAACAACAAGCATTAAAGGAATTTGTGGAAAATTACAAGGATGCCAATGGAGACAACCCCGTTGCTGCTGCTTTTTCCCTTTGGACTATCGCAAAATCCATTCCTTTCCAATTGATAAAGGCAGGTTTTATCGCATTGATCATGTTTCTCGGAACCATAATTCTCGGATGGTACATGGGGCTTTCATGGATGTATTATATTATATTATTCATATTCAGTTTTATCGGTTTCATATTATTGGTTTTCTTCGGAGGAGTGAAGTTCCTTTCGGGCATTGCCATCAATAGCGTAGCGGAGATCATTATGGGATTGATTGCTCCGATAGATGACATGTATGATGTATATCAGGAATACGGAGAAGAAAATCTGAGCCGTACACAATTCACCAAAAGAGCGATTAGCGAAGTGGTTCTTCCACGGGTTTCGGGTGTTTTGGAATTCCTGCCGATGAAAAAAAGCATGTCCAAAAGTCTGGGGTTGTTTACAGATACATTAGCACAGGAAGAAGATAATCTGACTTATGAGGAAGTCAGTGGGAGTTCTATCAAATCGACGATAGCCCAGATCAACCGTACAGCCAAAAACACCATCGGCATTGTCGGGCGACCGTTTTATTTTTTCATCGGCATATTTTTAATCGCTTGGGCATTCATCGTATTGGGAAGTATTTTCGGCTATGTTTAGAAACTACTTTTTCATGATCGTCCCATCATCATAAATCTCCAATCCCGAATTCGGAAAATCGGTCTGGGTGAGCTCCTGTAATTTCCTTATCGCCCTGTTTCTTGAATCAATTTTCGGCCCATGTGTCTTGCCCTGATAAATCGGCGTGATTTCTCCATGAGAAAACGAGCCGTCGGAATTGACATAGACTTTTATTATCGGAGCGATGCCGGCCGCATCCCTTAGGTTGAATCGACCGTAGGTACAGAAATTCCCCAAGCTATAAATGATGAATCGGTCATTATATAATTCCATCGCACGGGTTACGTGCGGGCCATGCCCGAAAACGATATCCGCTCCTGCATCAATCACAGCATGTGAGAATTTACATACATTCCCTCTATTCTCTCCTACATATCTTTCGGTTGTACAAGGCGTATGTTGGTGTTTTTTACCTTCCGCTCCTCCATGAAACGAAACGATAACCACATCGCTCATCCCTTCCAGTTTTCGTACTATCTGTTTGGCTTTTGAAATATTACGGATATCGACCGTACCCGTATTGGGTGCAAATGCGGCGAAACCATATCTGACTCCGTTTTTTTCGAAAACGGTATATTCATCCGAACCGGCCAAACCGGCAAAGGCAATATTCGCTCCCTTCAACACGTCCTTGGTTCTCCTTCTGCCTTCTGCACCGAAATCTCCCGTATGATTATTCGCAATACTCACCACATCGAAACCTGTATTGACGAAATGTTCAATATAATTCTCCGGCGAACGGAATGCATAACACAGGGCCGGATTGGAACATCTTTTCACTTTTCCGCCCGTATCCAAAATCGTTCCTTCCAGATTTCCGAAGGTCACATCCGCATCAATGAGGATATGCTGAACATCGGACAATAAATCACGGCCACCATTCCGAGGCAGATAATTTCTGGAAGGATAATTCGTCCCCAACATCATATCCCCTACCCCGATGATGGAATGAAGGCCATTTTCATTGGGTGTCGGTGTTGGGGGAGAAGCGTAGGTTTTGACAGGCTTAGGTCTGTTTTTCTTTTTCGCTTCGGTTTTTTCGGCCTTCTTTTTCTCCTCCTCTTTTTTCTTGGCTTCCTCTTCTTTCCTCAAACGTTCCTCCTCTTCCTTTTTTTTCAACTCTTCCTGAAGAGCTATAGCCCTATTTATCGAATCCTGCCTCAAACTATCTTTTTCCGCTTGTATTCGCAAAGCAGCTTCTTGTTTCTCCTTCGCCTGATCTCCGATACAGGCGTTGAAAAATGAAACCGATAAAAACAAAAAAAGGCTTCCCATCAGGAAGCCTTTTTTTCTCAATCCTAGTTCTTTCATGGAAATGGAATGAAATTCAGTTAGCTAAATATTAATCGAAAGATTGGTTACTCAATGAAGACATATCAATCATCTTCTGATATTCTTCGGTAGATAGTCCATCCAAAACAAAATGAATCGGATTGACCGCCTTACCCATGTAATGAACCTCATAGTGCAAATGCGGCGCCGTAGATGTTCCTGTACTCCCCACTTCTCCAATGATTTCTCCTTTCTTCACCGTATCACCGACTTTGACATTAGATTTACTCAAATGGGCATATAATGTTTCGTAACCGTAGCCGTGGGAAATAATAATATGTTTCCCGTAACCGGTTCTTTTATTTTTCACTTTGGTTACTTTTCCATCTCCGGTAGCATAGATGACAGTTCCTTTCTTCGCAGAAAAGTCGATCCCCTTGTGCATTTTCATCACCTTATGAATCGGGTGCAATCTCCTACCGAAACCGGACATGAAGCGGATGCCTTTTTTCAATTTGTCTTCCCGGATCGGTTTGATAGAGGGAATGGAGGCAAATCTCTTTTCCCTATCCTTAGCAACATTGATAATCGTATCCAAAGTATGGGAAAGGATAGCCATCTGACGACCGAGTTTATCCGCCTTAGCGGTAACCCCCAACATCAAATCACCTGTATTCGGATATTTTGTAAGGTTCGTATATCTCTTTGCTCCACCTAACCCGGCATTCCAAACATCATTATCAATCGGATTCATACCAAAGGCCATCGTATATGCTCCTTCGTTCCTATCCTTCATATTTTCCAATATCTTGGCATAATCGTCCAGTTGGGAATTCAATGCCTTATACTGTGTCTTGGCTTGAAGGATTTCCCTCTTCAAAGCCCTTTCACTAGGAGAGTCGAAAGTGAAATCGATAATATAAAAAGCAATGAAGGCGAAGAAAATAATAGCACAGGCATACGCAAAACCACGAAGGAGCTTAACCTTCAAAGGCTCTACGACTTTTTCGTAGCGTAGCGTCTGCTTATTATAGACGAATTTTTCTTTTCTCATCCTCTATATATTGGGTATAATCAGCTAAGTTTGCAACTTGAAAATCTGATTAAAAGCTATTCAGTTAAACAATATAGTTTGATGGTTGCCTCATAAAAACCCCAAATTTATAGTTGCCGGGGCATTTATTCAAACTATTTACAATAAAATCGGACCAAAACGGAATACTTTTCGACACATTAATGATTTTTATAATCCATCCGGTTACATTCACTGAATAGTTAGGGTAAAAATCGGGTTCAAACCCGGAATTTGAACCAAAATCACAAACTGTGCATTGATACGGTACTAACTAATGAGGATATGACATCTAAGGAAATCAGACAGACATTTTTGGATTTTTTCGCTTCCAAAGGACATAAAATCGTCCCTTCCGCCCCTATAGTAAATCCATCCGATCCGGATTTGAAGTTCACTAATTCGGGCATGAATCAGTTCAAGGATTTTTTTCTCGGCAATCAGACACCGGATGTACGCAGAGTGGCCGATACTCAAAAATGCCTAAGGGTATCCGGAAAACACAATGATCTGGAGGAGGTAGGAATAGACAGTTACCACCATACCATGTTCGAAATGTTGGGCAACTGGTCTTTTGGGGATTACTTTAAAAAGGAAGCGATTGATTGGGCTTGGGAATTATTGACGGAAGTCTATCAATTACCTAAAGATCGCTTATACGTCTCCGTTTTCGAAGGAGACGAAAAGGCTGGTCTCGATGCAGACACCGAAGCCGTAGAATATTGGAAAAAACATATAGCGGAAGATCGCATCCTTTACTTCGACAAGAAGGATAATTTTTGGGAAATGGGCGAAACCGGACCTTGTGGGCCTTGTTCGGAGATACATATCGACTTGAGAACCGATGAAGACAGAGCCAAAATCGATGGTGCCACCTTGGTCAACATGGATGACCCTTTGGTTATTGAAATCTGGAACCTCGTCTTCATGCAATTCAATAGAATGGCAGATAAAAGCCTTGTAGAATTACCAGAGAAGCATATCGATACCGGTATGGGATTCGAAAGGCTCTGTATGGCCCTCCAGGGAAAATCATCCAATTATGATACTGACATTTTCACACCCTTCTTTGATTTTCTGGAAAAGGAATCAGGAATAAAATATACTTATAGTTATGAGCCGGAAGCCATGTCGGATATTGCTATGCGAGTCGTAACGGACCATGCCCGTGCTGTTTCATTTGCCATTGCTGATGGGCTTATCCCCAGCAATAAGGATGAAGGGTATGTGATTCGAAGGATATTGAGAAGGGGTGTCAGATACTATTATTCTTTCTTGAATATCCAAGCACCATTGATTTATAAAATGGTGCCTTTACTAGCGGGAAGTTTCAAAGAGATTTTCCCTGAATTGATACAACAAGTAGAACACATCAAAAAACTGGTATTGGCCGAAGAGAAACAGTTTCTACGCACCCTTTCTTCCGGTTTGAAACGTTTTGAAAAGTTAGACATCCAAAACAATACGGTTTCGGGTGTTGACGCTTTCACCTTAAAAGACACCTATGGCTTCCCTATTGATCTGACTGAACTGATTGCTACCGAAAGAGGATATAAAGTAGATCGGAAAGGATATGATGCAGAACTAGAAAAGCAAAGGAATAGGGCTTCTGCCGATGCCCGGAAATCCGTAGGCGACTGGCATGAATTATCCGAAACGGACGGCGTGGATTTCATCGGTTATACCCTTTTATATTCTGATGATTCCCATTTGGTAAAATATCGCACCATTGAAGTCAAAGGAAAACCACAATACCAATTAGTCTTGGATAAAACACCTTTCTACGCAGAAAGCGGAGGGCAAATAGGTGACACCGGACTCCTTTGGTTCGATGATGAAAAAATAGCTGTTATCAATACCCAAAAGGAGAATGATCTCATCATTCATCAGGTTAATAAATTACCTGAAAATAAACATGCCAATGTAAGGGCTGAAATCAACACCAAAAGAAGAACCGCAATATCGCAGAATCATACGGCAGCCCACTTATTGCATTCTGCCTTGCATCGGGTAATCGGTAAACACGCCGTACAACGGGGGCAGGAGGTCAGGGATGACAAAGTTCGTTTCGATTTTTCACATCAGGAAAAACCTTCTGCCGAAGAATTGGTACGGATAGAAAAAATGGTCAATGAAAAAATCATGGCCAATATTCCCTTAGAGGAAAAAATAGTTTCATTGGCGGAAGCCGAGTCTTCGGGTGCTACGATGTTGTTCGGAGAAAAATATGATGAGGAAGTCAGAATGATCACATTCGACAAGGAATATTCGAGTGAATTATGCGGTGGAACCCATGTGAACAGAACCGGAGAAATCGGGCATTTCAAAATTCTTACAGAGAGCAGTATCGCCGCCGGTATCCGAAGGATTGAGGGCGTGACCGGCGAACGGGCATCCGCTTATCTGAATAAGGAATTGGAGACGCTGAACCAAGTGAGGGACTTGTTAAAAAACCCAAAGGATTTGGTTGCTGTGATTTCCAAATTACAGGATGACAATAAATCCTATCAAAAGGAGATTGAAAAATTATTAGCGGCTCAAGCTTCGGGGTTAAAAAGTGGTTTGAAGAACGAATTCAAAGCAGTTGACGGCTTGAATCTTTTGGTAACAAAATTACCTTTAGGCGATTCCAATGCCATTAAAACCCTCGGCTACGAATTGGAAAAAGAAGTTGGAAATTCGGTCATCGTATTCGGAGCAGTCGTCAAAGAAAAACCACAACTGATGGTCATCATCAGCCAGTCGTTGGTTGATGGAAAAGGATTACATGCCGGACAAATGATTCGTGAACTCGCCAAGGAAATCAAAGGGGGAGGAGGCGGCCAGCCTTTCTTCGCCACAGCCGGCGGCAAGGATGTTTCAGGTATCGACAAGGCTCTAGCCAATGTTGAGGGGATGCTCAATTAAAGCCACCTTGTCCTAGATCAAACAAGTGCCTGTTGGGAATTAATTCCCA
>JAHDFN010000151.1:3418-10396 GCA_020628145.1 Saprospiraceae bacterium | reverse complement strand
GTTTACATTGAAAACGCTTCTAAAAATATCCTTTTACGATTTCGTTTTTTGTATCCTAGTCTAATCATAAAAATGATTGTTTTCATCTCCAAAAGCCCATTTTAAACATCATCGAATTTAGTATATGTCAGGTCAAAAGTAGGTTTTCGTAATGTCTTAAATCATTTGGCCGGATCGGTAGCCAAAATGGCATTGACTCTCAAACTCAAAGCCAGATCCATCACCTTGACCACATTTTCAATTGGTACGCCTCTTTCAGCTACGATGGTCAATGTAATATCTTTTCTGGATTTACCTTCCTGTTTGATCCTTTGTCGAACCGCAGATGACAATTTTCCGGAACTAGACAGTTTCCTTCCATCGACATACCATTCTCCCTTACGGGTAATGGAAACAGGGATGGAAGAAGGAGCAACTGTTGTAGCAGAGGAAGAAGGTAATTTGAGATTCAGGGCATTTGGGCTGACCAATGTCGAAGTCAGAATAAAAAAGATGAGCAATAGGAAGATGATGTCTGTCAAAGAAGACATACTGAATTCCGCACTCACTTTGTTCCTTCGTTTCAATCCCATTTTCTAAGTTTTTTTACGCTTGAATAAATAAGATTTAACGAAATCATCCAGCCGGTTCCTGAAGCAGATCGATGAATTCCATTGCGGAAGCTTCGATTTTGAACATCACCTTGTTCACCTTGGAAACAAGAACGTTATATCCTACGAAAGCTAAAATACCGACAAACAGACCAAAGGCCGTTGTCATCAATGCCTGATAGATACCACCTGCCAACTCGGAAGCTTCCGGGTTGGATGCCATTGTTTGGAAAGTGATGATCATACCTGTCACCGTACCGAAGAAACCGATCATCGGAGCAGCTCCTGCGATACTGGCCAGATTGGAAAGGTTCTTTTCCAATTTGAAAACTTCCAGATTACCTACATTCTCAATAGCTGCGGAAATATCCTTCAATGGTTTTCCGATTCTCATCAACCCTTTCTCTACTACTCTGGCTACCGGCGTATCAGTTCTTTGGCAGAGGGAACGGGCAGCATTGAGATTTCCATTCTGCACATTCATCCGAATTGAATTCATAAAATTCTCGTCCACATTTTCGGCACGGGTAATGGTAAGATACCTTTCGATAAAAATGTAGGTTGCCAGAATGGAAAGGATTAACAGTATGGATATAATCGCCAGTCCTAAAACCCCTCCTTGCATTATTACGGTAAAGACGCTTTGTGCTTCGCCTTCAGCCGCATCTTGGAATAGAAGAATAGGATACTCCAACATAAGCTTAGAATATTTTTTATGGTTTAACGAATTGCTTCATCGCATTATTATAATCGGCTGTAATGTATGATAATTTTCAATGATATTCCAAAAAACTCCTATAAACAAGCAATAGGAAGTGCTTGAACTATCCTAATGATCGTCCAATTCCTGTTTTGCGGAATCACGACACCAAAGTCGTCTTTCATAAAAGCCCATTTGCAACAAAGTGAAACATTAACAGGGAAAATGGATTCTTTTATTGCCCTCGGTTGAAAATAATTGGCTATTATTGGATTCTTTTAGAACAATCACCATCCCAATACCAGAATAAAATATTAGTAAGATTCATGAGATTTTCGATTATCATCATCATAACGGTATTGTTGGCTTTGGTTATTTGGAGCTGTAACGGTTCTCAAAAAACCACTAAGGAAACTACCGGTTCGAATTCAGGGAATAGCGACAGCGGCTGTGTCATGTTGGAACGACTAGATATGGATAAATTCAATGAGTTGAGTTCGGACAATTATAGTTTGGAATCCGTCAAGCAAAAAGACGGCAAATTAATTGCCGAAGTCACCACGAATGCCGACATATTGGATTACCGCCTTTGCTGGAACGGGATGGTCATGGAGTCCTATCCTCCCAAGACGAATGTCAAAATTGTTGTGCGGACTAAAAACGATCAAGGATCAAATTCCCAAACCCGTAATCTGTGCTTCGATCTGGAAACGATGAAAAAAGGCAATGGAGACAAGATGAACCTTTATTTCCTTGATGACGAATTGAATCTTTTATTCTTTTTCGGAGCTGTTGATTAATGCATTGCACATTTGGACAAAAAGTCTTAATTTTAAAAAATACAATCTTCCCCCCAACTACTTATTTTAAGGATATCTTGAACATTTCAAAAGAGTGTGAATATGATTTTAAAAGCCAAGATTATCCTATCCCTATTTTTCATTTTTCTGTTTGGGCAATCCAATGCCCAATTCATCAATTATTCTATTAAGACCGGGCAATCCTTTGCGACGATTCCCTTCGAAATGCATAATGATTTCATCGTGCTTCCGGTCATGTTGGATGGAAAGATCCCCCTGAATTTCATTTTGGATACAGGAGCATCCAATACGATAGTGATCCATCGGGAATATACGGATATCATTGGTGTGGGTTATACCAAAAGGCTGTATCTGAAAGGGGTTGATCAATCCAGGAAAGTAAGTGTACTCCTTACCGATGGAGTAGATTTGGAATTGCCGGAAATTACGGCCAAGGATCAGAATATTTTGGTTTTGGAAGATTCCCATATAGATTTCGACAAGTATTCAGGTACTAGGATTCACGGAATCCTGGGATTGGATTTATTCCGGAGATTCATTGTAAAAATCGATTATTCTTCCCGATTCATTTATTTATTCGAGCCTGAATCACATAAATTCAATATCGAAAAATATTCGGGCATTCCACTTATTCGAAAAAATAAAAAAATCTATTTAGCTGAATCATCCAAAATGATAAACCACCCCAATACGGAAATTAAATGGTTGGTAGATACAGGTGCCGCACTGACTCTATTAATCCAAAATAACGAATCGGATAGTCTATTGTTACCACAACATAAAACACCCGGGAACATAGGTCGTGGACTCGGAGGTTATATCTTGGGGTACATCGGAAAAATCAAGACTTTGAAATTCGGTGATTATCATTTCGAAAATGTCATTTGTAATTTCCAAGAAATACCGGATTCTGTTTTCATACAAGAATTCCCGGAAGGTAAAAGGGGAATCATCGGCAACAAAATCCTTAAACAATTCCATTTGGTTTTCGATTATCAAAAAAACATACTGTATGCACGAGCCAACAAATTCTATAAAACCAAGGAAGGAAAAGAATTATCAGGACTTTCCATTATTGCATCCGGTTTGGAACTCAACCAATTCAGCATCGAGGAAGTGTTTCCCGGTTCACCGGGAAAAAAAGCAGGATTACAACCCGGAGATTCCATCAAGAAAATAAACGGAAAATCCACCTACTTCATGAATCTCCAGAAAGTCGAACAAAAACTCAACAGCCAAGTCGGTAAAAACATCAAACTAATTATCAAAAGAGGGAAGGAAAAATTAAAAAAAGAAATTACCTTAGAGGAATATCTGTAACGTGAATCAAAAAAACAAAACTTCCTTTCCATCATATGAAAACCAACTCCATCCCTTACGCAATAATCGGCCTTATCGCTTTTTTATATGTTGCTGCCCGTGCATTCCTAATGGATGTGACTTTTGACGAAGCAGCGACCATCCGTGGGTTCAGTGTTCGTTCATATGAAGAAATCATCAGTTGTTCCAGTTGCCTAGCTAACAACCATATTTTGAATACTGTATTGATCAAATTTTTCCGTGGCATTTTCGGCGAAAGCTTATTTGTTTGTCGTTTGCCGAATGTCATCGGTTTTCTTTTTTATTTATTTTTTTCGTACCGGATTGCGGATAGGTATTTCAAAAATATACCCGGCATTTTATTTTTCATTGCTTTATTCTGCAATCCTTTTTTATTGGATTTTTTCGGACTCGCAAGAGGCTACGGATTAGCCATCACACTCATGCTTATTTCGATATATTATATTTTACGTTTCCTAGAAAATTACGATCACAAATATGCCTACTACTCCCTGATAGCCGCAAGTTTTTCTGTGACCAGTAATTTAACCCTCCTCAATTATTGGCTCGGTGCATTTTTCCTCATCCATTTTTCTTACTTCTTCAATAAGAGCATGGGTAAAGGCTTCAGGAAATTACTGGGAATCAATGCGATAACAACCTTAATACTCATTGCATTCCTATACGAACCCGTCAGAAGATTACTCAAACACGAAGGTTTTTTATTCGGAGGTTTCTGGGGATTCTACCCCGACACCCTTACAACACTCACCGCATTTTCCAGGTACCTGCCTTACAATTTCGGGGATGCCATGTTCTACCTGAATATCGCCTTGGGACTCATGGCTTTTATTGTGATTTTCAGCATGATTGGAAGTTTCAAATTCAGGGATTTAATTAGTCAAAGAAAATATCTTTTATCGCTCGTACTTATTATCCCCATTCTTTCGAATATCACCCAATTCCATTTATTAGGAACATATTATCTCATAGAAAGAACAGCTCTATTTTATTATCCGCTTTTCATTATTGTATTTTTCTTTTTCGGCAATGACATTAATAAAAAAGAATTCGGTATTGTATCAAAAATATGGGCAATTATTATTTGCTCCACATTAATTTACAATCAAATAAAAAACAGCAATTTATTCAAAACCATAACATGGGATCATGATTCCAAAACAACTGAAATCCTAGATCATTTGAATGAAAAAGGAAAAAAAGAAAACAGGACCATACTCCTAGGATCAAGCTGGTTGTTTCAAAATTCTGTTGAATTCTATTTTTCAAGAAGGAATTATAGCCATGTCACCTACAGAAAAACGGATGACCCAAAAATCGAACCCCGTCCGGATTATTATTTACATTATACCAAGCCGTTATTCAAGGTAGGATATATCCATACGGAACAACCCGTACTGAAATATGAGAAAAAAACAGAATTGGAATATCCGGAAGAAGGGATATATTTATTCGGAGATATCATCATTGAAAACGAGGAACAATAAAATTTCGGAAACTATTATAACTTTTCCGAAATGTTTCCTATTTCACATCTGCATATTTTTCCAATTCCTCTTGAGCGGTTTCCCACTCTTCCATTAATTCATCCAATGATGCTTTAAGGTTATCATATTTATCAATGGTTTCCTGAGCGTCGGGAGAAGTATAGAAATTCTGTTCACCCATTTTCTTTTCCAATTTTTCCATTTCGGATTCTGAACGGGAGATTTTATTTTCTATATTCTTTATTTTTTTCTGCCAATTTTTTTTCTGTTCCCAAGCCTTTTTTTTCTCCTCCGCCGAAAGGCCGTTATTTTCCTGAACCGATGCTTTTTTTTCTACCGTTCTCTTTTCTGCTTCGCGCATATCCCGGAGTTTCCTTTTTTGCAAAAAATAATCCACGTCTCCTAGATATTCATATAATTTCTTATCTCTGAATTCAATGGTTTTATCTGTCAAACCACTTAGGAATTCCCTATCGTGGGAAACAACGATCAATGTGCCATCGTATTTTTTCAAAGCATTTTTCAATACTTCTTTTGACAACATATCCAAATGGTTCGTTGGCTCATCGAGGACAAGAATATTAAACGGATGCAATAACATACAAGCCATTGCCAAACGGGCCCGTTCACCGCCCGAAAGTACCTTCACTTTCTTTTCCGCATCTTCGCCACTGAACATGAATGCACCGAGAATATGTCTGACTTTGGTACGCATATCTTCAGGGGCCTTTCTCTCCATTGTTTCGATTAAAGTCAGATCCGGATGCAATGTCTCTGCCTGATTTTGGGCATAGTATCCGATAGCAGCGTTATGACCGAGTTCGATATCACCCGCCGTTGCCGTCTCTATACCGATGAGGATTTTCGAAAGCGTGGTTTTACCTTGCCCATTCTGTCCGACAAAAGCAACTCGCTCTCCTCTTTCCAATATCAAATCGACACCATTCAACACATGGATTTCATCGTAGTTTTTCGTTATCTTCTTTGCATCGAGAATGACCCGGCCGGAACGTGGTGCCGGAGGGAAACGGATATCCATCACAGCCGTATCTTCATCTAGAATCTCTATCCTTTCCATCTTATCCAACTGCTTCTTCATGCTTTGTGCCATTTTGGTCTTATTGGCCTTAGCCATGAATTTATTGATGATTTTTTCCTTGTGGGCAATCACCCTTTGTTGGTTTTTATACGCCGATGCGGTTTTTTCCTTCCGCTCTTTTCTCAAACCGATATACTTGCTATAATTGGCTTTGTAATCATATAGGCTGCCCAATTCGATTTCTACAGTCCGATTGGTCACACAGTCCAAAAACATCTTATCGTGAGAAATCAGGATGACCACTCCTTCATAGCTTTTCAAAAATTCCTCCAACCAGATAATGGATTCGATGTCCAAATGATTCGTCGGCTCATCCAATAGGAGATAATCCGGTCGTTGCAAAAGCATTTTGGCCAATTCTATCCTCATCTTCCAGCCACCACTGAATTCATCGGTCAAACGCTCCATGTCTCCTGTCTTGAATCCCAAGCCCGAAAGTATTCTCTCTGCATCAGCCAGCATGGTATGTCCCCCTAATATCGTATATCTTTCATTAGAATCGGATAATTCCTGTATAAGGTCTGAATAGGCATCGCTTTCATAATCAGTTCTTTCTTCCAATTCTTTGGTGATAGCACCTATACGAACTTCTATTTTCTTGACTTCATCAAAAGCCGTAAGGGTTTCCGCTATTACCGTCTTTCCTAGGGGAAGGGTCAGTTCCTGATGAAGAAACCCTAAAGTGGTTCCGTTGGGCCTGAGTATTTTACCCGCATCCGGCATCATATCTCCGGCAATGACTTTCAGTAAGGTGGACTTACCCGCACCGTTCCGACCGACCAATCCAATACGATCCTTATCTTTTACGGTAAGATTGATGTGATCCATTAAAACCCGGTCACCATATTTGATAAAAACATCGGAAATTGTCAGCATCGGAAATACTTGTTTAGAGTATGTTTAAATTTTAATAATTGGTCTGCAAAACTCACTTTATTGC
>JAHDFN010000151.1:0-3408 GCA_020628145.1 Saprospiraceae bacterium | reverse complement strand
ATATGCCACTTGAAAAAAAAGAAGAGGAATTCGGTGATTTACTCTTTTCCCTTATCAATTATTCCCGATTCATAGAGGTTGATCCTGAAACTGCTTTGGAAAAGATAAATCGGAAATTCAAAAAAAGGTTTGAATACATTGAAAAGAATGCAGAAAAACCATTGGATGATATGACGTTGGAAGAAATGGATGATTTATGGAATGAAGCTAAGAGTATGTTTAAATTTTAATAATTGGTCTGCGAAACTCACTTTATTGCTTACTCTTCGTTAAAAAATCAGGCTTGATAGCCCTGCTATCATCCCGATTCTCCGCCTTGATTAAGCAATAAATTGATGTTTCTCGACATAAAGACCAAATTTTAAACATACTCTAAAAAACTATAATCAGATAGCATTATTTCAACGCCAACCATCAAATCCCATAGTCACAAATATTTTTTTCTGTGAATGATTAACATGCACAAATATGATTTCGTATCAGAATATGAAAGAAAATTTCAAAAATTAATTCTCATCCATAACCCAAAACAATTTAAGTAATTTCCTTATGCATTCCAACCTATAAAACAACACTATAAGTACCCAACTCTTTATCTAACCCACTACTCCTATGGAGTCAATGTTATTGTTCATTCATGCATTAATGTATGTTCCCCTACAATTTTTGGTAAAATATTTGTGACATTATTTTTGACCCGTTTTCAAAAAAACGTATATTGAATTCAATTATTCGAAAATTACTTTAGAATCATGAAGAACCTCATAGAGATTTCAAAGATTGTAACCAAGAAGAAAGTAAGGAAAATCGAAATCTTCGATGATCACTCCCTTAAACATAAAAATTCAAAATTCAACGAATTCTATGAGGCCTTGATGGCCAATAAATTCAAAAACGACAGGGATGCTTCTGCATTCCTTTATGGCTGTAGCCCGACAGATGACAAGTACAGGCAACTGAAATCACGATTCAGGAAACGTTTGTTGAATACCTTATTCTTTCTGGATGTCAATCTGCCTTCCACTTCCAATTATGACCGAGCATACTATTCTTGTAATAAGGATTGGACATTGGTAAAAATACTTTTATCCAACAATGCCCGGCACACAGCTGCATCTTTGGCCCGACAAATACTGACAATAGCCCTGAAGTTCAAATTCGCAGATGTGATTGTCAATTGTTCCAGGATATTGAGGAAATACTGTTCTGAAGAAAGTGATGAAAAAGACTATGAGGTTTATGATCAACACAGTAAACAATATCAAAATGTATTGGATGCCGAAATCCGCTCGGAGGAACTGTATCAGCGGGTTATTATGAATTACTACAAGCCTCCTTCCAAGAATTTCAATCTCAAGGAAAAAATTGATACCTATTGTGAAGCATTAGTCGGACTTTCCGAAATTTACGAATCTCCCATTGTCATATACAACATGTATCTTGTATGGGCATTCAGATACGAAATGCTTCATGATTATGATTCAATGCTTGAAGTCACTAACAAGGCAGAGCAATATATTGAAGAGAACCCCCGGTTCTATAGAGATGAAATGCTAGCAACCTTCCAATTGAAGAAAATGTCAGCTCATCTACATCTCCAGGATTATAAGAATGGTAAGACCAATGCTGAGAAATGCCTTCAGTCCTTTCCAGCCGGAAGTGACCACTGGTTTGATTTCATGGAATACTATCTTTTATTAGCACTCCATACTGAAAACTATGTAAATGCAATTGCTATTTTCACCGAAGCGGTCAATCATAGCAAATTCAAGAAAATCGATAATCAGATTAAGGAAAAATGGAAAATCTATGATGTTTATATCAACTTCATTATAGAAAGCCAAGCCGACAAATATCCAATTCTGAAAACGCAGAAAAAAAGGAATTTCAGGCTGTCCCGTTTCCTCAACGATCCTATTCTCTACCCCAAAGATCAAAGGATTTTCACTGTTTTAATGGTCATCGCACAAATTCTGTTCTTTATCGAAAAAAAGAGTTTCAACGCTGTAACAGAACGGGTGGATCGGTTGAAGACCTATGCCAATCGTCAATTGAAAAAAGAAGAATATTTCAGAGCCATACAGTTTATCCGTTTGTTGCAACAAGTAATTAAAGCAGAATTCGATGTAGAAAAACTCAGCAATACGGAAAAATATTACCAGAGGCTGATCGAACAACCGTTTTTCTTCAGAGGGTTGATTTCAGAATTAGAAGTCATACCTTATGATAAGCTTTGGAACATGGTTCTGAGGAAACTCCAAAGTATGAAATATTAACGAAATTTACCGGTCTGTTAAATAACATCCTATTTCTTCCTTCCCTATCGGTTTTTCCTACCTTTGGGCTTATCAAGTCCAAAACATAGAAATGGAAGACCGTACTTTCTACACCCGATTTATCGGGGTCAATGCTCTGGCTCTAATACTGGTTTCGGGTACACTGCTCATACCTACAATCTCACAACATTTCAGGATGGGATTGTTTTCCATGATATTCTTTTCCATATTCGTCTGGGTTGCATTTCTACTTGGCAAAAAAGCTGCTTCGAGTAAGAACCTGAATGATTTCACCCGTTTGGCCATAGGATTGATTTTTGCCAAATTCGCCGTATGTATCATCGGAGTTTTGCTTTATAATAAAATCGCCACTCCTTCTGATAATCTGTATCTGATTCCTTTTTTTTCCTTATATCTACTATATTCGTTCTTTGAATTCAGGGTCTTATCCAAATTGGGTTACTCTGGCAAATCTTGATGAAATGGAAAAGGAGAAAACATTCAAAGCCAAAGTCAATGGAATGTTCGAATTCGACATCGAAGAAAATACTTCGTTGGATATCGTTGCAGATAATGATGGTAGGACATTCCATATCATCAGAGATGGTAAATCATTCAAAGGTGAACTGCTTCAACACAACCCTCAAGATAAATCCTTTGTTATTTCCATCAATGGGAAAGAACACGAGGTTACACTGGAAGATTCCTACGATTTACTCATCAAAAAGATGGGGCTGAATGCCGCAGCCGGCAACAAAATGAATGAAGTCAAGGCACCGATGCCCGGACTTGTCCTTGATATTCTCGTTGAAGAAGGTCAGACCATTCAAAAAGGAGATCCGCTGATTGTCCTTGAAGCCATGAAAATGGAAAACGTCCTTAAAGCATCCGGTGAAGGAACCATTGAGCAAATCAAATCCACTAAAGGGGAAGCAGTCAATAAGGGAGACATTCTTATCCAATTAAGCTAATTCCATACTTAACTGCAAATAAAAAACTGCTTGAACTGTTGTTTCAGCCCAAGCAGTTTTTTATTCAAATATTAAAAATAAGCCCTACAGTTTCTGAATCTTGCGGACTATCATTTCATTTCCATCCGTAATTCTTAGGATATAATTCCCTTTCGGTAAAT
>JAHDFN010000150.1 GCA_020628145.1 Saprospiraceae bacterium | reverse complement strand
ATATAGCCTTTACCTTTCATATGGGCTTCGTAGGCTTCGTCCACATGAGAAAAAAGAAGACTTCTCTTTGTCGCCCTTTTACGGTTACCCGAATAAACATCCACTTCATCAAATGCCAATTCACATTTCATTGTAGATTCGGGAATTACGATTTGGGGTTTGTATTTTTCCAATTTTTCCTTCCTACCCTTCGCAATTTCCAATTTGGCACTCATGATTTCGGAGTTCTTCTTCTTTACTTCTTCCAATTTTTTTTCATAATCACTTTTAGGATTATTTGTTTTATTCTGTTTTGTTTTTGTCGGTTTGTCGGCATCAGCCATTACCGTTTGGCTCTTAGATTCTCTTTTGTCCTTAAGTTTATCATAGGACACCATAAGTTTCTCTCCGGGATAAGTCAGCATTTTCTGATATGTTTTTTCATCTTTCGATGCTCTTTTCTGATTGGATTTCGCATCTTTAATCTGACGTTTCAAAATCTTGATCCGGGATTTATAGGTAGATTCCTCTGAGGGAGTCAGTTGTTTATATTTTTTCTTTCTTTTATATTCCGATTCAAAATCATTCAGTTCAATCGAAATATCCCTTTGTTGCGTTGTCGCTTCTTCTTTTTCCAATTTAGCCATTCTATAACGATTGGTTACATCCTGGCGGGCCACTAACATTTCTTCCCTTGTGTAAGTCTTCTTCTCCGGTGGAGCAGTAGGGGTATTCGTTGCCTTAGGTTTTACCTTTTTGGATTTCTTTCCTTTTTGTCCTTCTTCGGTTTCTTCCTTATCATACTCCCATGAACCATCAGGATATAGGATGATTTTTTCTCCCTTATTGTTGACTGCCTTTATTTGTGAATAGCAGATTTGGCATTGGAAAGTGAATAGCAGTCCAAAGCAAAGTATGATTATGTGTTTAAATTCCATGATTATAACTATTTTGCAGCTTCAAATTTAATCGAAATTCCAAATAAACAGGGGCTATTGCTTGTTAGAAAATATTTAAGTTCGAATTAATAACGAATGAACAACGAAATCATAGCCCTTAAACCCTGTTTTTGGCCTATTTTGATGTTAAATGTACTTTTAGATTTAAATACGAATGTTAATGAGAAGATTCGAATTACCTGTTTTAACGATTTTCATAATCTGCTGTATCTCCTGCCAGCCCAATAACGGAGAAGAAGGAGTTAATCGACCTACAATGAATAATAACAATTACCAACCCGGACAGGTTATAGAAGTTGGTTATCCCGATACCCGGCTAGACACAACCGTTGTTGAAAAGTATTTCAATGAAAGGATAGAAGATCCATTCAGGTGGCTTGAAGATGACAAATCCAATGAAACGGCATCCTGGGTGAAAAAACAAAATAAAGCTACTTACGATTATATTGATCAGATTCCTTTCCGGGATGCAATAGCCTACCGTTTGGAAGAACTATGGAATTACGAAAAATTCTCAACTCCTTTTAAGGAAGCCGGTTCTTATTATTTTTATAGGAATTCGGGATTACAGAACCAGAGTGTACTGTATGGCAGCAGTTCCCTGGAAGGGGAATCGGAAGTAGTGCTGGATCCCAATTCTTTTTCAAACGACGGAACATCTTCATTGGGAGCACTGGGTTTTTCCAAGGATGGGAAATACGTGGCCTATGGTGTCTCAGAAGGCGGTTCCGACTGGCGGACGATTTATGTCAAGGACTTAAATACCGGAGCAAAATTATCCGATAAAATCAAATGGGTCAAATTTTCCGGAATTTCCTGGTACAAGGATGGTTTTTTCTATAGCCGTTATCCTGCTCCCAAATCGGGTGATGCATTGAAAGGTCAGAATAAATTCCATGCCCTTTATTATCATAAACTGGGAACAGCCCAAGAGAAGGATCAATTGATTTTTGCCGATAGGAGAAAACCGAAAATGAATGTAGGGGCAAGGGTTACGGAAGACAATCGTTTCCTGGTCGCTTCCACTTCCGAATCCACAAGTAACAATAGACTTTACTTTAAGGATTTATCCGCCGGCGACGACTCCTTTACTCCGGTAGTAGAAGATTTGACCCATAATTTCTGGGTGATTGACAATATTGGTGATAATTTGCTGGTTCAAACCAACCACAATGCCCCTAATTACAGACTGATTAGTATCAATACAAAAAAACCCGAACAGGCGTTTTGGGAAGAAATCATACCCGAATCCGAAAATGTATTGGAATCCGTCAGACTGGCCGGCGGAAAAATCGTAACCCGTTATATCAAGGATGCTTCTTCGGTTTTAAAGGTACATTCCCTCAAAGGGGATTTCGAATACGATATCGAATTGCCCACAAAAGGAACCGTAGGCGGATTTTCCGGAGAAAAAGATGAAAACATCGCTTTTTACTCCTTCACATCCTACACCTATCCGACTACGGTTTTCAAGTATGACTTCACTACGAAAAAATCGGAAATCCATAGACAGCCCGAAGTCAAGGGTATTAATCCTGACGATTACGAAACCAAGCAAGTATTCTACGAAAGTAAGGATGGCACTAAAATTCCGATGTTCATCACCCATAAGAAAGGTTTGGAATTGGATGGCAATAATCCAACGCTTCTTTACGGATACGGTGGGTTCAATATCAGTATAAAACCTTCTTTCAGCGTTTCCAATATGGTTTTGTTGGAACAAGGTGGGATTTATGCCGTGGCCAATATACGGGGAGGCGGTGAATATGGTCAGAAATGGCATGACGGTGGTCGATTGCTCAATAAGCAAAACGTTTTTGACGATTTTATTTCCGCAGCCGAATATCTTATTGAAAACAATTATACCTCTTCCAAAAAATTGGCCATAGAAGGTCGCTCCAACGGTGGTCTGCTCGTAGGGGCATGTATGACACAGCGACCTGATTTATTCAAGGTGGCACTTCCCGCTGTGGGTGTCCTGGACATGTTACGTTACCATACTTTTACCATCGGTCATTTTTGGAAAACGGATTACGGATTAAGTACGGATTCCATCCAATTCCAATATCTATTGAATTATTCGCCCTTGCATAATGTACAGGCAGGCGTAGAATATCCGGCGACGTTGGTTACGACTGCGGATCATGATGACAGGGTCGTACCGGCACATTCATTCAAATTCATTTCAGAATTACAACGCAATCACGAAGGAGAAAATCCGGTATTGATCAGGGTTGATGTTTCGGCAGGGCATGGAGGAGGAAAACCTACAAGTATGTTAATAGCAGAACGTGCCGACATCATGAGTTTCATGATGCATAATCTGGGTGTTGACGTATTATATGATTAATGATTTTACGGTATATAAATATCCTTTCATTGACTATAATTCTTTTCATTTCCTGCCAATCCGATAAAAAAAAAGATTGGCAGGAAATGAAAGAAAAAGACATTTTAGAAAACAACTCTGAAAGACATTATCTGATATTTTACAAATGGGAAAATAAAATGCAATTATTAGCTTCCGGTGGTGATACACTCAGAGGCATCTTAGATTTTAAAATTACACATCAACCGAATTTACCCATCGGAAAATTCGGTTTTGAGTCCGGCGACAAATCCATACAATTGGAATTCCCCAACGCATACTATTCCCAAAAACTAAAAAAGGAAAATATCAAGAATGAATGGGATAGCATCATCCATTTCAATAACGATTTTGATGTAAAGGATTATGACATTGAGCATGTATTTATTTTCCCATCAACACCTAATAAAAACGAACATTTCAAAGCATGTAAAAAGTGTCCGAAGTGGATAAATGAAATGTATTTTTTTTCAGAAATGGAATGGAAAAAAATCAGGAATAAAAATAAAATTGTAAATGGCATTCGATAAGCAGCCAATGGAATTAAGTGACGACTATAAGTATGTTTTAAATCGCTTGGAAAACACCAATGACACCCTCTTCATTACAGGAAGGGCAGGGACCGGCAAATCCACATTATTACAATTGTTCAGAAAGACCACAAAAAAGAAAACGATCATCCTCGCCCCAACCGGTGTTGCGGCATTGAATGTAAAAGGACAAACCCTTCATTCGTTTTTCGGATTCCCACCCAAACCATTGGCGAAAAGCGAAATCAAAAAAAGACGGTATCGAAAATTATATGAAAAAATAGAAATCATCATCATTGATGAAATCTCTATGGTAAGGGCGGACATGTTGGACAACATTGATTATTTCCTTCAGATTAACCGGAACAACCCCATGCCCTTCGGTGGAGTACAGATGGTATTTTTCGGCGACTTATTCCAGTTGCCACCGGTGGTTTCTACTGATGAAGAAAAAATGTTATTCAAAACGGTTTATGACAGTCCATATTTCTTTTCGGCTGAAATTTTCAAGATGGTAGATTTTGAAATGGTAGAACTCAGGAAAATCTATCGACAGGAGGAAAGACATTTTATTCGGTTGTTGGATGCGGTAAGATTAAACAAAATTGATTATGATGACCTTGCGGACATCAATGAAAGACATGTTCCCGATTTTGTTCCCGAAGAAAACTACATCACACTTTCTACCCGAAATCAGATTGTAAACAGTATCAATAAAAAAGAACTGGAAGCCATACCTTTGGACGAGTTCACTTATCTTGCCAAGGTGACCGGTAATTTCCAAGAACGATTATTCCCCACGGATCCCCTATTAAAACTCAAACTAGGTGCACAGGTCATGTTCATTAAAAACGATCCCGGAAAAAAGTTCGTTAATGGAACATTAGGGAAAATCATCGACTTGGACATAGATAAAATCAAGGTGGAAATCAACAGAGAAGGTAAAAAGGAAATCATCAATGTGGAAAAAGAAAAATGGGAAGTCAACAAGTATAGGTTCAGTGAAAAAAATCCGAATAAAATCGAATCAGAAGTTATCGGAACTTTTGAACAATACCCCTTAAAACATGCCTGGGCCATCACCATTCATAAAAGTCAGGGGAAAACGTTCGACCGAGCCATCATAGATATGGGACGGGGAGCTTTTGAACATGGACAAACCTATGTAGCCCTATCCCGTTGCCGTACTTTGAACGGCATAGTCCTTAAACAAAAACTAAGACCTAGGGACTTCATGGTAGATGAACGGATTGTTCAATTTTACGAAAGCAAATTCTGAACTACAATAACATGAAGAATCAGTTTTTATTTTTGATTTTGTTTTCCTCATTTACTATTGCGGCCCAGACGAATGAGGTTTACCTATCTCCCGATGGCGATGACAAAAACGATGGCAGTATCACCCGGCCCGTCTTTTCTTTTGACAAGGCATTTAAAATCATAAAAAAAAATAAAAAAGGAAAATCCGAAATCATATTAAGAGGTGGGACTTACTATTTAAATAAAAGCATAGAAATAATTAATCAGAAAAACATTTCCATACAAGCCTTTAAAAATGAGAATGTCATTTTATCCGGAGGCATGGATTTGGATATTACCAAAATAAAAAAATATAAAAATGAAATATATTCCTATGATCTAAAAGAAAACGGAATTGACAACTACGGAAACATCCGTCCCTTCGGGTTTGGCAAATTATCCATTCCAACAACAATGGAAGTTTTCCAAAACAACGAACCCATGCATCTTGCCAGATACCCCAATGATACCACTTTGGCTATGGGTCCCATTGTCGAAACAGGTTCGATTCCTAGAAATGGAGATTTTTCAGGTAAGGGAGGAATATTCGAATATCATGATCAAAAAATAGCTACTTGGAAAAACGAAATGGATGTATGGCTGAGGGGTTATTTCCAACACGGATATGCAGAAGATATTGTACAATTAAAAACAATAGATTCTAAAAATAATTTACTAGAAACAATACATCCCAGTCATTACGGTTTCGGTCACGGCAAAGAATGGCAACAATATTTTGCTTTCAATATTTTCTCGGAACTGGATGCGAAGAATGAATTCTATATTGATAGGAAAAAAGGAATTTTATATTTTTTCAAAACCGAGAATATAGAAAAATTACAAGTTTCAATATTAGAAGACCCCATCATATCCATTGAAGATTCGGAGTATATTGAAATTAAAAATATCATTTTCGAAAATTCAAGAGGATTGGGCATCTTCGCACAAAACCATGAGCATTGTAAAATTAAGCATTGTACTTTCAGGAATCTAGGATCATATGCTATTTGGACCGGAAAAAAATATCTGAGATCGAATGAACAAATAATAGAAAATATGTTTTTCGGGAAAAATGCCGAAAATAAAACGACTAGAAACCCCTTGTTCCTCAACGGTGGGAAAAACAACTTAATCCAAAATTGTGAAATTCATAACACGGGAGCGGGCGGCATTTATCTTTCGGGAGGAAATAGAAAAGATTTAAGTCCGGGAAACAATGTCGTTTCCAATTGTCATATCCACCATTACAATCGGATAGAAAAATCCTATCGACCGGGAATAGAAATCACCGGTGTTGGCAATAAAATAGAACATTGTCACATTCATCATTCTCCACATATGGCCATTTTTCTAAGAGGCAATGATCACATCATAGAAAAAAACGACATCCATGATGTTTGTATGGAAATTGATGACGGAGGCTCTATTAGGTCAAAATGACAAGGACTATATCGTAGCCGGTATTTATCATGACGACGGAGCCTGCGACATGGAAGTTTATGGGAATATTTTCTTAAAACCCGGCAGATATGCGGTTGTCATCGGAGGGGGAAATGATCATCATTATTACAATAATTTATTTGTGGAATGCAATATTGCATTTTATTCGGATAGCAGATTATTAAGTTGGGGTGCCAAACATTTGGAAAAGGATGGTGATATTACAAAAAGACTGGAACGGGTCAATATCGATAAACCGCCCTACTCCACCCGTTATCCCAAACTCAAGGATTATTGGACAGATAAGCCCGGTGTTCCAAAAAGAAACCTTGTCGAAAAAAATATTTTCTGTGGATACAAATTCCTCTTCGGTGCCAATGGAAAAGAAGCCCTGGATTGGAAAGATGATAACATTTACCTGTCCGGCTATCCTTATTATTGGCAAAAAAAATTAGATGATCGTACCTTTATTCCTGATCCTCGGGAGATACTCAACCCGGAAGGTTGGGAAGCTTTGGATATTGATGACATCGGTGTTACCAACGAATAAAAATAACTTTTTGTTTTTAAAATAACATTTTTACCATAATTTGTATATTTTTGTATTCAAATCTTTACGGGGATGCTGAAAAGACTTTTGATAAGAAACTATGCCATCATAGAAAAAGTGGACATCCACTTTTCGGAGGGCCTTAATATCATTACCGGAGAAACCGGTGCAGGTAAATCCATCCTTCTGGGTGCATTGGGATTGATCATGGGCAAAAGGGCCGATACCAAAACCCTTTTCGACAAGGACAGGAAATGCATTATCGAAGGGGTATTCCAATTACCCAAAGGTTTCGAATCTTTTTTCGAATCCAATGATATGGATTACGAAAAGGAGACCATTATCCGAAGGGAAATCACTCCTTCCGGAAAATCAAGGGCTTTTGTCAATGACACCCCTGCCAATCTCAACCTGCTGAGAAAACTATGTTCCGCACTGGTGGATTTGCATCAGCAATTCGATACGCTCGACATCCATAATGTTTCATTCCAACTCAATATCATAGATGCATTAGCTGGACAAAAAGAGACCGTTGCCAGCTACCGAAAGGAATATTCGGCCTATGCCCGACAAAAGAAATTATTGGAGCAATGGGTGAGGGAAAGCCAGGAAGCCCACAAGGAAATCGATTTCCTCAATTTCCAATTGAAGGAATTCAACGAAGCAGCCCTGACTGCCGGAGAAGATATAGATGCGGAAGAAGATTTGAAGACGCTTTCCCATGCGGAAGACATCAAGCGGATTCTCGGAGGTATCAACAGACAGTTGACAGAAGATGAGAATTCCCTTGTCAGTCAACTACATTCGATGGCTTATGAGATGGGAGATATTTCCAAATTCTCCGGTGATTTGGAGAATTTGAAGGAACGGTTTGACGGTCTGATTCTGGAATTGGAAGATATTTCGGGTGAGATGGAACGGGTCGGAAAGGATACAGAACATGATCCTGAACGAATCAGGGAAATCCGGGAACGGTTGGATATCATATATCGCCTGCAAAACAAACATCAGGTAACGGATGTTGAAGAATTGCTTAACATCCAAACGGACATAGAAAATAAATTGGATTCCTTCGGGGATCTTTCGGGAAAGATAGAGGAATTGGAAGCCAAGATGCTGAAAATGGAATCCTCCCTGATGAAAAAAGCCCTCGGCATTTCCAAACAAAGAAAGAAAATCATGCCATCCCTTGAAAAAAACACGGCTTCGGATCTTGCTCAATTATCCATGCCCTTCGCCCAATTGAAAGTGGATATGGATTCCGGCAATGAACTGACGCCGGATGGTATTGATCGGATTGAATTCCTGTTTTCTGCCAATAAGGGCAGTCGATTGGAAAGCATTAAAGATGTGGCTTCCGGTGGAGAACTTTCACGTTTAACCCTATGTATTAAATCACAGGTAGCCGGTGCCTTAGCTCTACCGACCATGATTTTCGATGAAATAGATACGGGAGTGTCCGGAGATGTGGCTTTGAAAATGGGTCAGATTCTAAAGGATTTGGCTCAAGGGCATCAGATCATTACGATTACACATACGCCTCAGATTGCCATTCAGGCAGATTCCCATTTCTTTGTCTATAAGGATCATGAGGGTTCAAGAACGACGACCGATGTCCGTTTGTTAGCGGCAGATGAAAGGGTGAAAGAGGTCGCAACCATGTTAAGTGGCAGCCCTCCATCTTCCAGTGCAATGGATAATGCCAAAGAGTTGTTGGGGGTTTGATATTCCAAACAGAAATATTCATAGATTTATTGAAAATGGCATACGGTAAATCCGTATGCCATTTTCAATTCTCGAAGGAGATAAGTGATGATTCCCCGATTTGTATTGACCTCAGTTTTTAAGTACGTGTTCAAAAGTTCTCGTAGTTTCAAACTTGTCCTTTTCATCTTCCTCTTCGTTCAAAAAATCATCTGATAGCCCGCTATCTTCAGTTTTTTTGCCTCGATGAAGATAAAAATCACTGCCTTTGAACTATACGGTTTCTTTTGAGCAACCACTTACTTAATCGGGTTGAAGATTATTCAATTTTTTTTGTAAAAGTTGTATGAAAATATACTATCTATTTATAAACACTGCGGACTTTCAAATCCGCAGTGTTTCACAATTGAATTTTAAAATTCAACCCTATAACTCAAGACAGGAAATAATCCGGTTTGGTAAACCTTCGTAATATCTTCGATGACACTATCATAATATTGATAACCTACATTTTGTCGGTTGGTCACATTCTGTATATCCAGGATAATGGAATGCGTACTTTTTTTCGTATTGATTAAATAACTGAAACCAATGTCCGTCCTATAATAAATCCCTGCTCGTCCTTTATAGACATTATCTAAGTCCAAAACCTGGTGGCCGTTTTCAATTGATGCCTGCAAATCAATAGGTGTAATTCTATTTCCACCCGAAAGTATGTTTTTCATATTAATACCTATAATATTCTTTTTCTTTTTTCCGACTTTGAATTCTTTTCCTCCCAATACATTGAATTGATAATTCCCATTAAAGGTGGTATTATATGTTTTTCCATCCTTGGCTTTGAATTTCGAATCATACAATGAACCGGTAACCATAAAATAATATTGATTCGAAAAGAATTTTTCCAAAGTCAAATCCACACCGATATTCCTGCCTGTTCCATCATTCACTAATTGATCCCTATGAATCACATCCCAAATATCGGTGGCATTAATTAACGAAAAATTAGAATTAATGTCATTTTCCACAGGAATATCAAAAAGATACTGATAATAAAATTCTCCTTTAAATCTGATATTAGGATTAAATACATAATCGTAAGCCAATACCGTATGCAAAGATTTAGACAGTCCTAAGTTCTTTTTATTATTGACTTCTATATCTCCCAAAAAAGTACCTTCAAAAATATAGGTATTCAAATGTTCCATCTTGGAATGCAAACCGGCAGAAGCACTGATAGTTTGTTTCTCATTTACATTCCATTGCAGTGAAGCCCGGGGTTCAATCGAAAATTTATTATTCAATGTCATTTGAGAATAATGAACACCTGCGTTGAAAACCAAATCATTATTTATTTTATGTTTCCATTGTCCAAATGCCTGAATAAAACCACCTGTTCCTTTATTATTAAAATAATTCTCTAAATCGGTATCTTCTTCAGGGTTTTCCATCCCATCCCACTTGAAATCAGATTTTTTATATGTCAGAATAACACCTGTACGAAGGCTGTTTTTTGCATTGAATTTCTTATTGAAGGTACTATTGATTCTAAATGTTATCTGCTTAGAATTAATTAAATAGTGTGATTTTTTTTCTAAGTCATTATTTATATCCAATAAATAATCATCTTCTTCAAAATTTTCAAAAGAAGACATCATTACAGTATGC
>JAHDFN010000149.1 GCA_020628145.1 Saprospiraceae bacterium | reverse complement strand
TTTAGGAATCAATGGTTGGCAATCGAATTATTGAATCATTTTTAAACAACTTCATAATTATCAGGTACACAAAGATTGTAAAAATGTCTCAATTATTACCTTCAATATGCTTGAATCTACGAATAGTGCCATAATATCCCCCAAAAACAGATATTATGCTCTAATTATAATAGTTCAAATGGCCATATCTTTTTTTCATATTTATAAGCCGATTCAAACTATGTTTATATTTTTGATGTCCGAACCAACCTGAATCCGTATGAAAGAAATAATTTCGTTGATTGGAATCCACTTATTCTTCCCGCTAATGCTTTTTGCTCAATTGCCCATTACGCATGTTTATTTATTCGATTATGAGGATAAAGAGCGTTTCGAATTATATAATACCCGTTTATTGACATTCGATAATGAAGACGGTTACAACAACCAACCTGCATTCATAGGAGGGGAATTATTTATTACCCAATCCCATCGGCTGAATGGAAAAATACAAACGGACATTGTTTCTTTGGATTTCAAACGGGAATGGAAAAGCAGAATGACCCGCTCCGGCTCAAGCGAATACTCTCCAACTGCCTGCCCGGATGGGGAACATTTTTCCGTTATTCGGGCATTTGAAAATGGCGTACAACAATTATGGAAGCTTCCTTTGGATAAGAAAGGGTATGGAGAATCATTTTTCCCACAAATCACCAATGTCGGATATCATTGTTGGTTGAATGAAAATGAAGTGGCTATGTTTTTGGTTGATGAGGAGCAGGGGCATGAATTGGTCATCGGCAATATAAGAACCGGCGATATCACACATGTTTCCTTTAATGTGGGAAGATGTATCAAAAAATCACCTAAAGGCAATTTGATCTACGTACATAAGGTCGGGGATTCCATCTGGCAAATCAAGTCTAGGAATATCGATACGGATGAAACATTTATCCTCAGTCAAACCCTTCCTGAAAATGAGGATTTCGAAATATTACCCGACGGGAGAATCATTACCGGATACCAGGGAGTTCTTTACCGATTAGAACCAGACAAGGGGAACGAATGGTCCCGGATATTCAGCATGGATAATATCATTGGAGAAAAGGAAATAACAAGGATTGCTATTGACAATGGAAAAATAGCCCTTGTCTGTAAATAAGAATAAAACAAAGTATATTTTTGGTTTATGAATCACTAGACTTTATTACAAAACAATGGACAAACAAACTACCCGCCACATTATGATGGTCAGGCCGGCTAACTTCGGATTCAATGCAGAAACAGCAGAAAATAATGCTTTCCAAACCAAGGAAACCGAATTATTACCGGAAACAATCAAAAAAAGAGCTATTGAGGAATTCGATGGTTTTGTGGATAAATTAAGACAAGCGGGTATTAATATCATAGTCATTGAAGATGAAGCAATACCCATAAGGCCAGATGCCGTTTTTCCCAACAATTGGATAACTTTCCATCTCAACGGAACCATTATTACCTACCCTATGTACGCCCCAGTCAGACGATTGGAAAGAAGGGAAGATGTTATCTTAAAAATCAAGGAACGGTTCAGTAGTAAAAGATTGGTAAGGTTTGAAGAATATGAAAATTCGAATCAATTTCTTGAAGGAACCGGCAGTATGGTCTTGGATAGGGTCCATCGCTTGGTTTATGCCTGCCTTAGCCCTAGAACCGATGCCAAATTATTAGACGAATTCTGCCATTGGGCCGAATATAAAAAAATAGAATTCCATGCTGTTGACGATTTAGGTACTGATATATACCATACCAATGTCATGATGGCCATGGGAGACACATTCGTTATCATCTGTATGGATTCCATTAGGGATGCAACCGAACGAAAATATCTGACAAGATCATTCTCCAAAACAGGAAAGGAAATCATTGATATCAGCATGGAGCAAATGAAATCATTTGCAGGAAATATGTTACAGGTCAAAAATGATAAGGAGGAAACGTTCCTAGTCATGTCGGAACAGGCATTCAAATCCCTGAAACCGGAACAGGTTACCCAAATCGAATCACATTGCAATATCCTCCACGCACCTATTTATACCATAGAGAAATTCGGTGGGGGCAGTGCCCGATGCATGATGGCGGAAATTTTCCTAAAAGAGAAAACAGTCGAAGAAGTCTGACATATCCTTATTCCAAGAAACCGTTCTTTTCCATCCACTCGTCGTTGTAGAGCTTACCTACATAGCGGCTTCCGTGATCATGAAATATAACAACCACCACATCTCCTTCCTTGAAATTATCTTTCAGTTGAACAACTCCTGCCGCTGCCGAGCCACAGGAATACCCAAGGAATAATCCTTCTTCCTTAGCTAATCTCCTAGCCATGACCGCACCATCCTTATCCGATACTTTTTCAAAATGATCGATAAGACTGAAATCCACATTTTTAGGCAATATATCTTCACCTATCCCTTCAGTGATATATGGGTAAATCTCTTTTTCATCAAAGACACCCGTTTCATGGTATTTCTTGAATACCGAACCAAAGGTATCCACCCCCCAAATCCGAATATTGGGATTTTGTTCTTTGAGATATTTCGCTGTTCCCGAAATGGTTCCACCGGTTCCCACTCCAACCACTAAATCCGTAATCTTACCATCTGTCTGTTCCCATATTTCAGGGCCTGTACTTTCATAATGTGCAAGGGTATTCGAAAAATTATCATATTGGTTACACCAGAAGGAATTAGGTATTTCCTTGCTCAATCTCTCAGCGACACTATAATAAGAGCGAGGATCATCCGGTTCCACATTCGTAGGACATACAATTACCTCTCCTCCTACAGCTTTAAGAATATCTACCTTTTCCTGTGATTGTTTATCCGTAGTGGTAAAAATACATTTATAACCTTTGACAGCAGCGGCTATCGCTATACCCATTCCCGTATTCCCGGATGTACATTCTATAATCGTACCTCCGGGCTTAATATCCCCCCTAGCCTCAGCATCTTCGACCATTTTCAAGGCCATCCTGTCTTTAATGGAGTTTCCGGGGTTCATAAATTCAACCTTGGCCAAAACCAAGGCTGGCACATCTTCCACTACTTTATTCAATTTAACCAATGGAGTCTTACCGATTGTACCGAGTATATTTTCAAAATATTGCATTACTTGTATTTTTGTGCCGCAAAGATGATAAAATATAGTTTCTTTTTTAGCATTATTGCAACAAGAAATAACAACAGGTATCTTCTACAATATTCTCATTAATTTCGCAGCACCAACCCAGTATTATAAAATAATCATACATCATGAAATACATACTCGCACTCGATCAGGGAACCACCTCTTCCAGAGCCATCCTTTTTGATAAGAAGGGGAATATAAAAGCTGTAGAACAACAGGAATTCACCCAATATTATCCCCAACCGGGCTGGGTAGAACATGACCCAATGGAGATATGGAATAGCCAATTGAAAGTCGCACAGGATTTGCTGAAGAAAAGTAGGATTCCCACCCAACAAATCGGAGCCATCGGTATTACCAACCAAAGGGAAACCACTGTCGTTTGGGATAAGAATACCGGCGAACCTATTTATAATGCCATAGTGTGGCAAGACAGGAGAACCGCAGGTATTTGTGATGGATTAAAAGAAAAAGGATTGACCAATCATGTCAGAAGAAATACGGGGCTGGTCATCGATGCCTATTTTTCAGGTACAAAAATCAATTGGATACTAGACAATGTCAACGGAGCAAGAAAAAAAGCCGAAAAGGGTGATCTCCTATTCGGTACCATAGATACCTGGCTCATTTGGAAATTAACAGGAGGAAAAATCCATATAACCGATTATTCCAATGCCTCCCGAACACTGATATACAATATCAAAGTCCTAAAATGGGATAATAAGATGCTCAAAGCATTGGATATTCCCAGATCCATGTTGCCGGAGGTCAAGCCATCCAGTGAAATTTATGGTGAAACCGATGCAGAATTATTAGGACGTTCTTTACCCATTGCAGGTATTGCAGGAGATCAACAAGCTGCCCTCTTCGGACAGGCATGCCATACGGAAGGAACAGCGAAAAACACTTATGGAACCGGCTGCTTCATGTTGATGAATACAGGAACAAAACCTGTCACATCCAAATCCGGATTATTGACTACCATCGCATGGGGTATTGACGGGGAGGTTCACTATGCTTTGGAAGGCTCTGTCTTTATTGCAGGTGCTGCAGTGCAATGGTTAAGAGATGGTTTGAAAATCATCGACTCCTCTCCTGATTCCGAATATTATGCCATGAAGGTCGAATCAACGGATGGTGTTTATGTAGTACCTGCTTTTGCAGGATTGGGAGCTCCTTATTGGGATATGTATGCAAGGGGGGCTATATTCGGGCTGACTAGAGGGACAGGCAAATCACATCTGATAAGGGCAACCCTTGATTCATTGGCCTATCAGACCCGTGATGTTTTAGACGCCATGGTCAAGGACTCTAAAGTCAAATTAAAATCCCTCCGGGTAGATGGGGGGGCTTCCGCCAATAATTTACTCATGCAATTCCAAGCAGATATCCTAGGCGTAGAAGTGGAACGTCCAAAAGTCATTGAGACTACAGCTTTGGGAGCTGCCTATCTGGCCGGCTTGGCCGTAGGTTTCTGGAAAAAAAGCGAAATCGATAAGAATCGACAAACGGACAGAAAATTCAAATCAAAAATGAAGGAAGATAAACGCTCCGGATTATACAAAGGCTGGCAGAAAGCTGTCAAAAGAACTATGGATTGGGAAAAGGAATAAAAAACACTAAAATGTTGAAAGTTGGAATTACAGGGGGGATTGGCAGTGGCAAATCTACTGTTTGCAGGATATTCGAAGTACTCGGCATTCCTGTTTATTATGCAGATGACCGAGCCAAATGGTTAATGACGAACCACCAAGACCTAATCAAGGACATCAAGCAACTTTTAGGCGAGGAATCGTACTTGGAAAATGGAGCGTTGAACCGCCAATATATTGCCAACATTATTTTCAATGATAAATCCAAATTGGAAAAAATGAATGCATTAGTCCACCCCAGGGTATGGATGGATGGCAATGAATGGAATAAAGCCCAAAAGAATGTACCCTATACATTGAAAGAAGCCGCTTTGCTTTTTGAAACAGGAGGATATCAATTATTGGACAAAATGATTTGTGTCCATACTCCAAAAGAAATCAGATTGGCAAGGGTCATGAAAAGAGATCATTCGAATGAAGAAGATGTCAGAGCAAGAATGGACAAACAAATGGATGATGGAAAAAAAATCGAATTGTCGGATTTCGTCATCCACAATTATGGAAACCAATCGTTAATACAACAGGTTTTGGATATCCACAGACAATTAACCCTACATAAGGTATAAAAACCCTTTCCTTTTATATTTTTACATTCTAAATTCAGATTTGTAATGAGAAATACATTGATATTATTTTTTATCCTAGTCATCTTTTCCCTGACCCAAACATCGTGTGAAGATTTTGGATTAGATACCCAAAGAGAGGAAATCAGAGAACGGCTAATAGCCCTGGGGCAGATAGATCAGGCTATAGAAACAGATGAAGGAGTCTTCATTGTATTTGAGAACGAGGGCGTAGGTACTGAAACTCCTGATTTGGAATCTACCGTTGACGTGATTTATGAAGGCCGCCTTTTCGAGACCGACGAGGTATTCGATTCCAGCAATGGTAGCATATCACAGTTTACTAGCTTAGGAAATACCATAGCAGGATGGAGAATCGCCATTCCGAATTTCAAAAGAGGAGCCAAAGGAACCATTTACATTCCGGCAGTGCATGCTTATGGTACGACACAAAGTACACCTACCAATTCCGGGATAACGATAGAGCGAGGTTCGATACTCATCTTCGATGTTACCCTTTACGACTTCTTCAATTAACCATTTTTAATATCCCCTACCATGAATATCCTTGTTGTCAATTGCGGAAGTTCTTCCATAAAATCCGAAGTCATTGACACTCGCAACGGTGAGCGTTTAGTTAGGATGACCATCCAACGTATTACGGAAAAACCGGAAATTTCCATCGATGATGATCATTCTGTCTTTTGTGATGGAATCGGTCATGAATCTGCATTTGACAAATCACTTCCTCTTTTGTTGGAAAAAATAAAAGGGAAGGAAATCCATGCCGTAGGACATAGGGTTGTTCATGGAGGAGAAGTTTTTGAAGAACCAACCCTAATTGATGAAACAGTAGAAAAGACCATCGAGTCTTTGGAGGAATTGGCCCCGTTGCATAATCCACCCAATTTAAAAGGAATCAGAATCGCCCGCCTTTTTTTCCCTGATATTCCTCATGTTGCAGTTTTTGATACGGCTTTTCATTCTACTCTTCCCAGAAGAGCGAAAACATATGCACTTCCTAGAGATTTAAACGACAAATACGGAATACGCCGATACGGCTTTCATGGAACCAGTCACGCTTATGTTGCGAAAGAAGCTGCCGATGCAATGGGTAAGCATATAGAAGAATTAAGAATCATCACCTGCCACCTAGGGAGTGGATGCAGCATAGCTGCCATTGAATACGGTCGAAGTATCGAAACCAGTATGGGCATGACTCCATTGGAAGGATTGGTCATGGGTACACGTAGCGGAGACTTGGACCCGGGCATTATGATTTACCTTAAAACAAAGGAAAACCTTTCGGTGAATGACTTGGACAAAATGATCAATAAAGAAAGTGGACTCAAAGGAATCACCGGAGGAATCAGTGACATGAGGGATATTATTGCCAAAGCATCTGATGGAGATGATAGATGTAGATTGGCTATTCAGGTGTTTGCTCATCGAATTCGAAAATACATTGGTGCATACGCAGCTTTGATGGGAGGGGTGGATGCTATTGTTTTTACCGGTGGCATCGGGGAAAACAGTCCCATGATCCGGCATAGGTGTACACAACGATTGGATTTTCTAGGTGCCATTATCAATGAAGATAAAAATCATGACATCCGGTTATCCAAAGAAATTCCGCTAATGGAATTTTCATGGAACCATAGCCCTGTAAAATTATTAGCCATCAAAACGGATGAACAATATTCTATTGCACAACAAACAGAAAAATTAATTGGAAAAAATTTAAAAGTCAATACGATTCCAACCATTCCTGTTGCCATTTCTGCTAGGCATATCCACTTGGATCAGGAGACCCTGGATAAACTTTATGGAAAGGGTTATGAACTAACCGTTAAGAAACCGCTCTCCCAACCCGGACAATTCGCTGCCAACGAAACAGTGAAGGTTATCGGCCCTAAAAACGAAATCGAAAAAGTAAGGATTTTAGGGCCACTCCGCCCTAAAAACCAATTGGAAATCTCAAGGACGGATGAATTCTTCCTCGGTATAGATGCCCCTATCCGGGAATCGGGGAAAACCGAAAACACACCAGGGTGTATCCTTGAAGGGCCCAATGGGAAAGTAGAAATCAAAAACGGTGTTATCTGTGCTTGGCGACATATCCATATGACACCGGCCGATGCGGAAATCTTCGGTGTGGAAGATAGGGATATTGTCGATGTCAGAATCAAAGGAGGAGATCGCAGCCTTGTTTTCGGCAATGTATTGATCCGTGTTTCTCCCAAATATAAATTGGAAATGCATATCGATACAGATGAAGGAAACGCAGCAGAAATCATGAGAGGAGCCACCGGTGTTTTGCTCAGTACGGATGGAGAGGCACAATTGACCAAGAAGAAATTATGAGACTTTCCCTTAATTCCTAGTAAAAAAATCTAAATTTGAGTCTAGGTACAGTCGCATCCGATTCCAATTTCCATCATGAAAAAACAGAAGTACAACATATTCGTCAAGGTTTTCAGAGTCATCTGGGGGATATGGGGTGTTTTCTGGTTTGCATTGACCGTACTCCTATTTGCTCCCGTCCACATGATCCTAGCTCCTATTTTCGGAGAAAAGGCTGCCAGATTCCTAATGTGGCTGACTTACCGGGTCGGAGCCTATTTTATACTCATTCCACCATTGACATTCATCAAAAATCATGGTAGGGATAAAATCAGCAAGGATCTGAAAGCCGTCGTAATAGGAAACCATACATCCAATATGGATTTTTATGTCAACCCTCATACAGCTCCGATGTATATCAGGGTTTTGGTCAAAAAGGAATTGGAAAAGATTCCCTTATTCGGTTCCGTCATGAAAGCCATTGCTATTTCGGTGGATCGGGGAGACAAGGCATCACGCAAGGAAAGTATGCGTAAATTGAAAGAGAAATTGGACAAGGGTTATTCTATTTTTATTTATCCGGAAGGAACCCGGAATAGAACGGATAAATTATTGAATGATTTCAAAAGTGGTGCATTTAGAATGGCAATAGAAATGCAATTGCCCCTTGTCGTAACCACAACGGCCAATACCCGTTTAATTAATGATCTCAGACATGGGATTTTCGATATGAGGCCGGGTATCCTACATGTATATTGGGACGGTCCCATAGAAACAAAAGGCATGACGTTGGAGGATGTACCGGCATTGATGGAAAAGGCCCGGCTGATTATGGAAGGCCATCTAAAACGGCATCTTCCCGTCTGAACATTTTAAGGACTTAATGCGTATTCATCTTCATGGAAAGATCCGTACAACATTGTTTACAAGCTGCTTTTTTTATTAATTCCGACCATCCGGATATCATTGCCTTGGTTCGGGAAATCATAAAAGGTCTTGAAACCGAAAAGGAAAAAGCCATCGCATTATATTATGAAATCCGGGATAGGATGAGATATAACCCTTATGGTGTTTCGGTCGTACCTTCCTATTCTCAGGCATCCAATATCCTGAATAGGGAAAACAATGAGGGACATTGTATTGACAAGGCGATTCTTCTTGCAGCATGTGGACGGGCAGCCGGTATTCCCACCCGCTTGCAATTTGCCAATGTGAGGAACCATATCGGCACATCCAACTTAGAAAAGCATCTAGGAACCAACCTTATGGTTTTTCATGGTTTCATGGAATATTATCTGGATAAAAACTGGGTCAAATGTACTCCTGCATTCAATAAGGAGTTATGTGACAGGTTGGGAGTTGCCCCTTTGGAATTCGATGGTGAAAACGATTCCATTTTCCAAGAATTTGATGGTGAGGAAGGAGGATATATGACCTACGAACATTATTATGGAACCTTCCATGATTTCCCTTTGGATTTATTCGAACAGGAAATGCGGACTTATTATCCACAATTATTTGAAATCAATTACGTAAAAGGGGTTTGAAATATTTCCTACAAATTCACATCCAAATATTTTTTCTTTAATTTATTATAGGATTTTTTATCATAATTCTTAGCTACCCCCACATAATAATTATAAGGGTTATGTTGGAAAAACTTAGGTTCCTTCCTGTACCAATATCCATCTTCGTTTTCTTTATAATCCGATAATTCATCATCGGTTAATTCCTTTCTTTTTTTCCTGATTTCGGGATAATCGAATTTTTCCAATTCAATTCTTTTTCCCGCCGGAAAATAATTAATATCCATGACATAAGACGGCATATCCACCTGGCCGAATTTTAAGGAAATCAGACTTTCCAATAGTGAATTATGCTTCCCCATTTGGCTGGCTAGACCAGAATCAAAAGTGCGGAGTACCAATTCTTTTCCGAATTTCAGAAAATTAAATTTTTCCTTACCGGAAAACCAACCGATTATTTTTTTCTTACTTAATAATTTTCCTTCTTCATCATAATTCAATGGCATATAAGGAACCGGGTCATACGGATTGACAATAGTGAATGCTGTTCCCTTTTCCGAATATTTCCTATCATACTCTTCTGCAAATTCCCGATTGCCACTCATCGGGTTTCCAAATGCATAAGTCCTGAATTTATTTTTAGGATCCAATTGGTCTGAAGAGAGATTTTCCAAATAACAACGGGTCAAGGTAGATAATGCCCCACCCTGGCTATGTCCCGTAATGATGATATCATAAATACCTTCTTCATTCAGTGTTTTGATTTGAGGCAATAACTGTTCTGAAAGGAACATGATGGCCAATGCATATCCGGCATGTACAGCAGCATCTTCATCCGCTGCAAACTCATAAGGATGAGCGGCACCTTTCAACATGATTTCTCCCCGGGCGGGAATCATGGAAGAATAAAAATTCTCTACCCAACTGATGCTTTTATTCGTCGAACCCCTAAAAGAAATAATGCCTATCTTTCCTTTTTTGAAAACATGGAATTTATTATCCATCCCTACCACATCCGAAGTAAATAATTTATCATATCCCTTCGGAATGATGGCCTTATCAGTTCCATAGAGGTGTTCGAAAGTAAAAGTAGTATTCAGCCCCATCAGTTCTCTTGAAAGACGCCCTGAAAACCCACTTTGGAATTGGGCTTGAGCCAACTGGCAGAATGCCATCAACAAGATGAAGATTATCCGATTCATGGTTGGTAAAGGTTTTCGTAAAAGGATTGATTATTCAAGACATCCCCAACGAAACAAATTTACAATATATTATATGCATGAATCCCTATACTGCAATTTTGTGAACCTTTTAACTAGAAGGGGCCGGTTACAAAATGTAACCGACCCCTTCTAATAATCCGGGATTATAAGATCAGGGTAATTCTGCCAACAATTTATCCGGGGTCTTATAACCTACTAATTTAGAGGCAACTT
>JAHDFN010000148.1 GCA_020628145.1 Saprospiraceae bacterium | reverse complement strand
CGTATTACAACATTTGAAAGAAGAAAAGGCCAAAGATCAATTAAGGGGTATCATTATCACTTCAGAAAAGAAGACGTTCCTCGCCGGAGGTGATTTGGATTATTTATATAAATCGGATTCGGCTGAAGAGATTTTCAATTATTCCCAAGACATGAAAAAATTCCTCCGGGATCTGGAAAGGAAGGGAATACCCGTCGTTGCGGCAATTAATGGGACAGCCTTGGGTAGTGGGTTTGAATTGCCTTTTGCATGTCATTACCGAATTGCAATAGATGACAATGATATTCTATTAGGTTTCCCCGAAGTAACATTAGGAATAATGCCCGGTAGTGGAGGCATCATCAGATTACTTTGGTTACTCGGAATGGAAAAAGCATATGAAGTACTCAGTTCCGGAAAAAGATATACCCCCGGCGAAGCCTTAGCCTTAGGTTTGATCCATGAAGTTTGTGAACCTAATAAATTATTATCCCAAGCAAAAGCATGGTTGATGTCCAATCCCGTCGGTTGCCAAAAATGGGATATGGAAGATGCCAAAATCCCCGGTGGCATTCCCTACGAACCCGATGCGATGGATGTCATTCCTAAACTGATTGCACGACATACAAAAAAATACAGATACAATTATCCTGCGCCACATGCTATCCTCAATACACTTGTAGAAGGAGCTAAAACCGATTTCGATACCGCTTGTCGGATAGAAAGTAGGAATTTCACCCAACTGGTCCTGAGCAAGGAATCCAAAAACATGACCAAGGTGTTTTGGTATGAATTGAATTCCATCAGACAAGATAAAAGCCGACCAAAGGGATATGGCAAATTCAGACCGAAAAAAATCGGCATCATTGGTTCGGGACGAATGGGATCGGGTATAGCATTTGCCTGTGCAAAAAATGGTATGGATGTCGTTTTGAAAGATGTATCACAATCCGTTGCGGAAAGAGGTAGGATTTGGATTGAAGAAATATTTGACAAACAAATCAGCAACCACCAACTCAGGGAGCAAGATAAATCCCAAGCTCTTTCCAAAATCATCTGTACCGAAGATTCTGCCGAATTCGAAAGTTGTGACTTGGTTGTAGAGGCCGTTTTCGAAAATCAGCAAGTCAAAGGAAAAGTAACCAGGGATGCTAGTAAACATATGGATGAATATTCTTTTTTCGCATCTACAACCGCAATGCTATCCATCGACGAATTATCTCGATATTTTTCAAAACCTGAAAATTACATCGGTCTGCGATTTTTCGTCCCAGTTGAAGATGAACCCTTGGTTGAAGTGGTTAAAGGGCCTCAAACATCAGATGAAACAGTGGCCAGGGCTTTTGATTTTGTGAAGAAAATTAAAAAAACTCCAATCATTGTCAAGGACAATCCCGGCTTCTACGCCGCCAGGGTTCGCAATGTATATCTATTGGAAGGAATCGTAATGTTACACGAAGGTTTTCCTCCTGCTATCATTGAAAATGCCTGTATGATGGCCGGTATGCCCACCGGCCCCTTATCCAAAGCAGATAATATGTCCCTCAAAGTCGTCCTCAATGCCGAGCGGAGAGCCGCAGAAATATATGGTGAGAAATATATCATCCATCCTGCAGTTGATGTTCTACAAATCATGGAAAAGGAAGGAAGGACAGGTCGGTTTAACGGCGCGGGGTTTTATAATTATGAAGAAGGTAAAATCATCGGTTTTTGGGAAGGACTTTCCGATCATTTTCCGGTTACCCAAAGCAATTTCAATATTGAAGCCTTAAAGGAACGGATACTTTTCGCTCAAGTATTGGAGGCCATTTGGTGTTTTCAGGAAGGCATCGTTTCTTCTGTTGAAGAGGCCAATATCGGTTCGGTTTATGGATGGGGATTCCCTTCCTTCAAAGGGGGAGTACTTCAATTCGTCAATGATTATGGAATAGAAACATTCATCAAAAAGGCCAAAGAACTAGAAGAGGAACATGGCCCTCGTTTCATTGTTCCCAAGCTACTCAGGAAAATGGCAGAAACAGGAGAGAAATTCTGATGATTCAATTTATTTCTATTTATGACAATATTTACCCACTGCCATTATGACCATTTTTTCCTAATGGCAAAGTGTTTGACTATATAATACTATGAAACTCAAAAAATTTTTCAATAAGATGGGAAAGAAAGAGGAAAAAGACCCGACAAAAGAAGAAGAGACTGTAATCACGGAACAAGAACAGTCTGAAAACGACAAAAACACCGAAAATACTGATAATAAAGGAGTTAATCCTAATGATGAATCTTCGGAAGTCGAAAAACTAAAAGGGGAATTGGCGGAAGCCAAGGACAAATACCTACGCCTATTTGCCGAGTTCGACAATTTCAGGAAACGGACCAACAAAGAGAAACTGGAACTTAGGAAAACGGCTGCCCAGGACACATTGTCAGCACTTATCCCTGTTCTTGACGATTTTGACAGAGCCAAGAAAAATCATGACGATGAAAACAGTGAGGAGGAGTTTACCGAAGGCGTGATGTTCGTTTTTGATAAAATAATGGCTTTTGCCAAATCTCAAGGTTTGGAAGCAATGGTATCTACGGGAGAGACTTTTGATCCCGATCTCCATGAAGCCATAACGGAAATACCTGCTCCTAGTGACGAGATGAAAGGTAAAGTCATAGACACCATCGAAAAGGGATATACATTAAATGAAAAGATTATCCGCTATGCCAAAGTAGTGGTGGGCAAATAAGCATGAACAATGGCAAAAAGTTATTATGACATATTAGGGGTTTCCCGTTCGGCAGATGATAAGGAAATCAAGAAGGCTTATCGGAAGATAGCCATGAAATATCATCCGGATAGGAACCCTGACAATAAGGAAGCCGAAACGAAATTCAAGGAAGCGGCCGAAGCCTATGAGACTTTACGGGATCAAGATAAGAAAGCCCGTTATGATAGGATGGGACACGACGGTTATACCCGAAGTCAACAAGGTGCCGGAGGTGGCGGATTCCGTGGAGGTATGACCATGGAAGATATTTTTTCGCAGTTCGGTGATATTTTCGGAGATGGCGGAGGCAATCCTTTTGAAAGTTTCTTCGGCGGCGGCGGAGGTGGCGGTCGGAGAGGAGGAAGAAGGAGTACTGGGGAAAGAGGAAGCAATGCCCGGGTAAAAGTCAAATTGACTTTAGAGGAAATCGCCAATGGTGTTACCAAGAAAATCAAAATCAAGAAAAGCGTACAATGTGCGACTTGTACCGGTTCGGGAGCAAAGGATAGAAATGCCGTAAATACCTGTAGTACCTGTAGAGGTTCCGGTTATGTTAGACAGGTGAAGAATACTTTCCTGGGGCAAATGCAAACTACTACACCATGCCCTTCCTGTGGTGGTACAGGCCAGGAAATCACGTCCAAGTGTGGTTCTTGTGCAGGAGAAGGAAGAAAATCAGGTGATGAAGTCATTGAGATTCAGATTCCGGGAGGTGTGAGCGAAGGTATCCAACTGTCTATGGGAGGTAAGGGACATGCCGGTAAAAGGGGTGGCCCGGCCGGTGACTTGATTATCACGATTGAGGAAATCCCACACGATTCCCTGAAAAGAGACGGCCAGAATATCATTTACGATCTGTACCTTAATTTTGCCGATGCCGCCCTAGGTTGCAGTGTAGATGTCCCTACCATTGATGGAAAGGTGAAAATAAAAATACCGGCCGGCACACAATCCGGAAAAATATTCCGTTTGAGAGGAAAAGGACTTCCGGGCGTCCAGTCTTACGGCAAAGGTGACCAGTTGGTCCATGTGAATATATGGACACCTAAGAAATTGGACAATAAGGAAAGACAATTAATGGAAAAACTCAAAAATTTACCGAATTTCAAACCGAATCCGGGTAAATCCGATAAAGGATTCTTTGAAAAAATGAGGGATATGTTTTCATAGAATCTTTCTCTTTAGTAAAAATAAATCCATATGTAAAACAGACTTTGTATTTTCACGTTTACAAAGTCTGTTTTTTATTAGAAAAGACTACATGAAACCGAACTTAATTTTATTTTTCATTTTATCCTTAATTATTTTCCATTCCTGTGAAACGGAAAAATATATTTATCAACAAAAGATAAACGTTAATCCTAAAGGATGGGGTTATACAGATAGTTTGGAATATGAATTCAATATTCAGGATACAAGTATTTTCTATACCCTTTTAATGGATATCGAACACACTTTGGAATATAATTATCAGAATATATACATGGATATTTCCACCCGGTATCCTTCCGGAAAATATATGAATCAAGTACTTTCTTCGGATTTTGCAGATAAATCAGGACGATGGTATGGAAAATGTTCCGGCGATCAATGTCTTGCTCCAATCAATTTACAATCCAAAACCAAATTTCCCGAACCGGGAAATTACAATATCAATATCAAACAATTTTCAAGGGATTCCGCCTTGTTGGAAATCAGTAGAATCACCCTCAAACTTCAGGAATACAAATCAGAGGAAATTAAATAATCAATAAATCAGCTCTCATGGCTTTTCGTACTCTTTTACTTATTTCATCCCTAGCCCTAATTCTTTCTTCCTGTGGAAATAAAGATGTAACAGATAAACAGAAACAGAATTACACCATAGATTATTATGCTAGCAGCAATAATCTGAAAGAATTGGTCAGCAAAGAATCCGCTAAAGGGAAAAAGACCGTTCTTTTCTTTACCGCAGGATGGTGCAGACCTTGTACGGAATTCAAAAGGACATTGAAATCCAAGGAAGTAACCGAAGCCTTTAAAGATGCTACATTGGTTATCATCGACACCGATAAGGATAAGAAAAAAGACAAGATTTCCTATTTATATAATATCGGAGCGATTCCCACTTTCATAAAAGTGGATGGAAATGCAGAACCGGTCAATACGATGGTCGGAGGAGATTGGGTGTCCCCTACTCCACAACAAATCGCCATTTCCATGAAAAAATTCATCCGATAATATTTGGCTCGAAACAAAGACATATTATCCCCGAACACAAGAAAAAGAAAAGCATATACTACCGCTTTCATTGTTTTTTTCAGTTATTTTTTCCTGAATCTGAAAAGTAGGATTTTCGGAAAAAAATACAAGGAAAGGCAAATCATCCGACTGCATCGGAAAAATGCTATCCGGGTAAAAAACAGGGTACAGGAATTACAAGGTTTATTTATCAAATTCGGACAGATGATCTCCATTCTGTCCAATGTCCTTCCTCATGAATTCCGTGCTCCATTGGAAGAATTACAGGATCATATTCCTCCCAAACCCTACAAGGAAATAGAGGAGACCATTCTTGAACAAACAGGTAAAAAACCTGAAGATATTTTCGAATCTTTCGAAAAAGAACCCATTGCGGCGGCATCCATCGGGCAGGTCCATCGGGCGAAATACAAAGGTCGGGATATCGTCATTAAAATCCAACATCGGAATATAGAAAAAATCGCCCGGGCAGATTTGACCATCCTGAAAAACCTTGTAAAGCTACACGCCTTCTTCATGGATATGAAAGGCTTGGATCAAATGTATCTGCAAGTCAAGCAAATGATTGAGGAGGAATTGGACTATCGGCAAGAAGCCACCTCCATGCAAATCATTAAAAAAAATATCGGTACCGAAAATGAGTTGAGGGTCGTCATTCCGGAAGTGTATGAAGAATTCAGTTCTTCAAAAATCCTTGTCGCCGAATATTGTCCCGGCATCAATATGGGACATCTGGATGAAATCCGTGAAATGGGTATCGACATGGATGATTTGGCCGCCAGATTGACCCGACTGTTCTGTAAGATGGTTCTGATCGACGGTTTTTATCATGCAGATCCACATCCCGGAAATATATTGGTCAATAAAAAAGGGGAAATCATTCTTCTGGATTTCGGAGCTGTTTCGCATTTGGGCCCTGAGATGAAGAAAGCCATTCCCGAGCTGATCGAAGCCGTAGTCAAAAACGATACGGAAAGCATTGTGGAAGCCATGAAGAATATGGGCTTCATCGCCCCGGGACAGGAAGCATTCGAATATGCCGAAAAACTCATTGATATTTTTAAACGTTTCCTTCAGGAGGAAGTAGAATTGGATGGCCTCAATTTCCAAAATGTAAAATTGAATTCCGGTATCGGTAGTTTCACCAAAATCCTCAAGGAAGTGGATTTGAGGGAAATATCCGGCACCATTCAAATCCCTAAGGATTATATCCTTCTTTATCGGACAATAATCTTATTGATGGGCAATTCATTCCAGTTATCTCCCAATCTGGATTTATTAGGCATCGTAAAACCCTATATGAAAACGCATATGCTGGGAGATAAGGGCCTCACCCAACTCATTTTGGATACCTTCAAGAACCAAATCACAACGGCAGTCGCTCTACCCAATCAGTTGAACCGCTACTTGGAAAAAGCCAACAAAGGGGAAGTCAATATCAAGGTGCGGGAATTGGATAAGGGCTTTCGGTTGGTTTATCTAGCCCTGCAGCAATTGACATTTACCTTATTCATCTTAGGGGGTACCTATATCCTACTCTATGCAGATATTCTAGACAATAAAGGCATTTATTGGACAACAATCGTTCTGACCATTCTTTTCTGTTTTCTTTGGGTAAAAGCATTTTTAAAAGGTAAGAAAATCGGATTTTAACACCTAGACAGGACATTGTCTTCCTTTAAAATATTCCATTATTTTATATATTTGTCGAGGAACATTCCAGCAAATCCCCTCAAAAATCCCAATCCGCTTAAATTATATATGGAAAATAAACACATGATAAGGATCGCCCTGATCGCCGTACTGGTATCCCTTTTTCTTATGGGATTTTATATGCTTTCGCCCAATGATGGGAAGAAAAATGATATTTCTCAGGAAGTTGAGGTTCAGACAGCAGAAAGGTTAACCCAAGTAGAAATCCCTTCTCATATTACTTGGGAACAACTCGGTATTACTCCTCAAAAATCCCTCGAAGGAGATATGTACACCTTCTCTGCTTACGATATTTTGGATGGGGCGACCTTAGCCTATATCGGTAATTTTGCAAAGGAGCATGGCTCCCTCAGATTATTTTCTTTCGAAGAGAAAAAAATAATTTCGGATGTTCCTATAAAAGGAATTCTCTTAGACATTTTCACTCAGGGTAATAAGATTTTTATCCTTACGGATAAGGATATTGTCATCGTAGAAAACAACAGTATTTCCAAACGCATTCCACACGGGAAACCGGATATTTTCCTTTTCGACAAGGTTATCGAATCCAATGGGCAATTATCGGTTCTGATGGCCAACGGTAAAAGTTTTTCCTTTTCAGAATCGGGCATTCAAAAACATGATCGGCTCAAACATGGCAGTGATGGTGTTTGGATACAAAAAACGTCTCCTCGCTCTTTCGAAATGAAAAACACGAATAAATCCTCCCTCGCTTACCAAAGTGAAAAGGATATGGGAGCCATTACTTTCATCGGTTTCCATAATGATTATGGCATTTGCTCTATCGAAGAAATAGCGTCCATGAACCCCATAACCATCGAAAGAAAAATCGCTTCTTCCAAAGATAATTTTGAAAAAACCATTGCGATTTTGAAATCCCCGAAATTCTCCATTATCAAAAACGATATCAAACAACACGGCCCCCACATTTACCATGTTACGGCCAATGAAAATAATCTATCCATCCAAACCATAAACCTAGATTTATGAAAAAAATAATAACTACCCTTTTATTCATTCCCATTCTTTTCCATCTGAATGGACAAATCACCAGTACCCAGGTAGTAGCCAATGCCGAATCGTACCTGAATCATAATTGGACATGTACTTCTGCCAATATATGGGACAATGTCACCTGTAGCGGAACAAAAGTGGTCAATACCCCTTTCTGGGTCACCCCCGGCAGCCATACTGCCCTGCCCTATTGTTGGGGTGGCAACTCTACCCTATCCGATTTCGATTCCTATTTGACACAAAACCGTTCTGCTGGGGATGATGTCACGACGGTCGGAGCCGAGCCGAGTTGTTCAGTAGGAGTGGATTGTTCAGGTTTTGTCAGTAGATGTTACGGATTGAGCAGTCATTACAGTACCTCGATGATTGGATCGGGGAATTATTCCATCTTCGGGTTCCATGCCAGTTCTTCTGATGTAGTCGTCGGAGATATGTGGAATAAGCCCGGAAGCCATGTGAGATTGGTTACAGAAGTCAACCCCAACGGTTCCTATAGTGTAATCGAATCAGGAAGCGGGACGGGCAATGTAGGTTCTCCGGGATTATGGAGGGTTTTCAGTTGGTCTTATACCTTGACGGAATTGAGTGGCAACGGATACAATCCTCAATATTATACGAATATGAATGCCACTTTGGATTGCTCGAATGCCGTCAATCTGACTTGTGGTGTATCTTATACCGGCCCTAGTTCAACCGCCCCTTCCAATATTTCTTCTTTCGGATGTAATTCATGGACGGAAACAGGGCCGGAAAGAGTCCATACCATTACACCTTCGAACAGTGGTGTTCTCACTGCTACTCTTAGCAATTATACAGGAGATTTGGATGTCTATATCCTAGGAAGCTGTGATCCGAATGATTGTTTGGGAACTGTTTCTTCTTCTTCGGCTACATTCAATAATGCAGTAGCCGGGGAAACCTATTACATTGTTGTGGATGCGGATGATGGAAGTGGAAGCGGTTATGATTTGCTCGTTGATTGTGCCCAGCCTTTATTGGATTGTGCCAATGCAGTTGAATTGACTTGCGGTGTAACTTATACTGCGGGTAGTTCTACGGCTCCGTCGTTGGTTACTTATTTCGGATGCAACACTTGGACGGAAACCGGCCCGGAAAGAGTACACAAAATCACACCCACTACCAATGGAACCATCACTGCCAGTATTTCCAATTTCAGTGGAGATATGGATGTTTATATCCTAGGGAGTTGTGATCCGGATGATTGCTTGGGTACGGTAACATCTTCGGATGCGACCTATTCGAATGCAGTTGCCGGGGAGACCTATTATATCGTTGTCGATTCGGATAGTGGTAGCGGTAGCGGCTTCGATTTGGTCGTTACCTGCCCTGCTGCTTCCGAAGATATTTTCCTTAGTAATGTTTCTGCTTCTGCCACCGAAGTCAATGTGGGGGGAACGTTAGATGTACAGGCAGATCAGAATTATAACGGTTCCAATACCAACGTGCCGGATGTCTATCTTCATTTCTATCTTTCTACGGATTGTAGTTTGGATGCATCCGATGTGATGTTATCCGACCAGAATTTCTCTACTATCAATAGTAATATGTTATTCCAAACGGAAATGGAATCGCTTATCATTCCTTATGGTACGACAGCCGGTTCCTATCAGATTTTGGTGGTGACGGATGGTACGGATGCCATTACGGAAACAGATGAAACGAATAATATCGTTTGCCTCCCTATCACCGTTATCGAACAGGCCACCCTGACATTGACCGAATATACCGAAACTTGTAATGGAAACAATACGCATGATCCTACGGATGACACCTATGATATTTTCATTAATGTGGATGCCGTAAACGGTGGAGCGAGTAATCAGTTCACTGTGAACCTTGCCGGCAATGTTATTGCAACTTTCGATTACGGAACAGGAGGCGTTATCATACTCCCTGCATCAGGAACAAGTGAAGTATTGGAAATCAAGGATTTTGATAATCCGTTCAATAGTCTTACTCAATGGACCAATCCTTTGAATGTTTGTTCTCCTACATGTTCGGATGGTTTGATGAACGGTGATGAAACCGGTGCTGATTGTGGAGGGGCTACCTGTACTGAATGTATATGTCCTATGACAAGTAATGTCTCTGTGAATGTCGGGAATGATCCCAACAGGGTTGTTATATCTTGGGATCCCGAACCGGGAGCTATTAAATATCAGGTCAGAACAAGGAGGACTTTGACCACTACTTGGACGAATGTAATCACAACTATAAATAGTAAAACGGTAACAGGACTTACCCAGAATAAATTGTATGATTATAGAGTGAGAACCATGTGTGCCGATGGTACTTGGTCGGATATGACAGTAATTGATAAATTCAGAACGAAACAATGTCTCGCTCCTACCAGTTTGACTTCCAGTCAATTCGGAATTAATAAAGTCAAAGTGGAATGGACCCATTATAATTATGCAGATAAATATCAAATTTGGTATCGCTTGGCGGATAGTAATGATGCATGGTTGAGCATGGTGACTTATGATGTCGGGATGAACTTCAGGGTAGTAAATAATCTCGTACCGGGAGCTACTTATGAATGGAAAGTCCGTTCTTGGTGTGAAGTATCCTATGGGCCATTCTCCGAACTTTCAACATTTACTAATGCTGTGGCTAGAGAAATGGAAATGGATGTAGAGGATAATTTCATTATTCAATCCTTATCGCCGAATCCGGCTATAGATCATATTCTTGTGGATTTCGTATCCGATAGCAGATCGAATGTGAATTTAAGTATTGTGGATATGATGGGCCGTACTATTCATACAGAAAGTAATCAATATGCAAAAGGGATAAATCAAATCCGACTGGATATTTCCAATTTGCAAGTAGGAATGTACACATTGGTTTTGGATAATGGCAAGAAGGCCTTGAGTAAAAAATTCGTGATTACGAATTGATGATTTATTCTAATCCAATAAAAAAATCCAACCGAATGAATCCGGTTGGATTTTTTTATTGGATTCATTTTCGATTTTTCCTTCGCTATCTCT
>JAHDFN010000147.1 GCA_020628145.1 Saprospiraceae bacterium | reverse complement strand
CTTTTTCGCTTTGCGAAAAAGGCGTTTCGTTTATTATTGTTCTATTGTTCTACTCTAAAAGATTGGACAGGGTTTCTTTATCCAATTGTCCGATAGGTAATTTGTTTTTTATTTGATAATCAATAATAGCCCTTCTTGTATTTTTATCTAAATCTCCTTGTTCGGTTGTTTTGTGATGATCTGGTAAGTTGAGTTTTTTCTGTATCTTTTTGAGTAGTGCTGTGTCAATCGTACAAGGAATTTCAACATTAATTATTTTCGCTTCCTGCTTTATTGAATACGTAGTCATGGATCTTTTTATAGGAGGATCAATAACTTCTTTAGTCGTTTTGAATTTTGATTTGATAGTATAGCTTTTTTTGCAAAGGGATTTAATCATGTTCATTTGATGAGGGAGGATGTCCTGTTTTGGAGTGATGGCAATTACCGTGATATATTGTGCGGGGATTTCATTCATCCTCGGATCCCAGGGAGAGACGAGCCTTTTCTTTTGAATAGAGGAGTAAATAGGGAATACTTCTGTTTTATGCCAGGATCTACTGTTGGTTTTATCTCTACCAACTAATCGGAATCTATGGTGTTCCGGACTGACCAAGAATTGTTCTGTTACTGTTTCACGTAAATCTCCCGGAATGGGTTCCAATACCCATTCTGCCTCTGCTATTTTTATCATATGTATTGTTGTATCAACATAAGGGAGTATTAAACCCAGGTTTTTATTTCCCCTGTTCATGAAATAAAAATCGGTTTCTTTTTCTTCATAAATGAATTTCTCAACAGGAATAAGCCTATGGGTTTCTTCTTCGAGTATTATCTCTTTTTCTACAGTATCCAATTGAGGTTGTATAATGCTTTTTCCATAGCAGTTTCCCAAACTATCAAAGGAAGTGGAAAAGAAAAAATCATTAGTATCTTTTTCGAATTCTTGTGCGAAAATTTCAAATGAAAATCCGATAAATAAAATCGAAATTAAAATGGAATATCTCATCTTGTTATAATTTTAGGTTCAGCACCTAGACTGTAAAAAAATGATGATGGTTGCTTTTAATGATGAAGCCGGGAACTATTAAGCCGGTCTGTCTGTAGTATTCATATCCATTCCATAAGGCAACTTTTCTTCCTATAATTCATATCTTTGGCAGCTAATTAAAACAGGGACTACATGAGTAAGGACATCAGACAAATTGCAAAGGAAAGAATATTGGTCATAGATGGAGCAATGGGTACCATGCTTCAACAATATAAATTATCCGAAGAAGATTTCAGAGGAGAAAAATACAAGGAACATCCTTGTGATTTGAAAGGCAATAATGATATCCTATCCATTACACGCCCCGATGTGGTAGAAGCCGTTCATAGGGCCTACCTTGAGGCGGGTGCGGATATTATAGAAACGAATACTTTCAGTGGTACGGTTATCGCTCAAGCCGATTATCAAATGGAACACCAGGTCTATGAAATCAATTATGAATCTGCCAGGGTGGCGAAAAAAGCATGTGATGCCTTTTCAACTCCTGATAAACCTCGTTTCGTAGCCGGTGCGATGGGCCCGACCAATCGTACACTTTCGATTTCTCCGGATGTGAATGATCCCGGATATAGGGCTGTTACTTTTGATGAAATGGCCGATGCCTATTACACGCAAGTCCTAGGATTGGTTGATGGAGGTGTGGATATTTTATTGGTGGAAACCATTTTCGATACCCTGAATGCCAAGGCGGCTCTTTTTGCCATAGACAGGGTCTTCGAAGAAAAAAGCATTTCCCTACCCATAATGGTTTCCGGAACCATTACCGATGCAAGCGGAAGAACCCTTTCAGGGCAAACAGTAGAAGCTTTTTGGGTTTCGGTTAAACACGCCAATTTGTTTTCCATCGGATTGAATTGTGCCTTGGGGGCGACTGAAATGAGGCCTCATATCAACGAATTGGCAAAAATGGCCGATTGCACGGTTACAGCTTATCCGAATGCCGGTCTTCCCAACCGTTTTGGAGAATACGATCAGGATGAAAACGAAATGGGGGGGTACATCGAAGAGTTTATAGATTCGGGTTTGGTGAATATGGTAGGTGGATGTTGTGGTACTTCACCCGATCATATCCGTGTGATGGCAGAAAAAGCCGAGGGGAAAAAGCCTCGTGCCATTTCTGAAGGAACGTCTAATGCCCAATATTCCGGTTTGGAATCCTTGACCATCCGTGAAGACATGAATTTTATCAACGTAGGTGAACGAACCAATGTAACCGGTTCCAGGAAATTCGCAAGATTAATCAAGGAAGAACAATTTGCGGAAGCCCTTTCCGTGGCTAGGCAGCAAGTTGAAGGAGGGGCCCAGATTATTGATGTCAATATGGATGAAGGAATGTTGGATTCCAAGGCGGCAATGGTTAGGTTTTTGAATCTTATCGCTTCCGAACCGGATATCGCCCGCTTACCGATTATGATAGACTCATCCAAATTCGATGTGATCGAAGCAGGGTTGAAATGCGTACAAGGAAAAGCGATTGTCAATTCCATCTCTCTCAAGGAGGGAGAAGAAGAATTCATCCGCCAGGCAAAAATCGTAAGAAGTTACGGAGCTGCTACCGTTGTCATGGCATTCGATGAAAAAGGACAGGCCGATACGATAGATCGTAAAGTCGAAATCTGTGAAAGGGCATATGGTATTCTAGTTGATAAGGTCGGATTTCCTCCTCAGGATATTATATTCGATCCGAATATTTTTGCAGTAGCGACCGGTATTGCAGAACACAATGAATACGCCATTAATTTTATTGAAGCAACTCGCCAAATCAAACGGAAAATGCCATTGGTCAAAGTCAGTGGTGGTGTGAGTAATATTTCTTTTTCCTATAGAGGGAATAATGTGATTCGTGAAGCGATGCATTCCGCTTTTCTTTATCATGCAATAAAGGCCGGAATGGATATGGGTATTGTGAATGCAGGGATGTTGGAAATCTATGAAGACATTCCGGCCGATTTGAAAAAACTGGTCGAAGACGTTTTATTCAATCGCCATGAAGAAGCTACCGATGCCCTGACCGAATATGCGGAAAAAGTAAAAGGACAATCCGGTAAAAAAAGAGAGCAGGATTTGACTTGGCGTGAGGGGTCGGTTCAAAAAAGATTGAGCCATGCATTGGTCAAAGGTATTACGGAATTCATAGAAGAAGATACCGAAGAAGCCCGCCTTCAGTATGATAGGCCATTGGAAGTCATCGAAGGGCCATTGATGGATGGAATGAATGTCGTAGGTGATTTATTCGGCTCGGGAAAAATGTTTTTACCTCAGGTGGTAAAATCCGCCCGAGTGATGAAAAAAGCAGTGGCTTATTTAAATCCATTTATTGAAGCGGAAAAAAAAGGAGCAGGAGCTCGTTTCAAAGGAAAAATCCTGATGGCCACCGTCAAAGGAGATGTACATGATATAGGGAAAAATATCGTAGGTGTGGTTCTAGGGTGTAATAACTATGAAATTGTGGATATGGGAGTGATGGTTCCTGCGGATAAAATCCTCAAAAAAGCCAAAGAGGAAAATGTGGATATCATCGGCCTGAGTGGATTGATTACTCCGAGCTTGGATGAAATGGTTCATGTGGCCCGTGAAATGGAAAGACAGAATTTTGAAATTCCATTGATGATCGGAGGTGCTACGACTTCGAAGACCCATACCGCAGTAAAAATAGCTCCTGAATATTCGGGCGGAGTCATTCATGTTCTGGATGCTTCTAAATCGGTTACGGTTGCCTCTGATTTATTGGGCGGGGATAAAAATAATTTTATCGGAAAAATAAAATTGGAATACGAAGAATTAAAAGAAAAATTCGGCAATAGAAAACAGATTAAAAAATATATTCCTCTTGAAACGGCCCGAAAAAATAAGATAAAATTGGATTGGGATTCCTACACTCCTCCGGTGCCGAAAAAACCGGGTGTTACCGTTTTTGAAAATTATGATTTGGAAGAAATTTCGAATTATATAGATTGGACGCCATTCTTTACTTCTTGGCAATTGTGGGGTAAATACCCGGCGATTCTGAATGATGAAAAAGTAGGAGAACAAGCCACTTCGCTTTTTATCGATGCAAAAAATATGTTGAAAAAAATCATCGATGAAAAATGGTTGACAGCTAAAGCCGTTTTCGGATTATTTCCGGCCAATTCCATTCAGGATGATGATATAGAAATTTATTCGGACAATACCAGAAAAAATATTCTTTGTACCTTGAAAAATTTAAGGCAACAAAGAAAAAAAGCACCCGGCCAAGCTAATTTTTCCTTGACGGATTTTATTGCCCCAAAAAATACAGGAAAAGAAGATTATATTGGTGCATTTGCCGTGACGGCCGGTTGGGGAATCGAAGATAAGATTGCTTTTTTCGAAAAAAACAATGATGACTATAAAGCGATTTTATTAAAGGCATTGGCTGATCGCCTTGCTGAAGCTTTCACCGAATTAATCCATAAAAAAGTCAGAAAAGAATATTGGGGATATGCCCAGGAAGAATCTTTAGAAAATGAAGAATTAATTAAGGAGAAATATAAGGGCATACGCCCAGCTCCCGGTTATCCCGCTTGTCCTGAACACACCGAAAAAATTACTTTATTCGATTTGTTGGATGTGGAAAACAATATCGGAATTACTTTGACGGAAAGTTGTGCGATGTATCCGGCAGCATCGGTAAGCGGTTGGTATTTTTCTCATCCCGATTCCAAGTATTTCGGACTCGGTGAAATATCAAAAGATCAGGTAGAGGATTATGCACAAAGAAAAGGCTGGAATCAGGAAACCGCCGAGCGTTGGCTGCAAAGTGTTTTGAATTATTAATGGAATAAAACGACGATGAGGTTTTATGAATTCATAGGAAAAAATTGGGATGAAGTTTCAAGGGAGTTGGATTCATTCAAAATGGAAAATATTGATTTCGAATTTAAAATTAAAAAAGGATTCGATAATGATTTTTATGTTGTTTCCAAAACCGGTTTTATTGAAATGATATTGGATGGAAATAAAAAAATCCAAACCATTTTTCTCCGCCCTTTAGAAGACGGAACATTCCTTTGGAAAGATTTTCATGTGAATATGGGACGGAAGGAAATAAGGGAAATAATGGGACAGCCCGACAGGGAAGGCGAGCCTTTCGTCAGTTCGGCTCTGGGCAATAACGGAGGCCATGATAGGTTCGACTTGGAGGTTGTCTATCATTTTCAATATGAATATCCCGGTCAGGAAAAAATAAAAGAAATAACCTTGATGTCTCCGGAAACAGCTCCTTGATTTTTTAAATGAATTATTTCGAAATCAAACACTATTCAAACGTTCCAGAAATTCATCTTTTTTCCTTCTGGAAACATCAACCGAACAACCGTCAATCATCGTAACGTATCCTCCTTCACCCCTATGGTATTTTTCAATATGGTTCATGTTGATTAAATGAGAACGGTGTATTCTGAAAAAATTATAATCCTGTAATAAATCTTCAAAACCTTTTATTTTCCTTGTGGCAAAAATGGATTTTTTATTTTTCAAAAAAACCTGCGTATAACTGCCGTCGGCTTCGCATCGGATAATGTCGCTTACTTCTATAAAAACAAATCCTTCCTGTGTAGGTATTGCAATTCTGTGATCACCGGTATTTTTATTTTGGATATTATGTAGGAGGTGTGAAAAATTAGCACTGGAATTTCGTTCTTTCAGTTTTTCTCCCGCCCGATGAATCGCCTGGATCAGTTCTTTTAGTTGAACCGGTTTCAGGATATAATCCAGGGCACAGAATTTTATGGCTTTTAAAGCATAACGATCATGAGCCGTAACAAAAACCACTTCAAAATTGATAGAATCGATTTTATTCAATAAATCAAAACCTGTCCCATCGGGCATTTCCACATCCAATAACAATAATTCGGGAGGAGTACCAAGAATTAATTCACGGGCAGATTCCACATTTTCGGCCTCTCCGATAATGTCCACCTGTGGGCAATAATCCGAAAGCATTTCCTTGAGGACTTCCCTGTTCTTTTTGATATCGTCAACAATGATTGTTTTCATGAATAGGCGGCTATTTTACATTTCAATCGTTTATATTATGTAATAATGATATCCAATCAAATATAATAGATAACTATATACTAAATTTATAAGCTATTTTCTAAACTTTAACTGATTATGAACAAACTGATGTTATTTTTCCCCCTAACCATAATGATTTTAATAGCAGCCTGCGGTGATGACGGCGATGGAAGCGACGGTGGTACCCGTGAATTGGTGATTAATGAATTTGTTGCCAGAGGTTCCATACAGATGAACGAGTTCGGTGATTCTACCGACTGGGTGGAGATTTATAATCCCAACTCAGATCCATTTACACTCAATGCCTTCGAATGGAGTCTGTCCGATGCGGATCAGGATTATCAATTGCCTGAAACCTTTACCATTCCCGGTAACGGGCATTTGATTTTCTGGTGTGATGGATTGGATACTATCGCTACACAAATTCATACCAATTTCAAACTGACCGGACAAGGGGATGAAGTCACCTTGCGGAAAAACAGTGGAGGAGGCGTCGTTACGGTGGACTCCAGATATTATTTCAATGCGGATTCCGGACAGAGTTACGGGCTGTTTCCCGATGGGTCGGACAACTGGGACAAAAGGAGTGCATCTACGCCCGGTTCTTCAAATGTGGATTGATCTTGACCTAATTCCGATTAACTTTGTAGCAGGAAAAAACGATGTCCATGAAATTCATCATACTGTTCGTCCTTTTTTATCTGGCGTATCTCACCATCGTCAAACCCATGCTACCTTCCGGTCGGAGTCCGGACAACACCGACGAAGTATTGGATGACGGTGAATACATCGATTATGAAGAAGTGGACTGATGTTGGTAAAAAAATCCCTTTACGGGAACTTTGAACCGGATTTGAATTATTTTTATATTCGGAACAACTCGAAAGCTGTTACTTCGTAGCAGCTTTCGGGTTTTTATATGAGACATACTTACTCTTTTGAAATTTATGTATTCACAAAAAGACCAAAGAAGGCTGTTCAAGCTTTCCAAATCCCTTTTGAAAAACAGCGGGATGCCCGATAAACTCGGAGCCACAGTAGAAATCCAGGATCTACACTATGTCATCAAATACCACGAATGGCGATATTATATCCAAAATGATCCCGTTGTTTCCGATTATGAATACGATCATTTGTTCAAAAGACTGGAAGCCCTCGAAGCGACTTTCCCTGATTTAATCACGCCCGATTCTCCTACCCAACGTGTTTCTCCCGACTTGACTTCCGATTTTCCTTCGGTAGAACATTTGACACCGATGCTTTCTTTGGCGAATAGTTATAATGAAGAAGATTTAATTGATTTCGATGAATCGATAAAAAGGGTGTTGGGTGTACCGAAAGAGCAGGATTTGGAGTATGTGGTAGAGCCTAAATTCGATGGCGGTACGATTGCCTTGGTATATGAGGATGACTTATTGGTACGGGCGGCAACGAGGGGGAATGGAAGCCAGGGAGAGGAAATGACCAATAATGCCCGGGTCATCCATTCCATCCCGCTCAAGGCGGAATTTTCAAAATGGGGATTGAAAAAAGTGGAATTGAGGGGCGAAGTCCTCATCCGTATAGAGAATTTCGATAAGGTCAATGCCGAACGGGAAAAAGAAGGAATGTCCCTTTTTGCGAATGCCCGTAATGCCGCCACCGGCGGTTTGAGGATGAAGAATCCGAAGGAAGTGGAAAAACGGAAACTCGAAGCCTTCATCTACCAATTGGGGTATGCCATAGATGGAAACGGCCGTGATGTATTGGCCCGATTCAAAAGCCATGATGAGAGTATCGAAGCATTAGGACAGGTAGGTTTTAAGATTCCGAAAAACGGTTTTGATCGGAAATTATGTAAGAACATTCTTGAAGCGGCGGAATTCTGTAATTATTGGCAGGAACACCGTGATGAATATCCTTATGAGATAGATGGAATGGTGGTGAAGGTCAATGAATTATCCTTACAGGAAGAAGCGGGTTATACCAGTCACCATCCGAGGTGGGCCATTGCATTTAAATTCAAGGCGAAGCAGGCGACTACCAAATTATTGAATGTGGAATACCAGGTAGGAAAAATCGGTTCCATTACTCCCGTAGCGAAATTGGAACCTGTGCAGTTGGCCGGAGTAACGGTGTCCAATGTTTCCCTCCATAATGAAGATTTCATCCGGTCGAAGGATTTGAGAATCGGTGACACCGTTTTGGTGGAACGTGCCGGTGATGTGATTCCATATATTGTAAAAGCGATGGAAGATTTGAGGGGCGGTGATGAGGAACCTATCGAATTTCCCCGTTATTGTCCGATGAATGATCGACAGTCGGTGGAATTGATCCGGGTGGAAGGTGAAGCGGCTTGGCGTTGTCCCAATTGCAGTTGTGGTGCCCAGAGTCTTCAGAAATTAATTTTCCATGTTTCGAAATCAGGAATGGATATCGACGGTTTCGGAAAGGCATATGTTGAAAAATTTCAGGAAATGGGATGGCTGAATTCCCTAGCGGATGTTTACCGTTTGGATTTTATTGAGATTGCGGATTTGGAAGGTTTTGGAACGAGGTCTGCCCGTAATTTGGAAAATGCTATTAGCGATGCAAAGAAAAATCCGATAAAAAAATTATTACAGAGTTTATCGATTCATCATCTGGGAAAAAGAGCTTCGGAAATTCTGGCCGGAGAAGTCAACCATGTTTTGGATTTGAAGAATTGGGATTTGGAAAGATTCACTTCCATAAAAGATATCGGTCCGGTACTGGCACAGAATGTCATAGAGTATTTTGCAGATCATTCGAATATCGGAATCCTGAAAGAAATGGAATCCCTCGGTGTGAACCTTACCCAAACGGATGAAGATAAAAAAGCCGAACCTATCGAAGACGGTGCTTTTTCCGGAAAAACAATTCTATTTACCGGTTCACTACAACAGATGTCGAGAAACGAAGCCAAGAAAATCGCATTATTGAATGGTGCAAAAGTCTTATCTGCCGTGAGTTCGAATTTGAATATCTTGGTTGTAGGTGAAAAAGCCGGTTCGAAGTTGAAGAAGGCAGAGGATTTGGGAACTGTTGAAATTATGAGCGAGGAAGATTTTCTGGATAAAATAAATGAAACATCTTGATTCATTTTGTGAATGAAATAATAAAGCCGGCCCAAAATATATTTGAGCCGGCTTTCGAGTATTATTAAACAACGAAGCTGTTTAAATAATTATCCTTTCTTTCTTTTCTTGGATCCGATAATCCAAAGGACTGTTCCTCCTATAGCGAGTGGTAGCCCTAATGAAATCATAGTCATTCCAAGACCGCCTTTCCAGTCTCCGTCACAACCATTGACAGAGTTGCAATTGACAAAAAGCGAATCGGAAGTTGCTGCCAGAATAATTCCTCCCAATAAAAGAGGTGCACCGACATAGACAAGAATCCTTCCCCATTTTTCCATAGCATTTTTTTCCTCATTTTCCTGGGTCAATCCAATAAAACGCTCGGAAAGTGTATTACTATGGTATCCATTATAATAATCCGTCTTTTTATCCGGAAACATAATGGAAGATGTGGCGGGAGCCGGGTTTAATTTTGTGTTCAGGCGGTTGGGTTGTGAAGTTTCGCCCATGAATTGGGCATGACTTACAAAGAATGGCATTGTAAGTAATAGTGTGAAGATAATTCGAAAGAACATTAGGTAAAAATTTAGGGTAAATGAAGGTGATAATGCTTGATTCACCTTCAATTAAATATTGTTGTCGAATCCAAGATAGGAAAAATAAAAAAGGAAAAAAGGAAAGGATTAAAAAAATGACTAGGAAAAAATGTTAAAATAAATGGAGGATTTTTGTTACAAATTTAAATCGCCTTTTTTTTCTTGATGCCTTCCGAAATTCCTTTTAAGGCATATACGACCTGTTTTAAAGATTTGCATTCGTCTTTGACAAGGAAAAAATTCCTGACGGATTGTTTGAAATGAAGATGTCGATCACCCAAGCCGTTTACGTATTCGATTAGGTTATTGAAATGTTCGGTTTCATAAAAAGAAGATTGGGGGTCATTAATAAAATAACAACGTAGTTTTTTTCCTTTAAAATTCAATCTTTCGAAACCTAATAATTTACAATACCAACGCATTCTCAATGCTTCGAATAAATTAAAAACGGATTTAGGGACTTTCCCGAAACGGTCGGTCAATTGTTCTACAAATTCATCTATTTCCTCCTCACTTTCCAGTTTGTCCAATAAATTATAAAGATTTAGCCTTTCCTGAATATTGGAAACATAATTATCCGGAATATGCATTTCCGCATCGGTTTCGATGATGACATCACGGACATATTCTTTTTCTCCATTATTTTCATCTTTGAATAAATCCTTGAATTCATTTTCCTTTAATTCCTGAATGGCTTCATCCAGAATTTTCTGATAAGTTTCAAAACCGATATCCGCAATAAAACCGGATTGCTCGCCACCCAATAAATTCCCCGCACCACGGATATCCAAATCCTTCATGGCAATATCGAACCCGGAACCCAAATCCGAAAATTCTTCAAGCGTTTGTAATCTTTTTCTGGCATCGGGTGTCAAGACGGAAAGCGGTGGAGAAAATAAATAACAAAATGCTTTTCTATTGGAACGGCCAACCCTTCCTCTTAATTGATGCAAATCGCTCATGCCGAATTGGTGGGCATTATTAATAATAATGGTATTGGCATTGGCGATGTCTAAACCCGTTTCAATAATATTGGTACATAAAAGAACGTCGTATTTTCTATTGATGAAATTCACCAAAGTATTTTCCAGTTTTTTCGGATCCATTTGTCCATGTGCCATGGCAATGTCCACGTCGGGACAAAGTCGGGAAACCATCGCATGTATGTCAGGTAAGGTTTTGACACGGTTGTGGACAAAAAATAC